>JAISLW010000268.1 GCA_031277105.1 Planctomycetaceae bacterium | reverse complement strand
TTGCTCTTACTGCTTTCCTTCTCCAATAACTCAATAAATCGCGTCTTGTCAACATAAGCATAATTATTCTCCGTCCGAACACTCTTAAAATCAGCATTGCCATAAGGCAATAATTTAGGGGAATTTTTTGTCATAATATTAATATTTGTGAGATGGGGGGATCGTTTGGGTTAATTCGGAATTAGGAGAAATAGATTTTTTGTAACGAAAATTGTTCCTAATATCTATAAAATTTTGTACAAATCATTTTATGAAAATTCTCTGAGCAGTTTAAAATTTATCGGTATCAAAAAACGTAATACGGCACAAAAAATTAAGCGCTGCGACGAAATGCCGTTTACATGAGCAAATGAATTTTTAGAAATTCAGTTTATTTTTTTTGTACGTTATTTTCTGTTTTTTTTGTTTTTTGTTTTATTGCGTTTTTTAGAATATCTTCTTTTATTGTTTTTTCCGTACTGCCAACAACATCTAGGGGCGTCATTCCGTAAATATCTTTGGCGTTTACGTCTGCGCCGGCATTGATTAAATTTTCTAAAACACTCGGATTGGGATTATGTTCGGCTGCGTCGTGTAATGGCGTTGCGTTGTTGTTATCTTTGGCGTTGACGTCGGCGCCATTGTCAATTAGATATTTTACTATCGAAGATCCTGTATGATTCCTAAAGCTGCTAGGATTATCTTTACATTTTACAATCACAACATGCAACGGCGTTGAACCAAATCTATCGCGTGAATTTATCGGGCAACCTGCCGGAATAAGAACTTCCATAACCGGCGTTATTTCTTCTTTTCTATTAGTAAGCGCCAGTCTCGTTATAATATCGTGCAAGATTGTTTCATATCGCTGATCTTTTAAATCTATATTTAGCGCTTTCATAGTTTTTTTTACATTCTCTTTGTTACTAATAAATGAATTTGTCAATAAGAGTAACAAAACAGATTCTCCGGCGTTATTTTTTGCATGGACATTAGCGCCTAATTTAATTAGTTGCGAAATATATTCAGCATCATTACCCGACGAGATGGCATAATGCAGCGGCGTCATGCCTTTTTTATCCGCTAAATTTATATCAACTCCAGAACGAACAAAACGCGATACATATTCAGCGTCAATAGAAGTACAATAGTTGTATGATAAAAAATAATTTTCATGTCCATCTAAATAATAATTATTTTTAATATAATGCAACACGTTTCGTCCTTCGTTATCAACCGCTTTAACGTCTGCGCCGCATTCAATAAAATACTTTATAATATCGTTCCTTTTAGAATATTTAACAGCGGCAATGAGCGGCGTGTTTCCTTCGTTATCTCTGTTGTTTATATTTATGTTTGCGTTTTTATAAATGAATTTCATCATATCAAGATCAATACAAGAATTTCGTGTCGCTATAAAGAACGGCGTTAGACCGTCAATATTTTTTTCGTTAATCGAGCAATCATTTTTTATCAGATATTCTATTAAATCAATTTTTGCCAGACCGCTTAACGCAAAAAACAGCGGCGTTTCGCCTTTGTTTGTTTTAGCGTTTAACTGTACTTTTTGTTCGGCTAAATATTTTACGATTTCGTAAGCGCCAGTTTTGGCGGCTAGGTGAACAGGTCTAGCGCCCTCTATTTTATCGGGCAAATTTACATCGGCGCCGCGGTCAACAAGATATTTAACAATTTTTAAAATATCATCAATAAAATTGTCATTGTCGTCAATATTAATAGAAGGCGTAGGATCGACGATATTAGATATCCCATCAATTGAAGATACGATGCGTATAGGGTAATTTTTATTTTTAAAAATTACCGAGTGTAAAACGGAGTTGCCTTTGTTATCGACTGTTTGGACGTCTGCGCCTTTTTCGACTAGATATTTTACTATTTCAAAATCAGGTTTATTCTGCGTCAACAACCAATTGAGCGGCGTTAATTGATTTTCGCCTTTATCATTTACATCCGCGCCGCATTCAACCATGAATTTAACTTTGTCCATAAATTTAACTTTATCCAAACCATTATCGCCGATGTTTTGAAGTTCATTATTCATCATCAGTATCAATGGCGGTTCGTCGGAATCTCTATATTTCTTTTTGAAATCTGCTTTATGTTTTTTGAAATATTCGAGCGTATTTTGATCGGTATTTTGCATTAAAGCCCACCAGACTGGCGCGGCTATATTATCTTTCGACCAGTCAATATCATTACCTTTTTCGATTAGCGTTTTCAAAATATCTTTTTCAACTATCAGCCTTGCCCTGACAATCGTATTGAACGCCGTCAAATTGTTATTATCTTTAATACTGACGTCGGCGCCGTATTTAATGCATAATTTTAGAAATGAATTAAATTGAGTATCAGAAATATTGTATTGTTGACGTTGATTAGACTCGAATGCGTGATCGGCAACAATCATCAAAGCGGTTTTTCCGTCTTTATTTTTTGCGTTTATGTTTATTCCTTTTTTGAGCAACAATTCAGCAATTTCATAAACGTTCTGCTCTCTATATACATGCTCTTTATACATTGGGTCTCTATTGGCTTGCGGATTTATTGCGACGTGTAGCGGCGTGGATAAATTTTTATCAGTTAAATTTACTTCCGCTTTGTTTTCTGTTAGAAGTTTTAGCAGAGCAAATTTTGTGTAGTTATCTTTTCGGCTATCTAGTAATTCGAATAGCGGCGTTCTATCGTTATTATCTTTTGCGTTTACGTCTGCTTTTTTATCGACTAGGAGTTTTATGATTTTTGACGTATTATTATCAGAGATGGCGGCGTGATGTAGCGGCGTTTTGTTATCGTTATCTTTGGCGTTTACGTCGGCGCCGTTTTCTAGCAAGTATTTTACAAAATCATCATGCTGCGGCATTGTTGCGGCGATGTGTAGCGGCGTAATGTTTGCTTGGTTGCGTGAATTTACGGGAATGCCTATTTCGACAAAAAATTTCAATCTATCTTGATTTCTATTTTGCATCAGCGCCTTATGGATCGGCGTATCGACGCCTTTGTAAGCGGCGCCGGCGTTGATATTATTTTTTGTTATAATTTCTTTGATCAAATTTTTATCTGACCTCTGTTCGATCAAGTATTGCAATGTTGATATATTAGAATTATCGGTAGCGTTAATATCGGCGCCTTTATTGAGCAAGAGTGTAATTACGTCTTTACGCGAAGATTCAACCGCAAAACGTATCGGCGTTTTGCCTTGATTGTTAGGTATATTAACGTCGGCGGCGCAATCTTCGCAAAGAAACTTTATTACGTCAATATTAGCGCCGCTCATAATAGCGTAATGCAACGGCGTAAGACCGTGATTATTGAGATCGTTGACATTTTTTTTATTGATAACCGATTTCAAAAGATCAATATCGGGTTCTTTAGCATAGTGAAAATATGCAAGGATTGGGCTTCTGCCGGTTTTATCGCATTCAAAAAAATCGCCGCCTTTACTGACAAGAAATTTTGTCATTTCTGTGATTTCTTTTGATTTTTTTTTATTAGGTCCGTGAAATGCGTTATTTAAAAATAAGTACAATGGCGTTTGACCAGTTCTATTTTTTACGTTTACGTCTGCGCCTTGTTCGACAAGATATTTAATTATTTCGAGGTCTGCTTTTTTAGCGTATTCGTGCAATACGGTTTGACCTGCTGGATTTTGTGCGTGCGCGTCGGCGCCGAGTTTGATCAATTCTTTTATTTCGTCAAGTGATAAATTTGGCGAGTGTAAAAGTTTTTGCGTCGCTTCGTCGTTATGTTTTTTATTTGCGTTATTTTCAATTTGCGTATTTTCTGTGATCGTAATTTGTGCTGTTGCAGTTGTTAAAGAAAATAAGAACAAGGTCAATATAATTCCGGTTCTAATTGCAATTATACGGCGCGTAATTAGATTTTCGCCGGCGTAATTTCGCACGAATTTGTTTGCAGACGAATAAATTTGTTGCGGCAATATAGGGCGACAAATAGAAATCAAACAGTTTACAATTTTGCAACTAAATAACGTAAAAAATTTTTCGCTATCCGGCAAACATGAATTTATAAAACAAAAATTACATAAAAATTTTTTCATAATTATCTCTCCAGTTTTGTTAAATTCGGGATTCGGAATTTTTTAAAATAATCTTTCTAATCTGCGCAATCTGTGGATCGAAGTTTTTTGTCCACAGATTACGCAGATTATACTGTTCGTACTTGAAAATCAGCGATTTAAAAGCGTCAAAGCCTGCCGCCCGAAGGCAAGGCAGGCGAAGGTAAACGCAAACTCAAGTGTGAACAGTTTAAAAGGATTATTTTAAATTTGAAATCAAAATCTTTGTCTCTAGCGGGACAGGTCGGACAAATATTTATTGTTACAATAAATCTACTCCCTATCCCCTATTCACTATCCTCTAAAATACGATTCTAAAATTTCGTGAACGGTTATCTTTTAACGGGTTCGTATGCGTGGTCGCGTTTGTTTAGGACTTTTGCTTCGATAATTTCATCGATAGAACCTACCGGCGTATCGGTATCGTCTGGATCGACGCGTTGTATGTCCGCTAACGTTTCTATACCTTCAACAACGCGTCCGAAAACGGTGTGTCTGCCGTCGAGATGTTCTGTTTTGACGAAAGTTAAAAAGAATTGCGAGCCGTTTGTGTTTGGACCTGCGTTTGCCATGCTTAACGAGCCGCGGAAATGTTTTCTTGTTTCTGGTTTTTTGCATTCGTCGTCGATTCTGTATCCGGGGCCGCCGTTATTATCTCCGCCTTGTGCCATGAATCCAGGCAGAACGCGGTGGAATTTTGTCCCGTTATAATATTTTTTTTCGACTAGCGATATGAAATTTGCGACTGTATTTGGCGCTTCGTTTTCGAATAATTCGATAACGATTTTTCCTTTGCTTGTATTTAATTCGACGCGCGGTAATTTTGTTTTTGGGTCTTTATTGGCTTCGGTTTCAATTTTGCGTATTTCTTGTTCTTTTTCCCAATCCGCTTTCATGCTTGCAATATTTTCGCTCCAAGCGACGAAGTTTCTTGCTTTAATTTGTTCGGGCGACATTCGTCCGTCTGTTTTTTGCGATTGTGTAGTTTGCAATAATTTTATGTATTGGTCGAAAGATTTATTTTCTTTTGCCGTTTTTAACCATGTTTCCGCTTCGTTGAAATCGCATGTCATTATTGCCGACAATCCTGCATACGTGTATAAAACCCCCGCTTCTTCTGGTATTTTTTTGTCGATTATCGACTTGAAAATTTTTACCGCGACTTCAAAATTATCGCGGTTAAATTCCCAAATCAATTTGCTGAACAAGAAGTTATCGACAAAGATATTTTTATTTGGCGTTTCGTTGTATGCTTCGATTCCTGCGTCGAGCATAGCGTTGCTTATTTTTGCGCCTTCTGTTAGTAGGTTGTTGTATTCGTTATCGATTTCGATTGCGCGGTCGGGTTTTGCGTTGGTGTATTCGACTTTTAGTTTTGTGAGTTTTTTTATAATTTCGGCGTAATTTTCGTAACGCGTCATAAACTCTTTATTTTTTACTCCAAGATTAGCCGCTTCGGTTTTAGTTATTATTGGGGTTGCGACTGATTTCGATTCAGTTTTATTTGCGTCCGGTTTATTTGCGTCCGGTTCGGATTGGGCAAGCGTCATTTGATTTATCGTTACAAAAATTGTTAAACAACAAAAAACGCAATAAAACGAATGCAAAAACGTTTTAAAATTGAGCGTGTGATTTGTTGTTGAAATTGTGGTTGAAGGTAAAATTTGATTTAAATTGGCGGTTGTAGTTTTCATGTTTTTAATTTAATTTAAGGGTTAGTAATTATACAGCAAGCGTGTATAATTATTAGTTTAATAGTAACTATTCAGTAATGTTTTTAATGATTATTTTGTTTTTTGATATTTAGTCGACAAAAATATTCGCCCTGATAAGGGCGTAACTTTCATAACCGCAGGTCTGCGACCTGCGGTAAAAAGCCGCCCAATCTTGCTGCCCTGAAAGGGCAGGACTTTATTGACATTATTTGTCCTGCCCCTATCGGGGCAAAGTTGTGAGCGGACTTTTAACCGCAGGTCTGCGACCTGCGGTAAAAAGCCGCCCAATCTTGCTGCCCTGAAAGGGCAGGACTTTATTGACATTATTTGTCCTGTCCCTATCGGGGCAGAGTTGTGAGCGGACTTTTAACCGCAGGTCAGAGACCTGCGGTTATGAAAATATCGTCCCTATCGGGACGAAGACAAAACAACGAAAAAATTAAATAATGGGCATCTCTAAAAATTCATTTGTTCAGGTAGGCGGCGTTTCGCCGAAACGCCGCATTACGGTTTACGACATCAATAAATTTTGATATTTCACGCATCTAAAATAAACATATTTTAGATTTTATGAATTATTAAAATTTATTGGTAGCATAAACTCTATTGCGACGTTTCGGCGAAACATCGCCTACCTTTTTACAAAAAATGAATTTTTAGAGATACCCTAATAAAAAAATACCGTGAACGGTTACAATAATTTTATTTTCCATTGCTCTTTCAGAGCGTGTTATTACGGTGTGTTATTGATGGACAAATTTTAACCCGCCGTGTTACGGCGGGCTGTTACGCATTGCCCTTATCAGGGTTAATTGGTTTTCTTTTTTGTTTTGTGTGGTGTTGTAGGGTGCTGCAAGGGGGTGAATTTTAGGGCGGTTTTTTGAGATGCGGTTTTTTATTGCAATCGCTTGCAACCTATTTCAATCACTTGCTGCACGAATTTTTACACGAAATTTTTGATCGATACCGCTTGCTCATAATCCTCCTCCCGCACTTGCAAATAATGCTTGCACGCTATCTTTGTACTATGTCCCACCCACTTCGATTCCAAATACTCCCCAAACTTGGAGAATATTTCAGTCGACCTGCTCGCCCGCATATTGTCAAACGGTCTCTGTATAATAATATTGTTCTTGACCATTACCGATAAGAAATAACACCTTATCCCAGATCCCGTTCTCACTACAACATGACTAACATCTTCTCCCGAAACTTGTCGCCATTTTTCTAGTTCCAGTCTTAATCTCGGAAATAACGGCACAACCCGCCCCTCATGTCCGCTTATGTTTGCCGTTTTTTCACTCGTTACGTAAAATCGATTGTTCTCCCAATCAATATCGTCCCACTTCAACGCCGCTACCTCCGACGGACAACGTAAACCCCCAATCCGCACCAACGACAAAATTACTCGCCATTCCTGATCGTCCGTCAATCGCATCCATCTCTCATACTCCTCTATCGAAATAAATCTGTCTTTGGCATGATTGACAAACGAACCTTTCGGCACTCCAGTCATCGGATTACTTTGCAACCATTCCGATTTGATCGCCCAGTTAAATACAGCCGATACCTTTTTCATCACGCCCGCAATAGTCGCTTCGGCTAATTTATGCTTGACTACCACATGCGATTTCCATTGCTCAATTTGAGATTTCGTAATCGTCGCAATAATTGTTTTCGGGTCAAAGAAACTGTAAAAATAACGTCTCGCCTCTTTGTAACATGTTTGCGTACTCTGTTTAATACTCGTTTTATTATTCAAAAAAGCATCCCAGAGTTCGTCGCAAGTGTGTTTGTTGGTTTGCGGGATTAAGCCTACTTTCGCTAATTTTTGTTTAATCAACGGATTCGCCGACTCAATCCACGTTACTGTTCGTTTGTTTTGAACGATTATAGAATTATTTTTGCAATATAACAATTCTACAATAATATCGCTCAAATCAGTCGCTGTTTTTCTACTGAATTTTTTGCAAGATAACGAAACGGATTGTCGTTTGTTACCGTCTAGCCATTGGATACGATACGTACCTTTGTCTATTATTAGTGTTGCCATAATTATTCTCCTGTGTTAAGGCAGTTATGGGCAACCTTGCAATTTTTCGTAATTAAAACTATCCACATTTTTCAAAACATGTCAACTACGCCGCAAAGCGACCCGCTAAAAAAACAAGTTACGTAAACCTAATCCAATTGACGACGCAAAAATAAAAATAAAAAAAATTTGACTCCTCTTAATTAAAAAAAAGAACAAAAAACGATTTATATTATTTATCTCCAAAAAATACAAAAAAACTTTTTGACTCTTTTGACCATTAAAAAAATTTTCTAATTTTTAGAATTTAATCTGATCTATAGGGCATACAGTTTGACCGTTTGTTTTTCTAAACCTTAAATCTATTTAGGATTACATAGTTTATAGAGTTTACACAATATGGGTAAAATAATTTTATGGAACGAGTTAGGGCGTTATTTGAGTTGTTTGTTGGTTGTGTTTTGTCGTCGGCGTCGCGTGATGAATTGGTTGTAATTTTTCGTGGTTTGGTTTGCGGCGAAATAAATAAAGATGTATTGGACGGCAAATTGACCGGCGTTGATATTTTGGTTGACGTTGACAAGTATTCTGAATTTTTATTTCAATCGTCGCAATTATCAGCGGCTGAATTGGAATTATTGCAAACTTGTACAGATTTATTGACGGCTGGCGCTAGGTACAAGAACGGCGTGTTTTATACGCCGCGTAAATTAGTCGTTTTATCGCACAATATTTTATCCGAACATTTAGGCGCTGATTGGAAAAACGAATATACGGTATGGGATTGTGCGGCAGGTTCGCGTAACTTGACCAAAGAGTATAAATTCCGCGAATTATACTCTTCTACGCTTGACCAACAGGATATTAAATATTTTCAACCTAATCCGAATGAGACGTTGTTTCAATTTGATTTTTTATCGGATACGGAGTCGAAAA
The DNA here is from genome assembly GCA_031277105.1 of Planctomycetaceae bacterium. GTDB lineage: Bacteria > Planctomycetota > Planctomycetia > Pirellulales > Thermoguttaceae > WRKP01. Next base: position 162,891 of record JAISLW010000268.1, on the reverse strand, counting down.
TACCTGCGGGTTTATTGGACGTGTTGCGTAATAACAAGCGATTATTGTTTTATATCAATCCGCCTTATAGCAACGTCGGCGCTATGGCTTGTAAGACTTCAACTCAATCGCGGTCAATGAATCCGGTTTGGCGAATGATGCAAAAATCGAATTGCGGTTGTGCGTCTTCCGATTTGTATATTCAATTTTTGTTTCAAATATTGACGTACGTTCGCAAGTATTCGTTGACTAATATTAAGTTGGGCGTTTTTTGTCCAGTGTCTTATTTGAGCGGCGTTAGTCATAGTCGTTTTCGGCAATTGTGGTGTGATGCGTTTTCGTTGAAGGAATTGGTAGCGTTTGAATCGTCGGCGTTTCCGCATGTTGAGTCTGGTTGGTTGGTTTCGTTTTCGGTTTGGGAACGGGGCAAGAACAAATCTGTTTCACAATTCCGCAGTAAATGCGTGCAAGTTTTGGAAGACGGTTCGGTTGCCGATCCTGTTGTTAAAGATATTTACAATTTTGACAATCAATCGATAGGTATATTGACGACTGCGTGGTTGCGTAGCGAGTCTGTATATACGGATAAAACGATGATTTGCGTAACGGATAAATTCAGCGTAAAAAATCCGGTCAAATTGAAGTTATGCAATAGTATTCGTGTACCGTATGATTTTTTGGGATCGTTTAGTATGCGTAATTTATTTGCGATACGGGAGCGGATTCCGTATTTTTCGCGGGTTGTTGGGGCTTTGTATTCATCGTTAGGCAGCGATATTCATATAACGCCGTCTAATATTGATCGTATAGTTTCGGCGTATGCGACTTATTTTACAACGACGCTCGATTGGATAGACCAGCGTGATTACTTGCATATTCCCGACGTATCGCATCCGCAATGGTCAAGTTATGTCAGCGATAGTTTTGTTTATGCGTTGTGTCATTCGCGTGCGTGGTTTATAGCCAAATATGATATACAAATCAACAAATCAACATATCAAGTACCGAATGAATTTTTTTGGATGTCGCGGTCTGAAATAGCAGATTTGGCGTATTCATGCGGTAACTTGGAAACGTTGCGGACGTTGGAAATTTTGCCAAACGAGCGTTATGTTGCGAAACGGATTATTGAAATTGAATCGCAATGTTCGGACGAGGGCAAAAATTTATTGAAAGCGTTGCGAGAATTCGTTAAGGTAACGTTTAAGTTTAGGGCTGAATTTGATAAATCGAATGATATTGTCGGAGTCAGCGCTTGGGATGCAGGTTGGAAACAATTGGCTACGATGGCAAACGTAATCGCACGTAACCAATTGAACGTAATAAAACGATTACGGTTAAAGTTAAGCAAACGGTTACAAACGCGGCAATACGAATTAGGCTGGCGAATGAACCGTATTATCAATGAAGGAGAAATAAATGCAAATAGCAAAATCAAAAGTTGTAAATCTATTTATAACACTGGGCTGTTTAAAAGCGTCAAAGTGGAGTAACGACGTTTTAGCGGAACGCGTAGCTTCGCTGCCAGAATTATTTGAACCGCAAATGATGATCAATGATAAATACCAAGAACTATTTGAAGATATTTATGAATTGGTCACGAAAGGGCAAGAAATAACAGTACTAGACGATTCGGACGCTCCTGTTGAAGAATTGCTGCCTAGTATTGACCGAAATATAAGAATGAAACCGCCCGTAATAGAACCTGTTGATATAGCGAAATTGTCGCAAATGAAACAAAAAACAAAAGAAAATATTACGCCGCAAGTTACGCAAAAACAAAAAACAATTGAAACAAGTAAAACAATTGGACAAATTGAACCAAGTAAACCAATTGATTCAACTAAATTGTCAACTAAAAATAAAAGCGTACAAGACGAACAGGCGGCAAATAATTTGTCAGCCGATCCGTCAACCGAAAGTGTACAAAATGATTCGCAAGTTGACATTGCAAATAGAAACAATAATGAACCCGTCGATGAGGTTTTGGAACAGTTTAATAATCTTGATTTGACTCGTATCGCAAAATTAGTCAATGATGAAGAAGCGAAACATATTGAAAAAATGAAAAAGAAGCAAGCGGAAAATAAAACGGACGCATCTGACAAACCCAAACGTACCCGTACAAAGAATACGCAAGAATCTTTGCTTGCACGACAAATACATAAAGAAGATTGGTCGGATGTGATGTCGCCTTATGGGACTTGGCGTTGGTTGTCGCGATACCCGTTGGATATTTTTTTTGCGGAGGGTCATAGCGGCACGCTTGAACAGATAATGCAAGCGTTAAATTTTACAGAAAGATCGGCACAACGTCATTTAGGCGAATTATTGCGGACAGGAATAATTGTATTTGACGAAAAGTTGCAAGTATTCAGAACGGCAACACGAGACGAGCGAATTCAATTTATTGACAATGGCGCCCATAAAACGTTTAAACCGTTTTGCGCAGTTGCGATCAGAGAATGGATGGCGAAACGTAAACATGGCGATATTTAAAATCAATAAATACAATCGTTAAATACGCAATGACCGCAAATTAAAGTACGGGCAATATATGCTGCTCGTACTTGAAATTCGGCGATGTAAAAGCGTCAAAGTCTGCCGTCCGAAATCTAGGCAGGCGAATGTAAACGCAAACGCAAACGCGAACAGTTTAAAATTAGTCTAAAAATCTGCACGTGTTTTTTTTTTCGTGTGCAGATTTTTACGTTATGCACGACAATTAAGTTTGACGTTATTATACCCGCAGTGTTTTGGCAATTTGGAAGGACAATTGAGGCAATTTTATATCAATTAAAATCGTATTCGTCCTGAATGTTAGGCGTCCGAGACGGTTGCAATCCTTCTGAATTGTGAAAGGTTTTGTTTTTTAATTTTTAATTTAATGCTTATTATGGACAAGTTGGCGGATATTAGCGTATTTGAGTCGTTGCAATTATCGGCTAATTCAGCGATGGGTTTTGATTCAATTCATGCCGTTTTTGACGATGTATTTTTGCGTAATAAATTAGCGGGTAAATCTGTTCCTTTTGACGTGTTGCCTGATAACAAGAAGGCGTATTTATTTAACATAATAATATCGCCGACCGAGCAACAATCTTTTTTTAGACATCTTTATTTTTTATACGAACATCAAATTGGATGGCAAGCGGAATTGAAAGAGTTAAAAAAATGGATTGCTGCGGAGCCTGAAATCAAGAACAATAATAACGTCAAATATGCGCTATCTGAAGCGGAAAGCGGTTTAAGATTAACGATACAAGAAGCGGATAAATTTGAACAATATGTACCGCGTTTGTTTACGAGCAGGCTAAAAGAACGCTGGGAAAAAATTAAAGAGTTAGGTTTGACTAGCGCTGATTTAAATAAATTTACAACGTTTTCGATGAAGCGGATAAACGCGATATTGACGACGGCGAAAAAGAAAGGCAAAACTAGCGACGGATCGTTGCCGCCGATAGACGATATGAAAAAATCAATATTATCGGGCAGTTGGTCAAGTATGGATTTGTTTAATACCGTTTTTTAGTAATAGGTTACAGAAAACCGCTAACTTTTGTCGGATTTGACGCGGTCAAATTGTTGCAAATAAGATTTCACGTTTTTTTCATAAAAAATTTTAGTGTACTGTTTGACTGCGTTATTTTTTCTTTTTGTATTTTTTATTGATTCTGTATATCAAGATATTAGGAATTGCGTAATCTTTTTGTTTTCCCGTTATTTAAATTGTTCGTATTTTAATTTGCGTTTACACTCGTTTGTTTGCAGAGACGCAATGCATTGCGTCTTTACTTTTAATCGCTGAATTTCAAGTACGGGCAGTATAGGTGTTAAACGGGGATCAATTGGGTCGTAATTTTTTGTCATTAATTTTTGATTCTAGGTAGGCATACTGTATCAAAGATTAGTTTGAAATAGTAACCAACGTACCGTAACGAAGGAACGTTATTTAATCATGTCAGGGATATTGGATGGCGTTTAATACACTTTATGAAATAGCGGATGCGGCGAATATGACGGTGTCTGAACTTCTGGCTTTTGCCGACCGTGAACCGCAATTAAAACGAGAATTAGCAGGAATCCCGTTAGGCGAACCTGATTCGGGAATACCGCCTAAACCGCAAGAATTGAGTATCGTGTTGAAACGCGAATTGGAATCGTTCAATATCGACGACGAACCGCAATGAGAGAGATATTCTATGCGTAATGTATTACGTCCGTTTGAAAAAAATAATGTACGATTTTCACAAGAAGAATCCGTACAAATCGGCGACCTGTTCGTTAAAGTGTTGCCTATTATCGAGCGTCAAATTAAACGCTTTTTGTGGAAAAATAATTGCAAGTTAGATAAAGACGAATTGCTGTCAAGATGTACAGACAAATTTTTAGTAATTTGTCAAAAGTACAATCCTGATTTGCAAGAATTTGACAAATACGTTGCTTGTCATACGCGTTATGCGTTATACGAAATAAACGGCGAAGCAATGCGAATGCATCAGCATTGCGTAACAATGCCCGATTTCGATTTGATACCGCAATCAAAAAGTAATATTGACGAGTACATTTATTCGTCCGATCTCAAAACTGTATTTAAAGGCGACGCTTTAATATTGTACGAATATATGTTGAACCGTCCGCATATTCATTGGCATTGGCGTAACGCTCAATCGTTTACGCGTAAAATGTTGAAAGCAGGTTGGTCGGGACAACGGATCAATGACGCATTCAGAGCGGCAGCCCAAACTATTCAAAATTACGGATTAAAGTAATGACTACAAAATTATACAAGTACCAAGAGCAAGGCGTAATCCAAATAGAACGTTTCGGCGGACGCGTCTTGCTCGCCGACTCAATGGGCGTGGGCAAAGCGCAGCCTGTAACAACGCCTGTGCTTACGCCCGACGGTTGGCGCAACATCGGAAAATTGCGTATAGGCGATACCGTTTACGGTGGCAACGGTAAACCGTGTAAAGTTGTCGGCAAATATCCACAAGGAAAATTGCCCGTATATCGCGTATATTTCAAAGACGGCGTTTACAGCGATTGCAATTCCGAACATTTATGGGCTGTAAACACAACAGAACGAAAACAACAAAACAAACCAGCGCTAATCAAAACAACACAAGAATTGATCGATGATAATATTGATTATTTTATACCGTTGACCGAGCCTGTACAATTTCCGCAAAAAGAATTGCCAATTCACCCGTACACGTTAGGCGCTTTATTAGGAAGCGGTTTAATCTCATCTAACAACGTATATATGTCAAGTGATGATAGTGAATTACTAGATTATATTCGGGCGTTTTTGCCTGACGATATTCAGATGGTCAAAAGCGAGTCTGACGATCCTGATGAACCTCTTTGGTCGTTTGTTTCTACATATAACATAGATAATAATTGTTTTGAAAATTTTACAAATAATAGTCTTATCCGTCGTTGTTATGATCTGTATCTGCACGCATATAGATTTATTCCTGATTTATATTTATTTGCTTCAGTAGAAGACCGTATTGAATTGTTACGGGGTTTAATGGATACGATTGGAGTCGTAAACGAATCAGGCGGTCAAGCAGAACTTTGTTTAGAGGGTGATCGTTCATGTCAGTTAGCATCTGATATATTGTTTTTACTTCAATCGTTAGGCGGCAATGTAAATATTAAAGTAACGCAACCGTTTCAAAACGGGAACGGATGGAGAACGTTATACAAAATAGCGTTTACATTACCGCATGGTATTTGTCCGTTTTATACGTCTCGCAAATCAAGAATTTATCCTAATATTACAGGTAAATATTCGCCGACTCGTGCAATATCTAAAATTGAAAAATTAGGTACAAGTGAACAAATGGTCTGTATTGCCGTTGATTCGCCGGATCATCTTTATATCACTAACGATTTTATTTTGACGCACAATACGATACAAGCGATCAAGTACATAATTGACGCTCAAACGTATCCTGCGATAGTTGTTTGTCCTGCGACGTTAAAATTGAATTGGCAGCGTGAATTTATGATGCATTTTGACAAACGTTCAATTATTTTATCTAGCGGTAAAACGTTTGAATTGAAGCCTGACAACGAAGCGGTTTATATTATCAATTACGATATATTAAAGAAATGGTTGCCGCAATTGTTAAATCTGAATCCTGCAATTATCGTAGCAGACGAGTGCCATTATGTTAAATCGCCTTTTGCGGATCGTACTAAAGCGTTGGCTAAACTTGCTTCTAATGTTCCGCATTTTATTGGCATATCGGGTACGCCGATGACGAATCATCCGATTGAGTTGTATCCGATATTGCGAATGATTTTGGGCAAGGATGGAATAGAGTCGCGTCGGGAGTTTTGTACTCGTTATTCTAAACTTGTATTGACTCGTTTTGGTTTTAGGTACGAAGGGTCGCGGCGGTTGCCTGAATTGCATAAACGGTTGGTCAAATCTTGCATGATACGCAGATTGATTACGGATGTATTGCCCGATTTACCTGAAAAAACTAGGCAAATATTACCTGTAGAATTATCGAAAAGCAACATGAACGAATATCGTGAAATGTGCATGGCGTTTGGCGAATGGTATCGTGAAAAATTTCCAAACAAAACTCAAATGGACAACGACGCTTCGTTAATGTTAATGAAATTGGGCTATTTGAAGCGTCAAGTAGCGGAATGGAAATTGCCGCATATTTACGATTGGATAGATACGTTTTTTGAGGAGTCGGACGGCAAACTAATCGTGTTCGGTTTGCATCATAAGATATTGGACGGGATTATTGACCGTTATGTTTCTAGGGGAACAAAGCTTCATCCTTTTGTAGTGAAGATTGACGGGTCGGTGAGTATTCCGGATCGTCAGCGGGCGGTTGATTTATTTCAAGATCGGATTGAAACGAAATTATTTGTCGGTCAAATGCGCGCCGCCGGAGTAGGAATAACTTTGACCGCTTCTAATCAAATTCTTTTTGCCGAATGCGATTTCGTTCCCGCCGTTCATTTACAAGCGGAAGACAGAGCAAGAAGGTTAGGTCAAAAAAATCACGTATTGTGTACGTACTTGGTTGCGGATCGAACTATTGAGTATCACGTTTGCGATATTTTGCAACGGAAACAGAGTACGTTTCAGTCTGTAATGGACGGCGGCAAAAAAGTTGACAATATGAATATGTTGCATGAATTATTAGAACGTTTGAAAGATGAGACGAACAATAAAAAACCAATTGCGAGGTTAATATGAATAATCGCGTTGAACCTGTTACGCGCGAAGCTGTTCAATTGTTGCTTGACGGTACGATTTGTTTGTCGGCAATTGAAACTAACGGCATCAAAATAGATACAGATTTATTGAATAATAATATTACGCAAACGGAAAACGAAATAACGCAATTGCAGCACAAATTAACAACGTATGCTGAATATAAAATATGGCGGAAAATGTTCGGTTCGACAATGAAATTGTCGTCGCGGTTACAATGCAGTTACGTTTTATTCGACAATATAGTCGATGAAAACGGCAAAAATATATCGCGTAAAGGAAACATGGGTTACAAATGCGAATTGTTTACGGATACAGGCAGGGCTGAAGTTTCGGAAGAGTCTTTGTTAGCGGCTAAATCGGAATTCGTACATGATTATTTACGCTATTTAAGTTTGCAAAAAGTATTGGCTACGTATCTATACGGGATACGCGATGAATTAGATACGAAAGGTTTTTTACACCCGTCTTTCAATCTCGGCGGCGTTTCGTCATATCGCTCAAGTTGCGTAGCGAAAGGTACGCTTATTATGGTCAATAGAGATTATGCTAAAAATTCTGTCGGCGTTCCAATTGAAGAAGTTAAAGCGGGCGATTACGTTTTTTGTTTTGACGATGAATTGAAACCGCAATTACGCAAAGTATTATGGGCAGGTAAAACGGGTCGTCGTGAAGTTGTACGCGTACATTTTAAACGCCATCGTGGATTTGCAGGTTATATCGACGTTACGCCTGAACACCTAATTCGTATGGCTGACGGTACGTATGTCGAAGCAAAAAACATAATGAACTACGTTGATGAAGATTACGGTTGTATTGTTCTATCGATTACAAAACACAATCATGTTGTTGTGAAAGTAGAGCAATTGCAGGATCAAGTTGATGTTTACGATATTCATGTTGAGGAGTTTCATAATTTTATAGCGAATGAAATATGCGTTCATAACAGTGAAAACCCGAATTTCCAAAACATGCCTGTTCGTGATGTGGAGTTGGCTAAACTTGTTCGTTCTTGTTTTGTGCCTCGTGTTTCTGGTAATTGTTTTGTCGAGATAGATTATTCTGGGTCGGAGGTCAAGTGTGCGGCAGCTTATCATCATGATCGTCGTATGTTGCGTTATTTATCTGATAAAACGTCTGATATGCATCGTGATATGGCTTGTCAATGTTTTATGTTGCCTCCGGAGCGTGTGAGTAAACCGATACGCAATATTACTAAAGGCGGTTTTGTTTTTGCTGCTTTTTACGGTTCGTATTGGGTAGGAATAGCGGCTAGGTTATGGTCGCAATCTAAAATAAACGATCTTAAAACCGTCGACGGCGAATTTGTATTAGATCATTTGGCGAAATGCGGCATAACGGAATTAGGCGAAATTAAATACGGCAAACCTACGCCAGGTTCGTTTTTTGAACATATCAAAAAAATTGAGTCTGATTTTTGGGGCAATCGATTTTCTGAATATAACCAATGGAAAAAGAAAACATGGAGTCAATATTTGAAAGACGGTTATGTTGATTTTTTGTCTGGTTTTCGTTGTTCGGGCGTATTTACTCGCAACGAAGTTTTAAATTTACCTATTCAAGGTTTAAGTTTTCATTGTTTGTTGTGGAGTTTGAATTTGCTGCATAAGGAGTTGCAGCGGCGTAAAATGAAAACGTTACTAATCGGTCAAATACATGATTCTATAGTTGCGGATGTTCCCGAAAATGAATTGCAATCTTATTTAGAGTTGGCAAGTGAAATAATGATAGACAAATTGCATGAACATTGGGATTTTTTGGTAGCGCGGATGGAAGTAGAAGCGGACGTGTCGCCGAAAGGTTGTTCGTGGTTTGATAAAAAACCTTATAAAATTGACCGTAAAATTGATTAAGCAAATGACATTACGAAAGTATGATTCGAATTTGTATTATACGTTTGACCGTGCGTCGTATTTAATTCCTGTAGATGTGATGACGTTTAAGAGATGGGTGCGCGAAAGTATCGTGCCGCCCGAAATAATACAACGAGTACGCGACGATAGTCAACGGCGTTATATCAAAGTTGTCCTAAAAGATCAATTTGATCAATTATTGCGTTCCGGCGTTTTTCAAAAGCCGTTGCGGGCGCTTGAGCCGAAACGCGTAATACAAGTTGGCGCTTTACGGTTATCGGAAGACGAGTACAGGCGGTATCTTGAAGTCAGACGTTTACGGTCAATTATAGGCGGTACCGGCGGCAGACACTATGAAACGCTTAAATAAATTTGTGCTATAAGCGTATAGAAATTTTAATTAACCGCAAACGGCGATAAATTAAAATTTAAGTACGAACAGTTTAAAACAATTGAAAGGAGTTTGTATTGTGTATTTTGGTTTTGACGACGAGTATGGGCAATTCGTAGAAGATGATTACGAATATCTTGACGACGACGATTCATATTTAGACGATGAATTTTCAAGTAACGATTACTATTGGCCGTTATACGAAAATTACGACGATGGGTATTTTGACGACAAGCGTTATTTTGACGACGTTGATGAACCGTCTGATGATAATTGCGATGATCCGCCGCAAGATTATTGTTGGATAGCGGACGAACAATGTTACGGTTTAGACGAAAGCGATTTGAACGAATAATAAATGGTCAATATGTTGCGATTATTTTTTATTGATTAAATTGACGAAATCTAATATCTAATTTATGAACGGTTACGTTATCGTTTGCAAATAATTTATTTTAAATTGTTCTTGCTTGAATTTGACGTTTTTGCGTTAATGAAATTCAAGTATGCTTAAAAATGCGAAAGGGATTTTGAATGAGTGATGGCGATGGGGTTGTTGAATTGTATCGCAAGTATCGTCCGAAAAATTTCCGGCAAGTTGTAGGTCAAGATGATATTGTGGATATAGTCAAAGGTTGGTTTGATAAGGATGCGGTTCCGCATGCTTTATTATTGACGGGTTTGACCGGCAGCGGGAAAACTTCTCTTGCTAGGTTGATTGCTAAAAAATTACGTTGTAAACCGCCGCGTGATTTAATAGAGATTAACGCCGCCGACGCAACTGGCGTAGATATGGTACGGTCGATCCGTGAATCTATTCATTATCAACCGTTATCTGGCGATTCTAGTAATCGATGTTGGATTATGGACGAGGCGGCGTTGTTGTCAACGCAAGCGCAATCGGCTTTACTTAAAATATTGGAAGAAACGCCTAATCACGCTTACATTATTTTGTGTACGACCGATCCGCAAAAATTATTGCCGACTGTTAAAAACAGATGTTCGCAATTGACTTTCAAGCCTATTCCCGAAAGCGATCTGATAGAGTTATGTAATCACGTGCTTTTGGAGGAAAGCGGCGAAATGAGTGAAACTGTTTTAGCGGAATTAGCGAAATATTCGGAAGGTTCGGCTAGACGTTGTTTGGTTAAACTTGCCCAATTACTTGAATTGCCTGATGATGAGACGCGGTTGAAATCTATATCTTGCGACGTTTCGTTTACAGCGTCAATAGCGGATTTATGTAAATTGTTGACGACGTTGAATCGTAAACCTACGTGGAAAGAAGTTGCGAAAGTATTGAAAGTCGTATTGGACAACAACGAACCGGAGTCTATTCGTTACGCTATTTTAGGCTGGTTGAATACGGCGTTGTTGAACGCTTGGAGTAATTGCGATAAATCCGCAAAATGTATGCACTATTTTTTAGACAATACTTACGATTCCAAAAAAGCAGGTATAGCGTGGGCATGTTATATGGCGTGGAAAAACGCATAAAAACTTACAAATACGGACTAATTCTGATTTGTTTCAAGGCATACTTTATTGCAAGACTTAAAAAGCGTAATCGGCGCTATTACGTTTTTGCGAGGAGTAACCTAACAAATTGATAATTTAATTAAGGAGGTTGAAAATGGAAATTGAAATTGATGCGGCTCATTTTGAGATAGATTCAGATAATTTAGCGGAAGAATGGGTAAATCATCCGCAACGGGTTTACAATTATACTGCAAAGGCTGCGAATGCTAGGATGCGGTACGAAGAAGCGAAACGGCAAGAAGAAGTATTGCGAGCAGATACGAGTTTGGAAATACGCAAGAATCCGGAATCCTACGGTTTAACGAAAGTAACGGAAGGGTTGATAGAAGCGGCTTTACTTGCAGACGATGCGGTCAAAGCGGCGGCGCAACATGTAATCAGATGTAAATACGATCTAGATATAGTAACGGCTGCAATTAACGCTTTGGAAAGCAAGAAAAAAGGATTGGAATGTTTGGTTCAATTACACGTTACCGCTTATTACGCTGCTCCGAATGATAAATCGGCGTACAAAGAACGTAATTGTAATTACGAACATAGTCGTGAAGACCGTATGCCGATACCGGGCATAAAACCGAAAGTAATAACTAACGGCGATGAAATTTTATCGCATACAAGTTGACTAGAATAAATCGTAATTTTTAACGTTGTTGCGTCCCATCGCAAATAGTAAATTGTACGCAATAACATGTTTTAACAAGGATTGAAAAGTATAGGAGAAATTAGTAATGGTAGGAATGAATCATAAAGCGAATCGTTTGAGCGCTAAACAGTACGCTCAAGATTTAACGCAACCGAAAAAAGGCACAGGCTGCGTCCAATTGCCGGATGGCTTAATGTTCCTGAAATTTACCGAAGCAGGCGTAGTCAAATTGGATGTTTTGCCATATCGTGTGAAACATCCCGATAAACACAAATACGCCGTCGACGGTCTTTGGTACGTGTGCAATTATGCCGTCCATAAAAACGTCGGCGGCAACATTACGTCAATAATTTGCCCAAAACATACTTGGGGTAAACCGTGTCCAATTTGCGAACATATTTTAACGTTGAACTATAACGATCCAGTAGAACAAGCGCAAATAAAGGCGTATCGACCGCAACATCGCGAATTGTATAACGTCATTAATTTGGACGACGGTAAACAATACGTTTTAGATCAACCGACTTTTTTGTTTGGCGACAAGTTGAACGATTTAATAAAAAACGCCGACGAAGACGATGAACATTATCAATATTTCGCCGACCTTGAAGTAGGTTCGACGCTAAAAATAAATATTGGTCAATTCGCATTAGCCAACAAGCAAAAATATTACGCCGCAACACAAATAGAATTCAAACAACGTAAAAACAAATACGACGAATCAATACTTGATCAAATGGTCGATCTTGACAGTTGTTTAGTTAGACTTTCGTACAAAGAAATTGAATCATTGTTTAATAACCATCACCTAGACGACAGCGACAATACTTCGGATTGGTCAGGCGATTCGGACGATGGGAAACACGAATCATCGGCTAACAATAAAACGGCAAAAAGCGAATCTGCGAGACCAAAATTAAGCAATAAACCTGTACGCAACGATGACGATGACAACGACAACGACGAAGACGAAGCGCCCATTAAACCGCAACCAAAGAAAACGGTTGTTACCAAACCTGTAGAAGACGACGATGAAGACGAAGACAAAACGTCTGCAAAGAAATCGAAAATTGTTAAAGGCGGTTTTGATGAAAGCGGCGATGAAGCGTCCGCTAAAACGGCGGCGCCAAAAAAGAAGTCTAGCAGTATCGTTGACCGATGGTCAGACGATGATGTAGACGACGATGGCGGCGCTTATTTGAAAGACGTGCCGTTTTAGTCAATAAGAAAACACATTGTGGTTGATACGCGCCTATTCGCGTATCGGTCAAGGATACGGCATGTACATCTCTCTGTGTCGTATCCAGATTGTGCGGTAGCGTAGTTGGTCAACGCATAAGGCTCATAACCTTAAGATCGCAGGTTCGAATCCTGCCTGCACAAATGTAACGTAATGAATTGTTTTTTACGCTAACGTTCCCAAAAACCAATCAAGCATAAAAACGAGGTTAAATGTGAAAAAGTTGTTGATATTAGCGTATGTTACTGATTTTGCCCCTGCACAAAAGCATATTATAATTCGGATAACGGAGAAAAATAAGTACGACGTAGTAGTTGCCGATATACTTGGTCAACAAACGAAAGCGCTTGAATTGGAGTATTTTAGCGATAGCGATCCGTCATGGCTCGTTACTTACGCTGGAAGCAAAATTGTTCAACCGGCGCTAACATTTCAAGATGTTGTTTACATTATTCACAAAAAATATCCGACGTTGACTATCACAATCAGCGATTATGATAGAGATATTTTTATTGTATAAGAATGGATAATGATAATTGTTTGTCCTTTAACGTTGAATTAAATTTAACAATAAACGTAACAAAAAATGGTAGAAGTAAAAGAAATTGAAAAATCTGAAAAGATAAAAGATAAAAAAGAAACGCCGTCAAACGTAACAATAGTGAAAATGTCAGACGTAAATAAAACAGAAAACAACAGCATCGATAATACGCCTGATAATTCTGACAAACTTGACAAGACTGAATCGGTCAAACTTGACAAACCAAAGCGCAAGCAATATGAAACGCCTGTAATTGAATCTGTTACGAATGCGGCTAGCGATAAAAAAGTTGACGGCGCTGCTGATTCTGAAACGGGACAGTTGCGTGAGGCGATGCTTGGCGTGCAATTGTCTAACGGGATCGATAAGACGAAATTATTGAGTACGGGCAGTACGTTATTGAATCTTGCGATAGCGAATAATTGGCAGGCTTCGATATTGCCTGGCGCTTATTATTGGTTATGCGGCGATTCTGCTTCAGGTAAAACGTGGTTGACGTATTCGATACTTGCGGAGGCTGCGAATAATCCTGTTTATGACAATTATCGTTTAATTTACGATGATGTAGAAAACGGCGCTTTGTTTGACGTTGAGCGTTATTTTGGCAGTAAATTAGCCCGCAGATGCGAGCCGCCTGCGAAAGACAAAGACGGTACGCCGATATACAGTTCGCTAGTTGAAGAGTTTTATTCGTATCTTGACGACAAGATAAAACAAAAAAAACCGTTTATTTACGTGCTTGATTCGATGGATTCGTTGGATAGTCTTGCGAATGAGAAATTATTTGACAGTAACAAATCGGCGATACAATCGATGTTGTCGGGTAAGGCGGATAAAATTGACAACGGTGAAAAGTCGGACAAGATCAAAGCGAGTTACGGCGACGGTAAAGCGAAATTTAATTCACAAAACATACGCCGTTTTGTTTCAAGGTTACGCAAGACTGGCAGTATTTTAATTATTGTTACGCAGACGCGGGATAATATAACCGGTTACGGCGCACCGAAAATTGCAGGCGGCGGCAAAGCGCTAAAATTCTATTCGCACGTCGAATTGTGGACGAAATCTGTCGGCGAATTGACAAAAAACGTAAACAATATTAAACGGACTGTAGGTTCAATCTGCGAAGCGAGTATCAAGAAAAACAGAATCACAGGTCAATACGCCAAAGTGAATTTTAACATCCACAATACTTACGGAATTGACGATCTCGGTTCGTGTATTGATTATTTACTTTCGGAAAAAGCAATAGAAACTTCCGGTAAAAACGCATCCGGCGGGACTTTGACTATACCGCAAATGAATTTATCGGGAACGAAAGAAAAATTGATAACGTTAATAGAACGTTCAAACCGTGAAGACGAATTTCGACAACTTGTAGCGGACGTGTGGAACGACGTATTAGTCAAAACGACGTTACAACGCAAAAAACGATACGAATAAAAGTACAACAAAAAACTCTAATTTTTATTGTTTAATTGGCATACATTATTATTACGTTACACGGCGTAATAATTGTTACGAAAATTAAACAAAGAATTACGGGAGATAAATAAGATGTATTATAAAGTCGAACCAATACGGGCGGCGAAATTGTCGGATTTTTTGGGTTCGTCCAACGATACGGAATCGATTGGATATTACAAAGCGATACACGACGAAGTCGTTGATTGTATCCGTAAATTATTACGATACGGCGAAACGCTTATTCCTACAGGTTTAATGCCGTACTTCAGCGACGTAATCAGGGAAGATTTACCTAACGTCTATTGGAGGGAAGTCGCAAGTTACGAAAATTGTTTAGTAGTTAAATTACGATAATGAAAGGATGTCTATGAGTCATAAAAACAATAAAAATTTAACGCAACAACCAAAATCGAAATTGAAAGTAACTCAAAAAACTAAAAAGAAAATACAACCGGACGATCCGTATAATTTTCGTAAATTGTTTTATACGTCTGCGGAATTGCAACGAAAATATAAAGTCAATTGTCAACGGATAGATTATTTGGTTAAAGTCAGCAAGTTGCCGTCGAATGTTGTTTTGACTGATTCAACGGGTAGAAAATATTTTGTACGAAAATTGATAGATATATGGGCGACGAATACGTCCGGTTATTTACCTTACGGCGTGGGCAATTCGTTTTATACTAAAGCGGAAATTATGCGTAAATATAAAATCAGTCTTCGGCGATTAGACAGACGAATAGACTCTTGTACGATTCCGCCGCAATCTATTTTGACCGACCGTAACGGCAGACGTTATTTTTTGCGGGAAGTAATTGACCGTTTAGCAACCGAAACCGATACGTTCAAATACCCGTTACAATACGATCCAAATGTTACGCAAGAAGAAAAGATTAAATGGAAATCGAAAACGCCTAACAATGTTGAACATGTCGATAATTTAGAATTAGAACCCGACGCAATGAAACGTTATCAAGAGTTGCGTAAAATTAAAATACAAACAAGTAAACCTGTTTTTGATATAACAAGCGAATTGACGTAAACGTAGTTTGCTATAAAAACTAGATAAGGAAACGAAATGAGACGAACTATCCGACCTGTAAATCGCAATGAGTATAAAACGTCGCCGTCTAACGGTATGGATGCGTTAAGCGTTTTGAAATCGTTATTCGGCGATATTGATGCGATTAAGAGCGATGTAAAAAGCGTTTTGAAAGACGTAAAAAGCGGTTTGAAAGATGTAAAAGACATATTGAAAAAAGTCAGCGTTAAACCGAAACAAGCGCCGCTGCCAACGCCGAAACAACCTAAACCAATTTTACCCGCTAACCTTGACAATATGCCCGATGAAAAACGATTGAGTTTAGTACGCAATTACGTTTATACAACGTTAAGCGACGTGTTCGGATTAACTGTCGACGACGTGCGAAACGTGTTGAAAGATACTATCAAAGAAATGCAAGGTAAAGATATATTGTTGACTTCGACGACGTTGATTAAACGGTTGCGGGAAACGCAGCCTGAAATACTCGAACAACTAAAAACATACAAGGAAAATGAAAAAAGTTAAACCTAAACGTAAAATGAAAAAAGGCGGCGGCAGCCGTAAAGGTTCAGCGTTTGAACGCCAAATTTGTATCGAGTTGAGCGAATGGTTTTCGGAGGGCAAACGTACTGATTTATTTTGGCGTAATTTAGGCTCCGGCGCTAGGAGTACGGTCAAATCGAAAAAAGGTATTTCAATTGCAAATAGCGCCGGAGATATTGGTTATTTGGATGTTGCCGGTAAACCGTTGACAGATAAAATTACGTTTGAATTGAAAGCGGGTTACAGTAAAGCGGAAACAACGTCGCTTGTTGATTCTTTGGCACATCAGAAATCGCCGCAATTAGCACAATTCATCGAACAAGCAATCAATTCTAGCAAACAAGCCAATACGCCGTACTGGGCTGTTATCCAAAAACGCAACCAGAAAAAAGTATTGATACACGTTCCGTTACATTTTATTCTTGACGTTAGAAAAAGCACGTCAAGTTTGCCCGTATGGGCAGTAACGCCAAGTCAAGAAACAACGTATAAAGACAAATTAGGCGATTACGTTTTTGTACACACGATGCCGTTTGAATTATTCTGCAAAAATATGCCCGTATCTTTTTTCCACGATAATCCTAAATAATTGTATCGTAGAATTACACAAAAAATTCTAATTCGGCTATAGTTACGTTTTGGTTTTTAACGTTAGCGTTTTCAATTTGAAAATAAGGGAGAAAATAAAATGAAAATTAGATTTTGGAGACTAATCATAGCCGTAATTGTCGATTTTTTAGTAATGTTTATTAAATCGTTTTTTACTGCCAAGCCGTCTGAACCTACGGTTGAACCTGCGTCTGAAACTGTACAACCCGAAAACGAACAAAACGAATCCGACGCAACGCAAGAACAAAAAATATCTGAAAAGAAATCTGACGAAACTAAACCAAACAAACAACGAAAAATTAAACCCGAAATTAAACCGAATAAAGACAAACGAAATCCGAAAAGAATCTAATGGCAAAAAATCTGAAAAAAGACGTAATAATCGAAAACGAGAAATTGCAAAACGATGTTGTAGTACGTAACGAAATAATTCAAGCGTTGTACAGACGGTCGTTGCTTGCCGGATTAAACGGCGAAGTTGATACGAATACGTTAAACCGCGATTACGATACGCAATTCGGATACCCTGATATAGTCAACAAATTGATGTACAAGAAATTATTCGACCGCAACGCAATTGCGAATCGAGTTGTTTCAATTTATCCGAATGAATGCTGGTTGTCCGAACCTGAAATTTATGATCAAGACCAATTGTCAACTAGCGATTTTGAAAAGAAGTTAGAACGGACGTTTGAATTGTTTGAATGTTACGGCGTGTTGACGCTTGCTGATATTTTATCAGGCATCGGTTCTTATGGCTTAATTTTATTTGGCGTTTCAGACGGTAAAGATTTGAGCGAGCCGATAGATTGCGTTGAATATTTGCCCGAAACGTTGAAGCAGGGTAAATATCAATTGATTTATTTGCGTGCTTTTGCGCATAGTCAAATTGAGGTTTCTCAAATTGAGACTAATACTTCTAACCCGCGTTACGGTCAACCTGTTTTATATCGGATTCAATTTAACGATCCTGATAATTGTCAAGACGATACGGGCATGGTTGATATGCGGACGCTTGACGTGCATTGGACGCGGGTTTTGCACCTTGCTGATAATCGTCAAACTTCGACTGTATTCGGTATGCCCCGTTTACAATTAGTCTATAACAACGTTTTAGATATACGCAAAATAGCAGGTTCGTCCGGCGAAATGTTTTATAAAGGCGCTTATCCAGGTTTCAGCGTTGAAGCGGTCGACGATGTTACGTCCGGCGTGCAATTAGATTTAGACAGTATGAAAAAACAAATAGCGGCGTATGAAAACGGATTACAACGCTGGTTCGGTTTGACCAACGCTCACGTTAATTCGTTAAGCCCGCAAGTCCAATCGCCAAGAGAACACATTGATATAAACATTGAATTGATAGCAATAGCGCTATCGTGTCCGAAGCGTATATTTTGCGGTTCCGAACGCGGCGATCTGGCAAGTTCGCAAGATGTAGCCGAATGGAATAAAACGTTAATGACGCGTATGAAACGTTATTTAACGCCTTTCGTATTGAAACCGTTTATAACGCGGCTGATTCAAATCGGCGAATTGCCAGCGCCCAAAGACGGTATTTTCTTTGTCAAATGGGACGACTTGAACGCCGGAACCGACCAACAAAAAATCGAAAACGCAAACAACAAATTAAACCTTATCGGCTCATATCTGTCTAACAACATCGAAACAATAATCTGCCCAAAAGATTTTTTAATGATGTTCCTGAATATGTCCGACAAGGAAGCGGACTCAATATTGCAAAACTCACAAGCCGCAAGAGCAAAAGCAATCTCCGAAGACAACTCCGAACAAATCGACAATTTATCCGTGCTAAATTTCGGTCTAAAATAATTTTCAATCACGATAATTTTTATTCTAATTTTTGCTCTCTAAACGGCATATTATAATAGTCAAACGATAACGGTATCGTTTGCGTTAAATTAACAATCTATAAAGGAAAATTGAAATGAAAGAAATCCTTATTCCTCGTACCACGATTTACCGTATTGCCCAAGCGCTAAAAAAGAAATTTCGCGATATGTGCAATTTGAACCATTGCGGAAAAGTTCAATTTAGCGGTTATCACGCTTGGATAACAACATTTGACCATCAATATATTCGTATCGATTTACATAACGATGCAGACAATGTTATTGTCAATCCGTTTGCGGTTTCTTATGAAGATTTTATTCGGGCTGCGGGTAAAAGCGGCGAAGTCGTAATGACGTTTTCAGACGATTTAACCGAACCTGTTACGTTGCATTTTACAGACAATCAGATTGAACAATCAATTCAATTGTGCGTTAGCGAATTTGATTGTAGCGGTTACCGTAATTCACATCCAATCCATTTTGAACCGTATAAGATATTAAACCCAATCGCGTCCGCTCGTTTTGCGGAAGCGTTTTTGGCATGTAAAGATTTTGCAGAGTATTCTGATACTCACATGATGTATGAATACGTACATATTATGGATAATAAAATGTATGCTACAAACGGGCGCCGAATGATAGCGTATAACAACATAGACGTTCCGCCGTACTTATGGGCGTTGCCTGATTATTCTGAATTGCGGATTGTCGACGAGTACGAAAGATTATTAGACGCTTGGCAACAATGGCGACAAGAATGTACAGGCAAATACGATCCGAAAAATCCTACAACGGAAGAAGGTTTTACAGTTTCACCGTTCTTGTTGCCGCTGTGGTTGTCGCCGTTGTTGGACGTTACGCAATCTGTAACGCTAGGAACAATTGACCAATACTTGGTAATTGATCTAGGCGGTTACAGTCTATATTTGAAGTCCGATAAGATTAGACCGGTAACGTGGAAAAACGCCTTTCCTGAAATTACACCCGAAACGTCGTATTGTGATTTTAACGCAACTGATTTGACCAACGCTATAAAATTATTGAAAGCGTTACCCGTCAACCCTAACAAAACCGACAACGGCTCATGCGACGGCGAAACATTGATAAAATTAGAACGTTTAGAAAACGGACAATTCGCAATGACAACCGTATGGTCAACAATGAATAATTATCGCATTACGTTTAGTCCCGAAACTACGTGCGGATTAAAACCCGAATATTCATTAGTAGTCAATAAGAAATATCTACTGGGTATATTGTCTCTTGGCATAAAATCAATATACACTAACGGCGGCGTTATACAATTTGACAGCGATCACAGTGTTAAAAGTTTTACGTCGTTGCTAATGCCAGTAGACCGCGATTTGCACGAAAAAATTCCATTGCCGGTTAAATACGAATTGACAACAACCGACGTTGACCATTTAACGCCTGTAACAAAACGAGTTACTAAAACAACCGAATTACAACAGCAATTAGACGCTGTTTGCAATGAAAATGAAATCTTGCGAAAACAAATCGCCGAATTAAAACAACAACTAGACGCTAAACAAGACAACATCCTATACCGCGAAAACGAAGACTATAAACAATTAGTCGCCAAGTTAGAGCAACAATCGCAATCAGCACAAGCAACATAAAAACATTGACAATGGTTTACTCTAGAGTTTTATCGTTACAAAAATTCAAATAAAACCGCAAAATCGTCTGTTACGTAAGAATACAATTAGAACACGCCTACAAAAAACAAAAAAATCCAAACGTAACAGACGCCCGACAAAATACAGAATCAATAGGACGAATTTTTTTTGGTATTTGCTTGTTGTTCGATAATCTGTATAATTCAATCGCACAGAATACATGTATTGTACACCAGAATCAATGTCGCCGTACTCAAAAGTAATAAACAGATAATTACTGATAATTAAATGGCAAATTTTTATGACGTTTCGGATTGGATTGAAAAAAAATATGTAGTTGCAAGAGGTTCTCGTAATAAAGCAATTGTTGAAAACCCTGACGATAGATCATTATATTATTTTAAGACTTCGTTACAACGAAGTAATGATGCATATAGATATGAATTTTGGTCGGAAATTATTGCATCGGCAATAGGTAATGAATTAGGGTTTAATACTTTACATTATGATATTGCATATAATAAAGATAAAATAGGTTGTATTTCAAAATCAATGATTGATAAAACTAATAATACATTTGTTGAAATCATTGACTATCTCCGCAATTACGACAATACATACGCTCCTGAAAATAAACAATCATATACGCAGTACACATTCCATTTTATTGAGAGTGCATTAAAAGCGCACAAGTTAGCAAATCAAGTAAACCAGATAATAAAAACTATTATTTTTGATAGTTTAATTGGTAATGGCGACAGACATCAAGAAAATTGGGGATTTATTATAGAAATAAACAACCATAAAAAACAATCGAACATACGAAAACTATCAAATTTACTTAAATCTACTTCTAATAACAATACCGTTGTTTTTTCGCCTATCTATGATAGCGGTAGTTGTCTTGGGCGTGAATTATTAGACAAAGATGTGGAAAAATTTTTATTACAAACGGAATTGTTGGATAGGTATATAAACAATGATCGATGTGAAATTAGGTGGGAAGATAAAAAGATAAGCCATTTTGAATTAATACGAATGTTTATAGGATATACAAAATATAAAGATGTTGTTATACAAGAGATCAAACGGGTTATTAGCGTTTTTAACAAAGATCGTATTCGTCAAATTATTTATACAATTGATGAAAATTTACCTGATAATTTGAATGAAAATAAATTACCTGACAACAGAAAAAAGTTGATAGTACAATTAATATTATTGCGTTTTGATAAATTAAAAGAGGTTTTATTATGAAATATTTGGGTTCTTTATATTTAGTTTGGCGGCAGAGTAATGACATGGATCGACATGTTGTAGGCGAGATAAAAAAAAGTAACGGCGAATTTTGTTTTCGTTATTTGATTGACCAAAAGAAGGCTGATGAAATTGGTTTTACCTCTTATGTTGCTTTTTCTGATTTAACGAAAACTTATACCAAGAATGTATTAGATACGTTTGGGCATCGTCTTATAAATCCTATTAGGGAAGACATACAGAAATATTATGATTATTGGGAAATTGATAAACGTTACACGTCGGATAAATATTATATGCTAGCACACACGCAAGGATTACTCGCTATTGATAATTTTGAACTTTTGGCTGATTACACGCCTCTAAATGGAGTGTCATTTATCAGTGAAATTTGCGACATTTCTCGTTATAACGTATCGCCTGAACTATTGACAGAAGGCGATATGTTACGATGGGAATACGACCCCAAAAATGAACATGACAACAAAGCAGTCAAAGTATTCAAAAATGACGTATTTTTAGGTTATGTAAAAATCGTCCATTCAAGAGCATTCTATAAAAAAGGCGGTCAAGATTTGCAAATTAAAATCAAAGACATCGATAAAAACGGTAGATTAAACAGAGTTTTTATTAGAATTTATAAATAATTCCCGATGAAATTTGTCTTGAATTGAACGACCTAAATGACGACGGCAAATTGTTTATGCAAAGTTTTTGAATAATGTTAGTCAATAGTGCAAACACTCGACAAAATACAGAATCAATAGGACGAATTTTTTTTGGTATTTGCTTGTTGTTCGATAATCTGTATAATTTTTGCAATTGACTATATGTCAAAAATGACGATTAAGGTACAGTAGATTATTGAAAGGATTGTTTAAAAATGAGTCAATTTCCATTGCAAGAATTAAATGATGACGAGTTTGAAAAACTTGTAATACTCATTTGTAATAAAATATTAGGCGAAGCAATTATCCCGTTTACTAAAGGCAAAGACGGCGGAAAAGACGGGCGCTTTATTGGACAGGCGAATTGTTTTCCAAGCGAGTCTAAACCTTGGGATGGAAAAATAATTATTCAAGCAAAACATACAACTAAAGAAAATGCGAGTTGCTCGGACAGCGATTTTTATACTATCTTGAAAAACGAAATAATCTCTATTCAAACGTTAAAACAGAACGGCGAATTAGATTATTATTTATTGTTTACTAACAGAAAACTAACAGGAGTTCAAGACGGCAAAATAGCCGAGTTATTTAATGAACAAAACGTTGTTTATGAGATTATCGCCAATGAGAAAATACAACAACTTTTACAAACATATCCTGATATTGTACGTACTGCAAATCTCAAGAATCTACTGAATCCACTAGAATTTGACGAATCTGACCTAAAAGAAATTATTATAGCAATAAACGAAACTTTTAAGAAAACAACAGTCTTGCCTAATCTTATTGATTTTACAAAAATTGAGATAGAAAAGAAAAACGAGTTGAACCAATTAAGTAAATCTTATTTTGACGACGTTATGAAACGTAATTTTGAATATTTTAATCAAATAAAAACCTTTTTAGTTTCTCCAATTAACGCTGGATTAAAAGATTTATACGACGATACAATAAGCGAGTTAAACGCCAAGATTACATTACGAAGAAATGAATTTGTGGAATTTGAAAATCTGTTAGAAACGTTTTATGATTATACGGTCAATAATAACGCCGACTTGAAGGGCAAAAAAAGACTAGTGCGAATTTTGTTACACTATATGTACTGTAATTGTGATATTGGAAAAAAGGAGAATTAATATTATGCTTTCGCCCGACAAACACACGGATATAAAATATTCAGTTTTGTATATTTCAGGTTTGATAATGTACGAAATTGCAAGAAGCGGAATAATAAAATATGATGATTTAAAAAACGCTATTATTAAAAAAGTAGGCAAAGAAATAGGCGATCTGTTTGAATATTCGCTTTCGTTTTTATATCTACTAGGCAAAATTAACTACAACCAACAATCGGATATGGTAACGATATGAAACTGGTAAAAATATTTTCTGATAAGAATTTTAAGAACGTAAAATTTAACGAACATTTTAACGTAGTCTTGGCGACGATACAAGATAAAACCAACAAGACTGATACGCACAACTTGGGTAAAACGTCGCTCATTCACGTAATTGATTTTTTGTTGCTAGGTAGATTTACCGCCGACCATTTCTTGTTCAATTCAATATTTTCGGATCAAACTTTTTATTTAGAAATAAAACTCAACAGCGGAAAATATCTTGTAATCAAACGCGGCGTAAATACGGCTTCAAAAATATCTTTTAAGCAAAACGATTTTGAATTAAACGATTTTATTGCGCCTGTTGTCTGGGACGAAACTGAATTGACGTTTGACAAAGCAAAAGAAAAACTTAAAGATTACTTAAATTTTGATGTTTTAACTAATTGGTCTTACAGGCAGTCTATCACTTATTTTTTAAGGACTCAACAAGATTATTCATACGTTTTTAAGTTAAATAAATTTAAGGGAAAACATAGCGATTGGAAACCGTTTGTGTTTGATGCGTTAGGTTTTAACGCCGACATAATCAAGCATAAAGCAGACTTGGAACAAAAAGCAAAAAAGATAAAAGACACTATTGACATATTAAAACAAGACGCAAATATTGATATTACAGAAAAAGATAAATTGTTAAGTTTACTCGATATAAAACAAAGAGAAAAAATAATAGCAGAAAAAACAATAGATAAATTTAATTTTTTCTTACAAGACAAGAATATTTCAAAAGAGATTATTGAACAATTAGATTTCAAAATTCAAACGTTGCATACAGACCGATACCGCGTAAATTATGAAATATCTAAAATTGAAGAATCAATAAGAAACGCAAAAAATACTATAAACGTTCAAAAATTAAAAACGCTTTTTGACGAAGTAAATTTATACTTTCCAGATAAATTAAAAAAACAATACGACGAGTTAGAAAAATTTAACAGATCTATTTCAGAAGAACGAAATAAATTCTTGAAAGAAAATTTGAAAAAACTAGAAAAGGAACTTTATTCGATTGATACGGAACTTGTAGAACTGGAAAACGCCAAGAGTGAAAAATTGTCTTTTTTGACTGAAAAAGATACATATACAAAATTCAAAACGTATCAAAAACAATTATCTATATTAGAGTCTGATATTGACAGGTTAAATGAAAAATTAGAATTACTTGATAAGACGGCGTTGTACAATAAGGAGTTAAAAGTAATTGGCGATCAAATGCAGAAAACAATACAGACTATTCAAGAAACAATAGGTAAAAGAAATCACGCAGACATAAATAAAATATTTAATGAATTGTTAAAAGATATTGTAGGTACGGACGCTATTATTTCAATAAAACAAAATACAAAGGGAAATATAGATTTTACCGCCGAATATATTGATTTTATTGATAAAAACTCAACTTCGGAATCAGAAGGGACTTCGTATAAAAAATTACTTTGTATGGCGTTTGATATTGCGTTGTTAATTTATTATTCGCAAAAATCATTTTTCCGTTTCGTTTATCACGATGGAATTATAGAAGGTTTAGACAACAGAATAAAAATTAGATTGTTGAATAGAATGAAATCAATTTGTAAGCAATACAATATTCAATACATTATATCTCTAATTGACTCAGATATTCCTACGCAAAACGACGGTTCGCTTTATTCTTTTAATCCCGATGAAATTTGTCTTGAATTGAACGACTTAAATGACGACGGCAAATTGTTTATGCAAAGTTTTTGAATAATGCTAGTCAATTGCATCAAAAACAACGCAATATTTGAAATGAGTATGTTATTTCAAAAGTATGATTGTAAATGGTCAAGTTATGACGACGAATTAGATTTGTTGCGTCAAAGCGAAGAGTTTACGGATTGCGAGCGTTTTTACTCTTATGATTTTGACAAACTTGACCAACAGCAAGAATATCGTTGCGTGTGGATTGTCAACGAACATGATCTAGACGAATTACTCGTTTACGCTGATTGCCTGTTTGACTAGCAGGCACAATAAAAAGACAAAAATTCCATTCTAAAAATTTAACGCAAAAAACAAAATCGCTTCTAGGCTGCGTTTATATCTAGTTTATTTTTCTGTGTTTTGGTTGTTTCTTTTATCTCAAGCGTTCTAATTCTGCAATTTCATATTTTGTATATTGCATGACGGATCAATTACGGTCAATGATTCGGTCTTTTAATTTATCTAAAAAAATTGAACCTATCGGCGTGATAAATCTTATTTAATTGTAACATGATTGACTTTGTTTTTAATTTTTTGGTTATAACGGGCATTAAATATGATAAATGTTACAGAGTTAAATTTTATTAGATTTTATTTGACGTTTGACTGCACGGTCAAATGTTGATCTTAAATTCAGAACAGGAGTAAAAAAGATATGAAGGAAAAATTTGTATTTCACGAATTGTGCGTATTGTTTCCGATGTGTTCGGATGATGAATTGGAAGCGTTGCGTTTGGATGTTGAGCAGAACGGTTTGCAATCGCCGATTACGTTGTACGAGGGCAAAATACTTGATGGCAGGAACAGGGCTGTTGTTTGCACGATGTTAAATATTAAACCTGATTACGAGACGTATCTTGGCGACGATCCGTTAGGTTTCGTTTTATCCCGTAACTTGCACAGGCGGCATTTGAACGAATCGCAACGGGCAACGATAGCCGCAAAATTATCGACGATGCAAGACAAAAATTATACGCAAGAACAAGCGGCTGAAGTTATGAACGTTTCCAAACGAATAGTCAGCGACGCTACGAAATTGCAACGTGAAGCGGATACGGGAACGTTGGAAGCGATAGAACGCGGCGAAAAAACTGTTCACGCCGCCGTTAAAGAAATGAAACAATCTGAATTGAACGCCGACGAACCGCCGCCAATTACAGACGAAGAAGAACAATTATTGTTTTTGACAAAATCTGTTTCCCGCAGCGCTAAACGGTTACGGGCTGATTTAGACGCTTTATTTGAACGAACAGGCTGGTCGCCGTCTTACAAAGAAATTCACGCCAAAGTAAGAAGTATAGTTTTCGACGAATAATTTTAAACTGTTTTAAATTATTCGCCCTTGAATTTTTGTTTAACTTAACCTGCTAACTTTTATAGAGCCGCAATGCGTTGCGGCTCTACTTTAAATCAATGAATTTTAATTACGATGCGTTTATCGCTGAATTTAATAAAGTTGCGAAGTTGTGTTTTGACCAATCCGCAACGTCCGGCTTTTGGGACGAGGAACGAAACAACGGCGAATGTATTGCGTTGATGCATTCTGAATTATCGGAAGCGCTGGAAGGTTTGCGACACGGCAATCCTGCAAGCGAACATATTCCTGCGTTTTCGGCAGTTGAAGAAGAATTAGCCGATTTGATTATACGCTTAATGGATTTGGCATACGGTCGAAATTGGGATATAGCAAAAGCAATGCAAGCAAAAATGGAATTTAACAAAACACGTCAACACAAACACGGTAAAACTTTTTAACCCGTTCACACTTGCATTGGGGTTTACCGTTGTCCGTCTAACTATTCATAGAGACACGATGCGTTGTGACTCTATTACGATCCGTATAATTGCGAAAATTCAAATACGATAAATATAATGGAGATGAAATGTGGCTACAGCAATGCAGCAAGACCCTACGCGAATGCAAAGTATCAGACGACCGATGTTGGCGGAAATACGGAGACGTTATACTGCGTTTGCCAAACAGATCAAAAATACGTTTTTGAAACAATTACAAGTTACGCCCGTTACGCAAAACGGAACTACTACGTATGAATACGACGAAATGTTCGTAACGCAAATGACGCAAGCAATCAAAGCGGGCATAACAACGTTAATCGATACGGCGTTTATTGCAAAATATTCAGATATGGCGTACAAACACGGCGTGAACCGAGCATACGCCGACGGTCATAAATCAACATCCGCTTATTCTCAAAAAATAAAAAATCCCGCCGATTACCAAGCGGGAAACAAAGACGCTTTTTTCGCCGCCGTACAAACAAGCACGGCAAGCGCCAATACGCATAAAACGTTGTTGACAAAATATACGTCGTATTACGCAAACAAAGGATCGCAATTAGGCGCCGCCATCGAAAATATCATATTGACCGGCGTAAACCGCAAAGAAGCGCCGTCAATTATAGGTAACGCCGTACTCGCCGAAATCGATAAACAAGCAAAAAACGTCATAACAGGTTCACGCGATTTGTTAGTTGAATTTCATGCCGAAGCACAATTAGACGCTTACGATACAATGGGCATAAAAGAAGTCGCAGCCGTAGCCGAATGGCACACCGCAGGCGACAACAAAGTTTGCCCCGCCTGCGCAAAAAACGAAGGCATAAGATTACCAATCGCAAAAGCAAGAGGTATGATACCCGTCCACCCGAACTGCTTCACAAAACCAAACACGCAAATTTTTACCGACAAAGGATGGAAATCAATTTCTGAAATTGATGTTGAAAATGATTTATTCTTGTCCGAAAATCCCGAAACTGGCGAAACCGATTTCATAAAAGCAACAAAAAAAATCGAATACGATTACAACGGAAACGCAATAGAATTCAAAGGGCGACGCTTCCAATTGACAGTAACGGCAAATCACCAAATGTACTGCGTGAGACGTTTTGATATGTCGTTTCATTTTATCGACGCCGCTAAAATTGCCGATGAAAATTTGGTTCAAGGTTATTATTTGCCTACGCGAATGCATCGGTTTAAGTCGCAGTCAACTAAAACTGTTTTTGTAGGTTCGTATGAAATTGATATTAAATTGTACGCTCAATGCGTCGCCGTTTGGCTGCTTGACAATACTCTAAACCGTATCAAAACTAACAATACTAACAATACAAGTATTCCTTTTAGCGATACGTATTTTGCGGCTCATTTACGACAAATTGACAACGGCAATAATACGTTTGTACCCGACGTAATAAAGTATGCGGATGTTTCAATTGTTTATGAATTTTTACGTAATCTTGAGTTGACGAATGAAAGCAAAACGGAAATTTATTATCTTGCAACGTCGCGTCGTTTAATGTCTGATTTATGTTTTTTGATTTTGCGTTGCGGCGGTAGCCCTAGCGTTAGTCGACAATTTATTGACCGATCAATTCAAATAAATTCTATTTGTTATCGAATTTCACGATTGCATCACGTAGCTGTCAATTCGCAGTCATTGACTAGAGCAATCACGCAACATACGGGCAAAGTGTATTGTGTCGAGTTAGAAAAATGGCATACGATTTACGTGATGGAAAATGGTTTTTGCACTTGGACTGGAAACTGCCGTTGTACTTGGGTAACGCCCGAAATCGCAAAACGATTGACAAAAACAGAACAAATAAAACGCACCAAAGAATCAATAATAGATACCGCAAAAAGATTAGACGATAACGTTAGGATACACGCTAACAATTTGAAACAAGCCAAAGCCGAATTAAAGGAACGTTTTGAACAGGACAAAACAGAAGCCGAAGCAATCGGAATCGATGTTGAAATGATACTTGACGCTGATTCTGACTATAAAAAATTACGTAACAAAGTAAGAATAGAAGAGGCTAGCGAATTACGAGCGGCCGCTTTAGCGGCGGATTACAAGGATTCAATTATTACTGGTCAAGCATCACGAATGCTAAAAAGAATTGATACAGAAATTACAGAGTACAAGCATAAATATGCCGATATTGCACAAAGAAAACATATCCTGTATGAAAAATACGTTGTCGATATGTATAAAGAAGCGAGATCGTATATTTCACAGATAGAAGAGGCGGGCATAGATCTAGACAAATATTTAGCCGAAATTGTTCCTAAACGAAAAAAATATCAAAAAATACTTGAATCTGGCGACTTCAACAGGCATACTATTAATAAACTTCCCGACGTTCAAGATTATATTAATACTGTAAGAAAAGCGGCAAACAAAGTAGATCATTTATCGCATTTGTTTAACGATCTGGTAAATATTGATGTGGCGTATGACAGTAACATACGAATTGATTTTGATCACGTCAAATATTCACATAAAACATTGAATAGTCGATTAGTGGATAAATATTGGGCAAAAAAAGAAACTGTCGAAAAAGGAGTACGCCCAGTTCAAACTTATTCAAATATCAAAACGTACAGTGGCATCGTTAGTCTAGACAGAGATGCAAAAGATGAATACGCTTTACAAGAGTTGCATAAAGCATCAACAGAAGGTAAACTAACAGAACAGCAAAAAAACGATTTAAAAAAATATTCTAAAACTTATAAAAACCCAAAAACAGGAAAAAATGTAACAGTTTCAGGCAAACAAATGTTAGAAGACCTCGCAACGTTACAAGAAATTGCAGAACCGACAAAAGTACCGTTAATTTTATATCGAAGAGTACATGATTTTAATCATTTTGACAATCACAAAGTTGGCGAAAAATTTGTATGGTTGGGTATAGTTTCAACATTTGCGACCGAAACGGCTTTTAATGAACCGAAACATAAAGAAGCATTTGGCGAATGTATAATTGAAATTCATGTGCCTGTTGGTTCGTATATTATTCCAATAGGTAATAAAGGGACAACGTGGCATTCACTTGACGAAATAGCACTACCCGCTAGAACACAAATAAAAGTGCTTCGATACAGTCGAAGTTCTTCACCGCCAAAAATGATTGTTGAAGTAATTCCTAAAGAACCTGTTAAATTTAGAGATTAAAAATGAGTATGAATGATTTGATAGATTATAGTCAATACACGCAATTTGACTGCCCGATTATAGGCTATCCGTTATATCCAGATGATTTGAGTCAATACCCGCTTGTTGTTCAATGTAACGATGAAAAAGCAATAATAGCATTAAGTCCTAAACGCGGTTTTATACTACATAAAGACGGCTCTAAAAGTCCAACGGAAAATTTACAAAAATTAGTTGATAGCGACAACAAAATGTCAGTAGGAGGTCGACTTTGGGCTAGAGATATGATGTTGAAAATGATTAAAGAAGACACGTTAAAGGATTAAAAAATAAAAATATGACAACTAAAAGAGATGAGTTTGAGCCTCAAGAAGAGGATTTAGATTACAGTCAATATAATCGGTTTAATTTGCCGATGTCTTTCCGTCCACTGTACCCAACAGATTTAAATAAATACCCGTTTGTAATAGCCAGTAACGAAGAAAGGGCAATAATAGCGTTAAGTCCCAAACGTGGATTTATAATACATAAAGACGGCGCTAGAGGCTCAACCGAAAATTTACAAGAATTATGTAATAGTACACCTGATATACCATTAGGTCCTTATCGATGGGCTAAAGAATTATTAGCAAAAATGATTAAAGACGATACGTTAAAAGATTAAAGTAAATGAAAAAAGCAACAAAATACAAACCGAAACGGACTAAACTTTTTACCAAAGCCAAAGGCAAACGTACTCTGCGTATAGGCAAACGTAAAGATAATCCGTATGTAGTCAAAGGCGATTCGGAACGTGCGATTATTGCGATCAATTCGCGGTTAGGTTTTATATTGCATTCGGATGGCGCTCGTACTGATCCGGATAATTTGAAAAGGTTGCTTTTGGACAATGAGATTATTGACGGTGATTATTCGTGGGTTGATGTGATTTTGGCAAAAATAGTAGCCGAAGGAACATTACGACAACGGTGGGCGAATTATGTTGATCCTGAATCAATAAGACAAAGTAAACCGAATTATCCAGCAGTAGCGTTTAGCGACAAGGAACGGGCGTTGGTTTTACTTGACGCAAACAGAGGCTTCGTATTAGAACCAGACGGATCGCAAAGCGTAATGATTGACAACGTATTTAATATAATAGCCGCCTTAAATCTACCACGAGCAAGCGAACAATGGGCAATCAATCTATTAGAAAAAATGGTCAAAAACGGCAAAGTACCAAAGTAAAATAAAAGGATGTACTTAAATGACTCAATCTGGAAAACTAATGCAAATGAATGATGAGTTTATTATGCATAATTTTGAGCCGTATGTTCGGGTGTTTGGGCAGCGTTGGAATGCTTATCTGGAAAGAGAAAATAAACTTTTTGCCGAAATTTATGCTCGACCTGTTGACGGAATGATTGGAGTTGCGTTTTATGTTGTTAAGCGTCAAACGTTTCCTGACCGAATGCGGATAATAAACGATTCTTTTGAAAAATTAAAAGAGGATTTTCCTGAATCAGAATTGCATCAGCAGAATATAAATCATAATTCGTTTGTTGAAGTATTGGAAAATGTAATTATTGTAATTAAACCTAATAATCGTCATTGTTGGGGAGAAGAACAAGGTATTGTGGATGCGGACGAAACTATTGGAATTCATTTTGTTACTACTATACCAGAAGAATGGAAAAACAAAAAATAATAAACCGTCCAATTAATAATTAGTCGTCTAGTCAATAATTTCTGATTTAATTTTTTCTATTTAATTCTTTTTGATCTTATAATATCTGATGTAACCTTCAAACAGTACATTATGGAAAAGTAGTAAACTTGTTTTGAATTTATTGCGTAATGAATGCGCGGTAATTGCCAAGTATAAATAATAGGCTGTTTTTGTCATGGTTAAAGAGTTAGAAAACGAAAAGTATATTACGTTGTCGTTGCAAGATTTGTACGACGCTGCGGGCGAAGCGAAAGAGTTCTTTTTTGAACATAACCCTGCTGTTCAGCGTGCGGTTCAGAATTTGGATTTGTTTGCGCCGAAAGCGACGAGGCTATTCGATTTGTTGTGGTTTTTGGCGTACAGTCAAGGCGTATTTGATACGGCAGGCGTGCCTAATTATAGTTTTCAAGTAAGCGATTTAGATTCTTCGTTATTTGATATTCGTGATTTTTCAGACGACGCAACAAACAACAACATCGTATCTGTTTCTATAAAATGATTGAATTATTTGAATCGGTAATATCTCAAAATGCGGATCGATACAAGACTGATTATCCGTTTACGTGGAATGTTGAAATGGTAATGCGTCGTCAGGGTAAATTGAAATTGCCTGACGGATATTGTTCTTTACCTGCGTGGCAACAAGTCAGTACTGATTGTTCGGCAGTTTCTGTAGCGGCTGCAATACAAAAGTTGTTAGTCAAATCTGTAAATTATTTCGGGATGCAATACCCGATATTAGCGCCGCATCCTGCATGGTTGTACGCTGTCGCCAGAAATCAAATAGGCAAAGGAAAATTATCTGTACGTCCAGGTTGTCCAATTGACGACGTAATTCAAGTAATAGAACAGTATGGTTTTTTGTGGTTGATTGACGGGATACCGCCGTACAATTTAGACGTGTTAAACGCTTGGACTGATTCGATACATTACAAAAACGCAGGAGTATCGCCGTTATTGTACTCGCATTATTTTGAACGTTTTTTACCAATAGTACAAAAATTAGCAGGTTTAATTATTACCAAAATACCGTCAAGCGACGGCGTAATATCGATCCTGAATATCGGCGGTACTGTTGTAATTGAGTCTGATATGCCGTTTGATCCAATTGAGTTACCCGATAGACGTAAATTATTGACTTGTACGAAACGGCAATGGGAACGTCATACTACGTATATTACAGACATTGACAACAAATTCAGACATAGCGTTAAAAATATAGCCGTAGCACGATGGCAAATCTGGGGCGATAACGGCGAAAAAGGCGAATACCAATGCAAACACGAAACTGACCCTAGTGGAATGTGCTGGCAAACTTACGAAACGTTAAAAAAAGAATTTGATAAATATAAAGCAACCGCTTACGGATTTATCATCAAAAAAAGTCAAGAAAATAATACAAATTCAAATTAAATTTTCGACGCTAAATGGCATATAGATAATAGACAAAACAACAACGTCGTTGTTTAAATAAATCCAAACCTTAAACAAACAAACAAAATGAAACTAAATTTGAATTTCGATTTGAACGTAATATTAAATCTGTTCAAACGTAAAACAATAATTGACCGAATGGGTTGCGAAACAATTGTATTTAAACCTGACGGTCTTTATTTCAAAACGTTTTTTACGTGTAATCTTAAATCCCCCGTAGAAATCGGTTGGCTAAAAGTACCTTGCGAATTAGGCGTAAATCGTCCGTTTAAATTGTCATACGATATGTTGAAAAACGCTTTACCAGACAAATGTACAAACATTCAATTTGACTTGATCGAACCAATCGCCGATTTAACGGGCGAAATTTCAGGCGAAACGATATTGAACGTTACGTGTACGGTTGACGGTAAAGAAGTATTAACGCAATACGCGCCTTCGTTCCATAAAACCGATACGCCTGTCGAAGGGACAACGGCAATTGACAGCGCTAACTTTTTTAGCGCCGTTCAATTAGCCGCTGAATCTACAGCCGATCTTGATCACGATAGCAGCGGCACGTTACGACATGTCGCAGTTGATAAACAAAACGTAGTAGCAACGGACGCTGTCGGAATAAACATCCAGCAAAACATTACAATACCAGAATTAGAACGTCCTTTTGTTTTGGCTCGTCAATTTTTTGTAATGTTTCCAAAAACAGGAACGTGTCAACTTGGAATATGGCACGAAATCGAAAATGATAAACCTGAAAATGAGAAACCTGAAAATGAGAAGTCTGAAACGAAATCTGATAATTTGTATATCAATTTTACGTACAACAAAATTCCGGTACAAATTTTTGCTAATAGCGTCTCGCAACGTTACCCGAAATGGCGGCTGATTGTAGAAGGTCATGAAAATTTGCGATTGTTGTTCACAATATCAAAACGGGACGCAATCGCAATCAGAAACAATTTTAATAAATTCCCGTTAAAGAACATGAAATCCGTCAATGATCGGTTTTATGTAGCGTTGTCAAGTTACGAAGGCAAGTTATGCGTCGAGTCGTATATTCCTAAACCGTATAATTACGATTATGCCCAGCCGAAAGATGATACGTTAGGCAATACGCGTTTGATATGTTCGTCGCAGTCAACTTGTGAACAAGAAGTAATTGACCACGAATTGCTTGTTATCGTTTCCGTAACGCATTTCAAAAGTTTGTTGTCAAACGAGGATGTTAAAATATCAGCCGAATTTGAAACAGATAAAAAACAAAACGATACCGACTCTGCGGAAGTTGTATCTGCGGTTGAATTGTACGATACGTATTTGGATTTTAGCGCTGATAATTCAATAGGCGCTATGATCGCTTTAACTATCACGACAAAAAACATGGAAACGAAAATCAGAAATACCAAAGACAACTCGACAAAAATAGCAGAACGTACAGATTACAATAATGCGTTCCCTGTTACGACTACAGTTGATCTAGCGTTAAATTTAATACCCGAAAAAGCAAGCAAACCGAAAGCCAGAGAAACAACAGGTCTGTTTGCAAACATTGGATAATTTATGATTAAATTGAAATTCCCGTTATACGCAGCGCCTGATATAAATTTACCTAAAGGCAAAATACACGACGGTCAAATGTTAAATGAAACCGGCGCGGCGTTTGACGACAATATAATAGAGCGCTTCCGTATTGTAATAAATTTGACCAAACAATTAGATATAGCGTTAAATTTTTATTACGCTGTTGACCAATTGTTTATTTTTGATCTTGTGAACGCTTACGAGTTGCGATGCCCGATAGCGTTTGACAATGAACATGCAAGAGAATATTACACGATGTTCAATGAACGTTACGCCCGTTATCATTCGTGGTGTTTATGGCGTGATCCGAATCGTAATTTAATGATTCCTGTAACATATCGATTGTGTTTAAGGTTTGACGATATTATTGAATTGTTTGATAAATGCGATTCGATACTGATTCGGGATATGCGCAGTTATTTTGTACGCAGTCAAATTGACGATGGTTTTGTTGTGATGAAAAATGAATGTGCAAATTTGCATCGTGAAGAACTAATATAATCGAAGTCAAATCAGTTATTTTTGCGACTGGTTTGACTATTTTTCTAATTAGTCAAAAAAATCTAAAAAAACTCTTAAAAATCTCTTATCTATTGACACAAGGTTTTTGTTTTGTGCTACATTCCGATTCAACATTGAACTATACGTGCCGTATTTGAAATTCATTCATACGAGTAGCAAGATAAGAAACAACACTCGGTAACGCACGCCTTTCGCAGTTTATCGAGAACAATTCAAACATTTTTTTGGAGTTATTAAATTATGTCAGTAGATTATGAGAATATAGGAAATGAACTTTCAGAAGCGATAGAACAAATTAGCGCTTTTATAAGTAACGTAGAAAAAAAGGAATGCACAAAGAACGCCAAAGACGCAAACAAAAAAGAACCTGTAGAAAACAACGATAACAACGACGATGAAGACGAAAACGAAAACAAAGCGTCTGTCAAAAATAAAAAACCAGTCAAAAACGTTGACGAAGAAAAGGACAAAAAAATAGCAGATTTGACCGAACTTGTTACCAATTTAGCCGACAAGATCGCTAATTTAGAAAAAGCGCTAGCGGAAAAGAAAACAGTTGAAAACGACGACGATGAAACCAAAAATAAAGAACAGGTCAAAAACAACAAAGATAAAGAGCCTACTAAAAACACCGAAGACGAAAACTCTGTCAAAAATACAGATGATGACAAAACGGACAACAAAGCAGTCAAGAACGAACAAACATTTGACCAACTATTAGCCAAAACGTTAGGGTTTGAACATGTTCACGAAGCACAAGCAGTTTTGAACGATTTGATCGAACAGAAACGTCAAAACAAGAAAGAGTTGATTGATACGATAGTTGCTAACTGTCAAGGCATTTATAAGGAAGACGAGTTAGATAATAAATCTGTTTCTGAATTACAAAAACTAGCGACATTCGTTTCGCAAACGAAACAATCGCATATTGATCAATCTAATACGTCTACTCCGAATTATAACGAAACTGTTGCAATAGAGAATGCTGATAATTTTGTGCTTGATATACCTTCAACTTTTCCTGGCGATAAATAAACCGTTACAAAAACTATGAATAAAAACGAATTGATTAGTAAACTGACGCAAAACGATGAAACTGCGTTTACGGAAGCAGACAGTAAAGAATTGGACGCATTGTCGGAAGATTTATTGAAACGGTTGTGTTTATCGACTATTCAACAATCGCCTGCATCCAAAACGGTCAATAACGTCAATGCAACAAATAACGCTAATAAGCAATCTGCTACAGTAACGAATCAACAACAAAATAATAACAAGTTACGTGAATTGAAAGAATCGTTGTTAGCAATTCAATCGACAATCCAGAATAATTTGAATACGGAAAAGAAGTTATTATCTGAATTGTCTGCTTTCGGCGTTACGAGTAAATCTGTTGTTAATGAATCGATGATAGATTTTGATTCTTTTGTGCATAACTCAACGAGTCCTGTAGCGCAAGTTATTAGGGAAGCGTTGGAAGTACGCAATCATAACAGACAAGCGCTAATTGATTCGATTGTTACTAATAGCGGCGGGTTATTTGACGTTGTCGAATTAGAAAATGAATCGACGGAAAAATTGCAAAAGTTGGCGGCAATGGCTACGAAACAATCTAACCAGATAACAGTCAACGAAAATCTGTCAAGTCCGCCGTTGAATTGGCAAGGCGCTGGCGTAGGTGATTTATCAATTATAAATGATGCGAATGATACGGAGCCATTACTTATACCGAGTACGTGGGAATAGAAATTTTAACCTTTTTACAAAATAGAAAAATGATTATAAACAATAATACAATTTTGTTATCGAGTCAGAATGGGAGTCATGAGGAGTATGTTCTTGATCCTGTTAATACGGGTCTAGCGCTTCCAGGATCGGTTGTTACGTTGCTGTATAAATCTACTGAAGAGAGTACATACGTTTCAACTGATTCAGCCAAGCGATTGCCAAATGAAGCGACTACCGCTCAAAAGAATGCAGCGTTGGACGCAATTGAGTTATTGATAATTAAAGAGAATGCGTTAATAGGCGCAAGTATCAACCGCCCGTCGCAAGCGGGTGAAACGATATTAGTTCAAAGAGCTGTTACAGGAGATCGATACCTAGTCAGGGTTGTTGCAGGCGTTTACGAGCCTGGCGATCCGTTGTATTTGACGCAGACTACTAACGGTATCTATTTCACTAAAGTTTTGGGCGGCGCTCCAACGGTGCGTGCAATTGCACTTGAAGCGTTCAGCGTTACGGCAGAGATAGTAGATAAAGTAGACCGTTCAACTACAGACGGCGTAGGTACCAACGAAGTGCCGAATGGCGGTCTGGTTAATTTGTTAAAAGTACGGATAGCGTAAAGTATGCGGATCGTACTTGAATTTCATTGTTATAAAGTAGAGACGCAATGTATTACGTCTGTACAAAAGTTAGGCAAGCGACAAAGCAAGTTCAAGTGTGAACTGTTTAAAATTTTAATTTTTGAGGAGAATAAATAATATGGCTATTGAATATATGGTAGCAAGTCAGGACTCGATGAGCGGCAGCGGCGATGTTGCTACGCGACTTTTGCAAAACGGTTTCGATCCGAGATGTATTCGACCGTTTGTGTATAAAGGCAAGAGTTACATAAGCAAGCACACGGGACAATACAAAGACAATAAACCTGTTTATCGTAATGTACCGACTCAAAACGCGGCAACGTTGCGTAAAGACGACTGGATTATGATAGACCAAGCGGTAGTAACGGCTGCTAGACCTCGTTTGCGATTTTTTAACGAGTTGCGGGCTGCAGGTTTGAACGTTAATTTACCGAATGCGTTAGGTAAAACTGTATGGCAATACGAGCGGCAATCGAATCTAACGGGCGCTACTGTCAGTATGGACGGGTTGCGTAAAGGCGATGCGGATCGACCTATGTACGACATGGATCAAATGCCGTTACCGCTTATTCACAAGGATTTTTCATTTTCGGCTAGGCAGATAGCGGTTTCACGCAATTCAAACATGCCGATTGATACTTCAACAGCGGCAGGCGCTGCACAAATGGTCGCTGAAGAAGTTGAAAAATTATCGTTAGGCGTAAGTGATTCTTATACGTATGGTAGCGGCAGAGTGTACGGCGTAATGAATTACCCGAATCGATTGACAAAAGTATTTACGAATCCCTGGTACAACGACGGCACGCGTAATACTTCGTGGACGCCTGGTATATTGCAAAAAGAGATTTTGGACGCCAGACGAGCGTTGATGGACAGGTATCATTACGGGCCATTCAATATTTACGTCAGTCCTGATTTTGATGAAGTTTTAGACGATGATTATAACATTGGCACTGCCGGCGTATATTCAAGTATTACGTTGCGGGAACGGTTGTTAAAGATTGAAATGGTGCATAGTATCAGAACGTGTGAATTTTTACCGCGCGGCGTTTTGGTAATGTTGGAAATGAGTCAAAGTACAATCCAAGCTGTAACGGGCATGGATATAACAACGGTTCAATGGCATACAGAAGGCGGTTTTGAGATACATTTCAAAGTGTTATGTATTTTGTTACCGCGTTTGAAATCGGATTATTACGGTAATTGCGGTATTTTACACGGCGCTTTAGCGCCTGCTGCAACGCCGCCAGCGTAATTAACGTTAAATTTGACGTTAATAAATAGTAATTAAATATGTCAATTTTTCTGTCGTTAATAGAAAAGTGAATTGGCATAAATGCAAAGTGTAATGTTTTAAGCACAATTGGTTTTAATTGATTGTGTGTAAATGAAAGCGATAACATATTAGAGGTCAAATGAAATGAATACATTTATGATAATAGAGGGCGAACATCAAGGCGCACAACGCAAATTCAAGAAGGGTGATATTTTTCAATCGGAGTATCCGCTAGATACAATGTTTGTAGGTAAATTTACAAGGGTATCGAAGTCCGAAGAAGTTCCGGTTGATGTGCCTAAAGGCAAATCTGTTGGTAACAGGTTGACTTTTGTATTTGCGGACGCGCAAGATGTAACAAATTCATTTCCGTCGGCGATTGAGCATCATTTGAAAGTTTATAAAGATGCTACGGGCGGTTATGCGGTTACGTCGGAGATTGTCAAAGGTATAGAGCCGTTAAATTTAGCGCCTTCGATACTCGGTTCAAAAACAAGCGTTACGAAGTGGTTAAATACGTACATTGAGTCATTGAAAAGTGAACAATAATAAACGGTAAAAATCATGCCTCCTTTTTATACTACGTCGGAACAAGTGCGTAAAATTGATCCTTCGATTTTACCGGAAGAGGATTTAACGCCGTACATAGATACGGCTCATGCGTTAGTTTACAATTCGATAGTTCAATGCAAGTGTGGCGTAGGTTATACGGATGAGTTATTAGCGTTAATTGAAGCGTGGTTGGCAGCGCATTTTCACCAAGTGCAAACTGGAATTATTACGAGTGAGAGCGCAGGGTCGGCAAGTCAAAGCACGTCGATAAGTCAAGACACGTTTTTGTTGAACACGATGTTTGGGCAACAAGCGATGTTGCTAGATTATAACAATTGTTTAGCCGCTTTATTAGGCGATATTGAAAACGCCAAGTCAGGGAAGACGCGAAAACGTGTCGGATTCCATTGGCTAGGCGACAAAACGCCAAGATACGGTCAAGACATTTATTAAATTGTTAGCGATTTAATTTAACATTCGCTTGCCTAACTTTTATACAGACGCAATGCTTTGCGTCTGTACTTTAATATCAATGAATTTCAAGTACGAGCAATATAAATTTCTATTGTAGTAGGTACGTAACAAGAAATAATTATCATGCCTGAAGCCTTATCGATTGTATGGAATATTGAGCAAAAACCGTTAATTCGGCAAGAAGAATTAGACGGCAGGTCTTATATTGTCGTACCGATGTCGATGATTTTGGAAGGCGTTCATGCAGGGTCGCAAGGTTCAATTTATTATTCCAAAGAAGAATTATCTAAAACGCCTGCTATGTGGAATATGAAACCTGTTACTGTACAGCATCCGTTCAAGGGCGATACGGCGACTGATCTTGACGTTTATAAGAAGCAAGCAATCGGGATGATAATGCACGCTCAATGGAAAGATGAAAAATTAAAAGCGGAAGCGTGGCTAGATAAAGAAAAGATAGAAGATAAGGAGCCGTTAGTTCTGGAACATATTGAGACGTGGACTCCGATGGAAGTTTCAACGGGTTTGTTTGCGGATTGTGTTGTTGATCCAGGCAGTTGGCAAGGCGAGCGGTATGATACGGTTGCCAAAAACATCAGGGCGGATCATTTGGCTATTTTGCCGAATAAATCAGGCGCATGTTCAATTCAAGACGGCGCAGGATTACTAGTCAATCAAGCGCAGGAACAAAATAAAGAAAACGGGGCGGATGCAAATTTGCATCAAGAAAACAAAACACAAGAATTGTTAGGTCAAATTGTAGATATATTAAAGGAAAATAAAATGCCAGTAACAATACCAAATGGAAATAATGTTGTAACGAATGAGATAATGAAAGTCAGTGATTTAACGTCGGTTGCGCCGCCTATATTGCCTGCAACGGAACCCGAAACTGCTAAAAGTACTGCAATGGTAACAAAAGACGCTACTGAAAAAGTTGCGCCAGATTCCGTACAATTTACGCCGCCGATAGTAACCAAAGAGGAAATGAAACAAAAATCGCCGCTGACTATCGGTCAAAAAGAATTGCGAAATCTGTTACAAACAACTTTAGAATCTTTTTTGAAAATAGACAAAAATACGTATCTTTATATTGAGGATATTTTTGACACTTTTGTAGTCTATACAATCAATAGTAGTCATCAAAAATTATACAAGATAGACTATGAGATATTACAGGATCGTACAATTAAATATAAAGATACGCCTACGGAAGTAATTTGCCGTCCGACTTATATTACAACTAATGGAATTATTCTTAACAATGATTCTGTTGATGCGAATCTTTTGACGACAATACAAGCGGCGGTAGCCAATGAAATCAAAAAAATATTAAATGAAAACAAAGAAAAAATCGACGAAATAGAAAACGGAGAAGACGAAGATATAGAAAATATACAATCGTTAATATCGTTGAAAAAATACCAACGCGGCAAAGTACCGGCAGACGTGCAAAAGAAAATTAAAACCTTAATTGATTTGTACAGAGAAGCAATTGTAAATTTAGCGAAACAATTTTATGCGATTAAAGGCACAGATAAAGAAAATGATATAACGCCTGCACAATTGAAAGAATTAAAAACGATAAGAGACGAAATGATACAATTGCAAAAACTTATTACGGAATTTACGCGAGAAGCGATAACGTTAGGCGTTGAAGGTCTTAAACAACCAAGTACGTCAAGTAACGTAAGCGATACAAAACAATTATATGACTCCTTAAAATCAAAGCGTCGCAACGATACTGTTCCGTCAAAATCAAAAACGGAGATAAACTAATGAAAGATTTTATTGCGAATATAGAATTATTTGACCAGATACAAGTGGCACAAAATGCCGCGTTTGGTATCGATGTAGAAAATGGTATTTTAGCTGATGCGTTGAGTCGCGGTCAACAACGACGTAATAATTTGAAAACGCGTAATGAAGAAGACGACGATGTTGAAAACGGTTCAAACGGTATTGCTCATTTAACGCGTAAAGCGAATGCGGCTGAATCTGATTATCACGATAAAGCGAGAGCGTATTATTCGGGCAAAGGCTCAAAAGACGAAGCAGAACGGGCGCTAAAATCCATGAGTCAATTAGATAAACGTATTAACGCAAAACGAAAGTGAGGAGTGTAATATGATTACAATATCAAATGAATATATCCCCTGGTTACTTGTAGCGGTGTTATTACTGGTATTGGTAATGCCGAAATCA
The DNA here is from genome assembly GCA_031277105.1 of Planctomycetaceae bacterium. GTDB lineage: Bacteria > Planctomycetota > Planctomycetia > Pirellulales > Thermoguttaceae > WRKP01. The sequence goes on along the minus strand of JAISLW010000268.1, from coordinate 120,147 downwards.
AACGGCGGAAAAACTGATGTATTTTCACGTTTTTTAGGTTTACTTGGCATCAAGGTAAAAAAAGATTTTGAGGATATAGAACGTGAATCGGGATTAATACGGGAAGACGGTTTTGATGCAGATTTGTATGCGTTTAGGATTCGCAGATTGAATGAGAAATTAAGTCAGAACGGTACGATAGTAACCAATGAAACGTCTGTAACTAAAAATGCAAAAAAGTAATAATGAAAACGTCAGGGTAATTGTTTTTTTGGCGCTCGTTGTAGTCGTGATTTGGTGTTACAACGGATGGCGATTGCAATACGTACAACCGAAAGCTGAATCTGTTCTTGTTTCCGATACGTTATACGGTGAAGAGACACATTTGGCTAATATAAGAAGTATTGCGTCAAAAGCGGTTAAAGAGGACAGGGACAGGTTATCAAAATTTTATAAAGCGTTTGCCAACGTTGTGCAGCATGACGACCGTAATTTAATATCGAATTCAAGTTTTATCAAGGATATAAATTCGCGGGCTGGCGTTTTATGTTTCGGCGACGATCTGATGGGCAAGTATCCTCGATTAGCGGACGAAATTGATAATTATTTGCGGTCAAGTACAGGTGTAGATAAAACGCATAAAACAATGAATAAATCAGACAAACAAAATGTAATCAAAGCGTTAAACGAATTGTCAAATCTTTTCAAAAATTGAGGTGAATTATGGATGAAAGTAATAAAGCAAGTCAAGTAGTTACTATTGTAATAGTAATTTTGGTAGGCGTTTTAGTAGGTTGGAATTTATCGAATTTATACAATCGGAATCAAGCGTCAAGTAATGATTACAAAGCGTCGGCACAAAATATTTTGCGGGATATAGAATTGACAAGTTCGCAATTGGAATTATTAATTGACGAACAGGTCAAGGCGTGCAAAGCCAAAGGCATAAACGTTTTTATTACCAAGCCGATTATATTACAAGAGAGTATTGGAATTGAAACGAGTATTTCGGTCAAAATCAAATATATGAATTGGCAAATTGAAATAACGCTTGCGTTAGGTCGTATGTTACATTCGACTAATCCTTACCCGAATCCCAAGCCTAGACCAGGTTCAACAGGTTCGGTAGGGACGAGCGAATACGGCGATAGTTTACCAAGTTTACCGAAAGGTTTATCAATTAGATAAAGGAGTAAAAACATGAATAATAATGTTGCGGATATAAGTTTATTTGAATCGTTACAAAACGGTCAAACAGGATCGACAAGTCAGATGTCGGTGTTTAACGCTATTACGGCAAGTGAAGTAGCCAAGTTATTGCAAGAGTTAGAGTCTACTACAAAAAAGGCGTATGCAGCCCGTAGGGAAGCAAAAATAGCGTATGAAAAAGCATGGTCTATGTGGCAAAGTAAAGAGTTAACAGCAGAAGAGCATAAATTACTAGACGGTCGATTTCGCAAAGCGATGGATACAGCACGCTGGGCTTCCGAAGGTTCAGCGGACAACCTTTAACCAAACAATAAGAACATGAATAATAATGTTGCGAATATAAGTTTATTTGAATCATTACAAAGCGGTCAATCAGGATCGATAAGCCAAATGAGCGTATTCAATTCGCCTGCATTAGACGCTGTGCAAAAAGAAATTAGAACTTACGTATCATCTGCACGTAAAAGAGCCGAAACGCTTAAAGCGAAAATAAAAAAAGAAATATCGGAAGCAAGTGAAAACGAATTATTTGACCTTGAAACTGTATTTCAACGAGGGACTAATAGAGAATGGTTTCGGATTGACGACATATTACGAAACGATCCTACTAACGAAGTTGCGTTAAAAGATAAAAAACAATGGGATAAAATAACAGATAAATTATATCCAGAAGCGGAACGAGAAATAAAAAAACTATTTACGGTTTAAAAATATAAAAAGCGGAGTCAAAAGATGAATAATAATGTTGCGGATATAAGTTTGTTTGAATCGCTACAAAGCGGTCAACATGAACGAATGGGAATAAATCCGATGGCTGTATTTAATGATTTAAATAAAGTCAAAGATTTAGTTGCACAATATAAATCGCTGGTAGAAACTTACAATAAAAGTCATATACCGCAAGCAAAAGCGGTTTATGCTGAATATCAAGAAGCGATTAAAACGCAAGGCGTATTACAAGCCGATAATCCTGTTTGGCAAAAAGTAAAGGATACGTTTGAAACTGATTTAAAATTAAAAAACAAGATTATGAGTATTACGAAACAATTAAAAACTGAATCTAACAAAGAACGAAACGATATACTCAAAGATAAAACGGATAAAGCAACCGCTCGCAAAAATGTGTTTGACGCTGTTGTCGATGATATTGATGAAATTCAAAAATCGTTACGCGATCAAGCGGCAAAATTCGATTTGTGGTTCGATATAAAATATAAATAATCATACGATTACCTTACAATCTATTACAAAAACATGAGTAATATAGCAGATATTTCAGTATTTGAATCGTTGCAATCTAGTCAACATGACAAGATGGGAATGAGTTCGTTGTTTGTTTTTAATGAATTTACGAAAAAATCGGATGAAGCGTTAATACAATCGATAGAAGCCAGACTCAAATATTTGCAAAAGAAATCGAAACCGGACGATCCTGCTGATTTGAAAAATTATGAGCGTGAAGTTGCGTGGACGGAAGGCGTGCTTAAAGCGGTTAAAGAGAGATTAGAAAAAGACGAATATAAAATAAAAACTTGATTGTTAAAACGCATATCTTAAATGATGGTTGACGAAAGGGATTATAAGCGTAAGGGTACGCTGTAATCCCTTTTATTTTGTAGGTGATTGACTTGTTTCTTTTATTTTTATCGACACGGTTTTTTACATCTATGTTATAGTCCGTTTTGTACTTTGTTTTACTTTTACTTTATATCTTGATCATGAATTTATTGTTACGAGTAATATTGGTTTTAGTTTGTTTGTTTTCTGGCGGCGTTGTTTACGGGCAACGTGGTTTTGAGTTTGGTCAAGGCTGGATAGAAGACAAAAAGGCTACAGAAGAATTTGTCAAGACGATACCGCCGTTGTACGGTGTGCAAGTAGCGGAATTGATCAAGTTGGATACGAATGCGGATGCGTTGTTATATCGGGCGTTAATTCCGTGTATTGAAAAGTACAACGTCAAAGGTTGGACTGTGGAGCGGAAGCAATCGGACGGTCATGGCGGTACTGAAACGTTGACAGTAGTCAAGGCTTACAATCAGGGCGAAGTTGGTTCGTGCGTAGGTAATGCGACGGCTGCGTGTTTATCGGTTTTGAATGCGGTTGAAGAGTTCAACAAGCGGGAGCCGCAAGAGTTTATTGCGATGCATTCGGCGGATGGCATGTACGGTTTGATGCGGGAAGCTGCGGGTTTATTGGGACGCGGCGACGGCGGTACAGGTTCGGGTGCAGCGAAAGCGATACAATCGCTGGGTACTTTGTACTGTATGAAATACGAAGCGATAGATTTAACAATAAATCAACCTAATCGAGCCAGACAATTCGGACGTACAGGCGTAGGCGAACAGCTTAAAATTGCCGCTAAACCGCGTAACGTATATTCAACAACTAGAGTAAACGACGCACAAGAAGCGTGGTCGTTAATAGGCAACGGTTATCCGGTCAACGTATGCAGTAATCAGGGTTTTGCTAAAGTGCGAGATAAAGACGGCGTATGTAAACCGTCTGGCAATTGGAGTCATTCGATGGCTGTAATTGCTAGAAAAACTATTAACGGTAATCGTAAATTATTTTTGATATGGAATAGTTGGGGCGACAATTGGTGTACTGGTAATTATGTTGACGATATGCCGATGGGTAGTTTTTGGGTCGATTATGCCGTATTGGACAAGATGGTCAAACGCGGCGATTCCTTTGCTTACTCTGATTTGAACGGATTCCCGAATCGTGCAATTAAAATCGATTTCGGTACGAAAGATTATTTGGGTTTTCACAATAACCCATAAAAAGCAAATAGTCAATATTTGATAAATATTGATACGCAAAAGGTTGTAGTTTTTAACAAAAATTGTAACTATTAAAATTAGAACGGAACGGAAAAGATATGGAACGGATAATACCAGGTCTAATGTTGACGGGAGTAGCGGGTTTAGTTGGTTTAACGATGCAAAACGTTCAAATGCCTGAAGCAGAAACGTATAAACCTGAAACATCCGCTGTTATTGTGCAAGACGACAGCGTTGAAGTACATACAGACGTATCGCAACGCGGTTTTTTGCCCGCTCAAAGCGTAGTTTGCGAACCGTCAAATAATGAATGATTTATGAATACGTTTAAATTAATCGGCGCTAATCATTACGTATCGCATTGGGATGCGGCTGGTTTTCCTGACGATGTATTGATCACGACTGGCAGTCTTGTCAATACGGTTATGCGTTTAGATTTAATGTTTCGGGAAAAATTTATTATTGTTGCGTTTGATCCGGCGGCGTTGAATATAGATGAATTATTTAATCCGCCTGAACCTCCTATTGACGGCGGCGATACAGGTAACGTTGACTTGTCCAATTATTACACCAAAACGGCAACAGATGCAAAATTCTATACCAAAACAGTAATTGATACAAAATTACAAGAAATCGAAAACGCAATAGGTCAAGCGGAAGATTTAGTTGAAACGTTATTAGATTCGCAAGGTGTGCCATGAATTTATTAGAATTATTAGCGACGGCAATATTGAATGATCGCGGGTTGCGTAAACGGCTGGCAACTTTTTTAGTTTCACGTTCTGTTGCCGCTGTTGAAACTGATACGTGGCACAATTTGTTGAATAAATTAAGCGCTATAAGTCAAGGCGGCGTTTCGGACGAACCTATAATACGCCAACTTACGCAAGCTGTATTACAAGACATTTTGCAATTGACGCTAACAAACGTTATTCCCGATAACGTATTGAACGAGTATTTGACAGAATTGACTGCGTTACAAGACGAATATGAATTTGTTGTTGATGACGAGCAATTTGATGCGAATGTTTTTGCGGATAACGCCGCATTGATTTTGTACAGTTTTGTTAATTTATTTTTTAGCGCCGATTGTACGTTAATCGATCAGGCGGTTATAGATTTCCCTAATAATCAAATTGAAACGTCTAATTTTATTGACGTGTTGCAAACGGCGTTAATTGATATTACGGCTAATTTGTTACAAACGACAACAAGCGATGCGACTCAAATTGTAGATGTTCCAAGTGCAGTCATATCGGATAAGTTTACAACAAGTAATGTAAGTTTTATTGACGCGTTGCAAACGGCGTTAATTGATATTACGGCTAATTTGTTACAAACGACAACAAGTGATGCGACTCAAATTGTAGATGTTCCAAGTGCAGTCATATCGGATAAGTTTACAACAAATAATGTAAGTTTTCAGGATACGGTAACGTTAAAATTACTGGATATGCCGCCTGAATAATGTTTTGAATAGTTTGGATAATGTTATACCTTCTACTATATAGTAGATATTGGAGAATATGAGATGAGTGAATGTAGATTTAAGGGTGAAGTTGAAGTTCGTATTGTGGATCGTAAAGGCAATATTGAAAAGCGAGTAATAGGTTCAAATTTTATTACTAATGTCGGCAAACAAGTTGCGATAGAGCGGATAGTTCGCGGTATTAGTCCGTTAAGCGCTTTGTTTCAAGGGTCGCATACTGCGACTACGCCGTACACGACCAATGTTTATTCTACGACGAATCCATCTACAATGGGTTTGTATTTGATGAGTGATGAGATAGACGAAGATGTCGATATGGTTATACCGCCGTATGTGCAACCTAATTTAACTTCTTTGACGTCTAACGTGCCTTTTTACGGTACGAGCGCTGTAGGTGAAACTGATAAATTGCTGATACCTAGCGCTAGTTATCTTGATCCTGATACGGGTGATTATGCGATAGATTTCGTTAAAAATTATGGCGTTGCGACAATTAAATCTATCAGCGTTGGCAGGATTCACGGTGAAAAGAATTCAAATTTTGGTTTGTGGATGCACGAACAGATGCGTAATCCGACGTGGGTAGGTTGGAATTTGACGGCGCCTTATCTTTTGGAACATCGGACGACGGGATCGTTTTTGTGGAAATATTATAGCGGTTATATGTTCCAAGTTGATTTATCGAATATGGCGACTCCTGTAGCGCGGTCAATAAGTGGTACTGCTTGCGGCATACCTGGCGTTTCAAGCGGTATTGCTGTAACTACGGGCCCCGCAGGCGAAGAAAAGACAATCGGTTACAGAGCGATTTATTCGTCTGCTACATCTACAACGCATACGGTAAACTTGCAATATACGACAGCGTTTTATACTGCGACTTCAGTTGCGACTAAACCGATTGTATTTACTTTGAGGGATTCAGTTTCGGCGGGCGCTACGAATGTAGGATCAAGTTCGCAACCTGTAATTGTTTATTTGCCTGAAACGAATCAGATACAAGTTTTCCAAACGTTAAGTTACGGTAATCATGGCGACGACGGTTACGGTTGTAACGTACAAGTTGCTACAATCAGCGGTATAGACGATCCTGCAAACATGACGTATGAGATTGAGGATTTAGGCATATTGGATTACGGTATCGGCAATCATAGTTCGTCAGGCGAAAATTACAGTTTACAAGGTTATTATGATGTTGAAAACGAGCGTTATTATTTGCCGTATGCGTATGTTAAAAATCATGCAACATCGGTTGTTTCTGTAATTGATTCGACTTTTACGCCGGGTATTATTTACGATGCTGAATTTACTGCTCCGTTACGGCGTATAATTATGCGAATTAGTACGAGTCAATCGTGTCCGTTTATATTAGTTGATGGCAAGATACGTCAAATTTGGGCGAATTCTAGCGGTCAAAATATCGGTTTCCCGTATGTACGATTATCGCAAGTTTTTTCAGCGATCAATTTACCTGAACCTGTAACTAAACCGTCTGATAAAATTTTGCACGTAATCTATAAATATAGATTGATGGATGTGGAGGAAAGTACCTAATGAGATTTAAAAGTAAAAGTATAGAAGTAAAAGCTGTTCAATTTGTTGTTGATAGCGATGATGTTGCGGTAGGCGATTCTATTATGCCGTCAATACATAAATTATTGGACGGTACAAGAGTAGCGGCTACTTACGGCGTTGTGGACAATAATACGAGTTATGTAAATTTAACAATGCTGGACGGCAGTATTGCGCGTATTGAATTTACGGATTGGATAGTTGTAATTGAGACTGAAAGTAGCGGCGTAGTTACGAAATGGTCAAATACAATTTTCCATCGGATATTTGAATTACTCAAAGATTCAGAAAACGAGGAACAACAAAATGAACAATAACGTTGCAGATATTAGCGAATTTGAATCGTTGCAAAGTTATCAATGCGAGCGTAACGATTCAGTTGCGATTTTTAACGACGTTTCGTTGCAATCGTTTGTTAAATTATTTACGCGGCAAATTGGTTTTGTTCCCAGTACGGCGTTGAAAATTGCGATCCAAAAATACCAAGAAACCAAAGATAAAAAGAAGGTTAAAAAACATGTCTAGATTGTTAATTATTGGGATAATTATTGTAATTTTGTTGTTGATGTGTAATTCGTCTAATCGTCAAGTTGTGCCTGTTACGGAACAGTATAATGCGACGATAGCGACGATAGCTACAGTTGCGGCGTATGAAACGTTGACGGCAAAAGAAATTGAACCTGAACCTATAATTCCCGTACCGCAAACAGAATCCGAACCGATAAATGAATCTAATTTTGTATTGGATAATGAAATTCAAACGGTTTGGGACGAATTGAACGGCGAGCGTATTAAATTGAAATTGCAACCTTTTGAATTATCGTCTGAATTAGTTGAAGCGGCTGCTAGTTATAAATCGAATTTTAACAAAACTAGTCAATGCAGCGTAATTAAGACAACGTCGAAATCGCCTGTTAGATCGTGGTTAAATTCACGGCGGACTCGTCAATTGTTATTGTTACGGCAACCTGTTTCGGCAGGTTTAATGCGAAACGGCGATACGTGGATATTGGTAATAAAAACCAAATAAGATTGCGAGGTTGTTATGCGTATTATTCGCACGATGAGGGTTCACAAAGCGATTTATTGGAAAAAAACGGGTATTGACGAATTCGGTCAACCTACGTTTGAAACGCCGATAATTATAGATTGCAGATGGGATTCGCATTCGCCGCAAATTGATATGAACGATACGCAAGATGACACGTCTAATTCAATGACTGTTTTTCCGGATCGCGTATTGGAAGTAGGTTCTTATTTGATGTTTGGCGGCGAATCGGTTCTTGCTGAATTAACGGATAAACCGCCTAATATTCCGGCGGCGTACCCGATTAAATCGCAAAAAATCGTGCCTAGATGGAAACACGATAAATTACCTGCAACGCCGGATGCGCAATCGCGGCATGTTATGATTGAGGTAACGTTATGATAAACGGAGTAAAAACGTCAATACGGTCGGCGTTAGCAGATATAGGCGAAAATATAGTCGAGCGGTCAACCGCTTACGTTCCTGTACGTACAGGTTTTTTGCGGGACAGCGTGCGGCAAAATATAACGGAATCGTCAAAACGAATAACGTTGACGGTCAAATATACAGCGCCGTATGCAATTTACGTACATGAAAATTTGGAAAACAATCACCCTAACGGCGGTCAAGCGAAATTTTTAGACAGAGCCGTAAAAGAAATTTTGCCAGACGTTGCAAACGCAATAAGAACCGCTATCGCACGAAAGTAAAATTATGATTTCGCCAAAAAATAACAACCAAATCAAAAATCATGTAAACGTATAAACAAAATTTTAAGTGATGAAAGGGATAATAATGAATAACAATATTGCGAATATTAGTTTATTTGAATCGTTACAAAGCGGTCAACATGAACGTGTGGGAATGAGTTCGTTGTCTGTTTTTAACGATATAAATTCGGTCAAGCAATCTGTTAGTAAATCGAATGCGTTGTATCGTAAACTTGTATCGTCTGAAGAGCGGTTTGAAAAAGAATTACGAAAAATGAGGATAGAATATCACGATGCGTATTATGAAGCCCAAGACGCTTTAGGCGCCGAAAATTTACGAGTACAAGAGCTAGAAACTAAAAAAATAATTGAGTCGACGGAAGCCGATAAATTGTATGACAAACTGTACGATATAGGTAAAAATTTAGCGCAGCATCCGAATGTAGGTAGTTTTAGGTAATCCTTAAAGTCAGAATAAAAATGATAACGTTAGCCCAAGTTGTACGTCGGATATTATTGGACTTGCATATATCGCAACCGGAGTCGGTCAAGGACTGGTTTACAACGGTTGCGTACTTGCCTGATAGTCCGCAAGCGAAAGACAATATTATTACAGTAACGGATACGGAAGGCAACAAAGACGGGCGTATTATGTATTCGGGTGAAACGATAATTCATCCAGGTTGTCAAATCAGAACGCGGGCTACAACATATTTGACAGCGTATCAAAAGATCAAAGAGATACAAATTGCGATGGATAAAGTTCACAATTATATGACGCAAATCGACAACACGATGGCGTACTTGCAAACGATTTCACAACAAGGCGGCATTATGCCAATGGGGTTAGACTCCAGCGGCAGACGATTCCATTTTAGTATAAATTATATCGCTACGATTCGATACGTCGAAACATCGCCGTCGCAATAATATTTTCTTGTAATTTTCTAATAATTTTGCGTGTTAAACAGGCATATTCTTATTAACGTCAACCATCCATTTTTTCAGTATGGTTATGTGCGTAAAAACAAATAGCAATTATTTATTTTAAATAGACAAGGAATAATTTATGTTTGATCGTGAATTTTATCCAACGCCGTCTGATTTGGCGTTTAAGATGGCTCGTAAACTTAATATCAATCGTGAATCGATTGTACTAGAGCCTAGCGCCGGCAACGGTATTTTAATTGAATGTTTATTGAAAGTAAGCGATTATTATAAAATCGACGTTGATGCGATAGAGATTGATCCGGAATTGCGTAGTATTTTGAAGGGCAAAGAAATTCGGGTTGTGCATGATGATTTTTTAACGTTTGATTCGTTGAAACGTTATGATGCGATAATAATGAATCCGCCGTTTTCGGACGGCGACAAGCATCTAGTCAAAGCGTTATCATTATTGAAGCCTGGCGGTAGATGTGTTTGTTTATTAAACTCGTCGACGTTGAACAATCCTTATTCTAATTTACGCAAAACTGTTAAAGACCAGCTTGAAGATTGGGACGCTTCAATTGAAATTATTCCTAACGCTTTTGCGGCGGCTGACCGCAAAACGAATGTTGAAATCGCATTCGTATATGTACAACGCCCTAAAACAACCGAACAATTCAGTTTGATTTTAGACAATCTGCAAAAAGACGAATTGAACGATGTTCAATCTGTTTCAATTTCGGCTAATCCGTTAATTGACGCTGATCCGATACGAGCGGCGATTATTCGTTGCCGTCTGGAACAAAAAGCGGGGCTGAAATTATTAGACGAATATAAAATTTTGAAATCATATTTGATGGAAATATCGCCGGATCAATACAGTTTGCACTGCGGCGACGTATTTCAAATACACGTTACGCCGAATGAATATATCAAAATGATACGCCGAAAATATTGGGAAATGTTGTTTAAATTACCAGCGTTTAATAAACAAATGACATCGTCGATGTTATCGGAGTTGCACAGTGAATTATTTCGGTTTGAGGATTATGATTTCAGCGATTATAACATTACGGCGTTGCGGTATGAATTATCGCAAAAGATAGTTGCAAATATAGAAAAGGAAATTATATCGTTGTTTGACGAATTTTCCAGACAATACAGTTACACTAACGAATTCAGTAAAAACATTCATTATTACAACGGATGGAAAACAAACAAAGCGTGGAAGATAAACAAAAAAATTATTTTGCCGCTTCAACCGTACACTAATTGGAATAGTTTAAGATATGAATTCGGTCAAAAGATGCGAAATATTGATCGGGCGCTTGCGTTTTTGGACGGCGGTAAAAGTACGTTTCAAGAAGCCAACGATATTATCGAAAAAGCAGTCAAATCAGGAATAACAAAAAATATTGATCTAGGTTACATAACAATTGATATATTTAAGAAGGGGACGGTGCATATTAGATTTAACGACGACAAAATATTGCAGCGGTTTAATATTTTCGGTTCGCAACATAAAAATTGGTTGCCGCCTTCATACGGCAAAAAACAATATACAGAATTAGACCCGAATGAAAAAGAAGTAATTGATTCTTTTGAAGGTGAAATATCGTATCAAAACGTTTGTAATAACCCTGATTTAATTTTAAGTACGAACAAATTAGCGTTACAATTAAATTACGACGCTGCGTAGGATATAGTAAAAATTAAATAATACTTTTGCAATAGTAAAAGCACAATTGAAAGAAGAACAAACAAATCACGCCAAAAAACGATTACTGTTAATTAACAATTTAATTGAAAAGAAAGGAAAAGAGGTCAAAGATGAAAAGTAAATTGTGGTCGTTTGTGTTGTTAGCGACAATAGGTTTTTTAATCGGTTTCGGTTGTAGTTTGCTGGATTCATTCGTATTTTCAAGCAATCGTGAAATTATCCCCGATAACATAATTTTCAATAACAAGGAAAATAATCAATAATGTTTGTTTCAGATGCGGAAAACAAATTCACTTACAGATTGCAATTAGAGTATTACATTGATGATTGTAGCGATAGCGAAGTGGATAAGATGGACGAAGGTTTTTTGATGGCTGATGTATTTAATTTCAAATTAACGGATGGTCAAACGTTAATGTCAATATTTAGGATAAAGAATTTTGACTCATGTCAAAAGTATTACGAAGTTCATCGGGCAAGATGGACAGCGGCTTCGCACGACATGATTGATTTGGCGAAAGCGTTCCCTATGTTCATTTTTCATTTAATAAGAATTGGCGCCCGTTTTGATCATATTTGGCAGAGTCATTATTGGCGAAATTTTTCGTATGACGCTTACTTGGACGAGTTTGATCTTGCTTTATTACACTAAAAAGACGTGGGTAAAAATGATGATAAACGTAACGGAAATAGATTTTCAAACGATAGTTTTGCGGTCTGCGTTGCCTGTATTGGTTGAATTTACTAGTCAAACGTGTACGCCGTGTCGCGTAATGATTCCCGTAATGGAACAAATCGCTGCGGAATATGCAGATGAAATTTTGGTTTGTCAAATTGATGTAAATATAGCGCCTGCGATTGCGGACAAGTATAAGATCAACATGTTGCCTACGGTTATACTTTTTGACAACGGCAACGTCAAAAACATATTAACAGGCGTACAATCCAAAACAAAAATACAAAGCGTTTTAAACGAATAAACTGCAAAACAAATAGTAAGAAAATTGTCATGGAAAAAGTAAATGAATTGAAATGGTTAAAATTTCCGGTTTTGAACGATGGTTTTGTTTGTCTAGTTGATGTGATGGGTGATGATTCGGCTATCGTTCAATCGGCTAGAGTGTGTTACGGTGAAGGTACGAAAAAATCATCGGATGACCGGACGTTGTTGCGATATTTATTCAGGCATCGTCATACGACTCCGTTTGAAATGGCGGAATTAAAATTATTGGTACGTGTGCCGATGGATTGTTGGCGGCAATGGATTCGGCACCGCACGGCGACTGTCAACGAATACAGTACGCGATATTCAATAGCGATTGATTCAGCTTATTCGCTAGAACCAGACCAATGGCGTAAACAATCGGAAACTAATCGACAAGGAAGTTGCGGTAATTTTGATGAAGTTATTGGTAAAGAGTTGACTGACAAGGAAAGCGAATTTCACAACATCGCAAGAAATTTGTATGAAAATCGGATTGCAAGCGGCGTAGCGAGAGAACAGGCAAGAAAAGATTTGCCGCTCTCAACTTATACGGAAGCGTATTGGAAAATCAATTTGCATAATTTATTCAGGTTTTTAGGTTTGCGGATGGAAGCGAGCGCCCAATATGAAATCAGACAATATGCGACAATTATCGGCGAAAAAATAGTCAAACCGTTATTCCCGTATTGCTGGGAAGCATTTTTAGATTTTCAATTGCAATCAATGCAATTGAGTAAATTAGACCAAGCCATAATTACCAAACTTGCAAAAACAGGACAAATTCCAGCAACCGAAAACCAATTCATTGAAGCCCAAGACCCGTCATGGAAATCTCTGGAACGATGCAGAGAACGTGACGAATGCTTACAAAAATTGCAATCATTAGGTATAGTCAATGTGACAAAAATCTAAACCAATAAAAAACATGAAAAAGAAAAAGAAGCAATACCACAGTACAGAAAAAATCAAAGAGTTCGTCCGCAAAAATATATCTGATTATGAAAACAGATTAAGGATATTTTTATTAGACATCGATTATGATGATGTTATGAGTATATTATATCGGCGACTTGACGGAAATACAGCCGTCCAATTCTATACGCTTATAGGGGAATATTGTGAAACAGTTTTTTGCGCCGATGTTTTCGATGAAGCAATATCAAACTACAACGAACAAATAAAAAAAGAAATATGCAAGGTTACTACAGCGTAATTCAGTATTGTCCAGATGCGACTAGGATGGAAGTTTGCAATCTCGGCGTAATAGTAATTTGTCCAGAATTAAATTTCAGTGAAATTAAAATGGTCAAATCATGTCGCAAAAGAATTAAATCTATTTTCGGAAAAAACCAACCGCTAGACCAAATCGAATCGACAAAACAACATTTTTCAAAACTAGTCAAAGACAAAAACATTATTACGCTAAACGCATTAAAACAATTCCAAACAACAAGAGCAAACGCCATCCAATTGACAGAACCGAAATCAATGTTAATAACAAATCCGCAAAAAGATATAGATGAATTATTCGATTACATTTTCAGACAAACTTAACAAAAACAATGGTAACAAGAGAAGATTATTTTCGTAACAATTGGTCGACTTGTATTTCGTGGCGTTATAGTTCGATATGGCATTTGGGTTCTACACGTAACAGCGGATATGAACCAACAAAAAAATTAGCAAAAAAAATACGAAAAACGTTAAAATTACAACAAAACATGCCGTTGTTATTAGGACACGCCGCTGAATTTGTCGACAAGCATCGTTGTAAAGGCGACGACGTTGAAGCATTACGAACATTAGTCGACCAATATTTCGCCAAACATCAAAATTATGACCGATACGGTTATTAAATAATACACAATTACAATCTAACAAACATAACAACCCGCAATTGACCGTTTTTAAGCACACGGTATAATAACGCCAACAAACACAACGCAACGACAACAAACGTAAAACAACACAATTGACCATTTTTTCTCACACCGTATAATAAAAATGTCGATTATACCGAAAACAGCAACCAAACAACCATCGAAGGAATAATAAGTATATGTTAGAAATTTGTTTTTGGGTTTTAATGATCGCTTTTACGGTTTTTTGCACGTATTACGGTCTAATTTGCCCTGTAATATTGTCTGCAATAAAGTACAAATTGTTTGCTGCAAGAGATGAATTAAGATGGCTTGGAATAACCGACCCAACCATCAATTATGCTGATTACCAATATATGGAAATAAGGCTCAACGGTTGTATCGGACTTGTACCTGCATGGTCAATCCGAAAATTACTCGTAAACAAAATACAAAACCGCGATGAATCAGACGAAAAATAAATCAAAAAAAATGCAACAAACCGTCCAAAAAATCATAATAAAAAAAGACCAAAACCAAACCTATAAAACCCTGTTCAACATTGAATCAAATATAAGATTGTACTTACAGTACGTAATTATTGCGAACTCATTACTACTAGGACTCGTCCTAGCAAAAAAGTATATACCCAACGTAAAACAAAAAAACAAAGGAAAACAGCCACTCGAATCGCCCATTATTACAAGAATGATACTCCATAACGTAAACACTTCACATTAAATAAAAACATGACACAATCAAATAAACATATTGCGCCAAATACAATACCTATAAGTTGACCTGTTTTTCTTAAATGTAATAATTCGTTTCGCAAATTATGCGTTTTCCCCCAACAAAAAAAACATTTACGATGTATTTAAACGCTACCAAAGTGTAAAAATACGTCAAAGGAGTATTAAAATGACATTAAAAAACTTATTAAAAATAAAATCAAATTACAAACCGATGGTCAAGTGCAACCGTAACCTACGTGAAATATTTCAAGAAGGCGAAACATTAGGTAAAAAAATTAATAAATCAAACAAACGCGTCTTGACTCCCAGCGAAATACACGAATTTATCGAATCAGAAAAAGGTGAAATCCATTACATTGACATGTTACAATTCAAAAAACATCAGGACATTTTCGATACAACTATTTACGTACATAAAGATAAATTATTTGACATAATTATTCCTATGCACGTATTGGATATTACCAAACGATACAAAATGATACATGAGTATGCCCATTATATTTTGCACTCAAGCAAAGGTAGATGTTATGCATGTCATAAAGGAAATACCAGAATTGAACAGGAAGCCCACGCATTTGCATTAGGTTTTCTGATGCCTACCGATCTAGTAGAAAAAGCCGAAAAAATGTACAAACAAGACATAAATTGGTGGATACCTTTTTTCCTATTACCACAAAAAATAATAGAAAGCAGAATAGAATGGCAAAAAAATAAAAATGGTTAAAATAAAAACAAACAAATACGCAAAGGAATCCGAAGCAATTGTTAGGAAAGCGGAAAAGGACAATAACTGGTGTATGTGTATTTTCTTTTCGGTTGATATTGAAGGTTCAACAGCGTATAAATCTGAAACTAGAAAAAAACATAACGACATCGATTGGTGCGATACGTTCAAAACGTTTTATAAAAACTTCCCAATACAATTTCTACAACAATATAGCGCAATTGACGATAGTACAACTATTTATAAACCATTATACCCTGTGTTATGGAAATACGTAGGCGATGAAATATTATTCTACGCACCGTTGACCGACCCAAGACAAACATTAGAGCATATAAGAGCGTTCTATCAAACAATCACAAATTACAACGATTTTCTCGAAAAACAAAAAATAAAACCACGTTGCAAAGGTACTGCATGGATCGCAGGTTTTCCTGTAAATAACAGAATCGTACTAATGCCAAAATCAGCAACAAGTACAAACCAAAAAAATAACGACTCCATCGATTTCGTAGGCATCTCGATAGATTGCGGATTCAGATTAACAAAATTCGCTACTTCACATAAATTAGTCATATCGCTAGACTTGTTATGGATGATTGCCGATTCCTTATTAAAAGAACAAAACACTTTACTCAAATTCATCGAATCAAAAATAAAATTCGCAGGATACCACGATCTAAAAGGAGTCTTTTCAGGAAAACCGTATCCCGTATTCTGGCTTTCCATGTTCAACGACAAAACCATTGAAAATCAGTGGGAAAATAACGCAGCGCCATGCGATTGCAAATCAATCGTTAAATTCTGCAACACAATCGCAAAACGTACAAAACCGTCAGACTTCATTAAACCTTTCATTGAAAACAATAAAACAAATAACTTCAAAAGCATACCAAAAAACTTTGAACAACAACGAAACATCATAAAATCATACGATAAAAATGAAATATAATAAAACATGACGCAGTCAATAACGTAATAAATAATTCAGTTCCATTTCAACATTATTGTTATAATATCACGCAGGGGTTAAAAACAATCAAAATAAAACTTTTGTTGAAAAAATTATTTATATGTTAAGTCAAATAGTCAAATTGTTATTCGTTCTTACTTCTTTATCGCCGATATTATTTGTTTTCGCAGCCTGCGATTTCGATAAATATAATAGTTGCGTATTGCCTATAATACTCACCGTTATCGCCCTAGCGCTAGTAATCGCTTGTTACATCGTCATTTACAATATAGCGCCCCAAGCGGCAAAAGAACCAATACACATCATCGCCATTACGTCAACCGACAAAGAAACGTTAGCGTACATGATCGCATACTTGTTACCCGTTGTTTCTAACGGTACAATAGATTTACGAAACAATTCATTTGTTTCAATAATCGTGATGGTCATTTTAATTTTGTGCGTTTTCCACACAAACACGTTCCATTTCAACCCGTTGATAGGTTTATTCGGTTATCACTTCTACGAAATTAAAACAACAGCAGGAAACACCGGAATGTTACTCTCAAACAAAACGCACCGAATACAAAAGCAAACATTAAATGTACGCGAATTGTGGAACTTCGTTTACATAGACGCAGGAGATAACGAATATGAAGAAGTTTTACGTTACGATAACTGGAACGACAAAACAAGGATTGACGATTAAACGCATCAACATGGCTGATGATGTAACTAACGCACTAGCAAATATATTTGACGATCAGTTAAACGATTTCATAAAAAATGATACCACAAAAATACGATTTTCAGAAACTAATTTCAAATGCAGCCCTGCTGAAATCCTGTTCATAAAACCTTACAAATTACCCCAAATATACCAAAACGCAATTGACCAACCAGATTCTATCGAACCATTTGAAATGAAAAAAACAGAAACGTATAGAATACATTCCATTTTCGCGGTAGATACAGACCAACAAAGAAATAGCAACATTCTATTCCAATATTCTACAGCCGCCAAAACAATAGAAAAAAATAAATTTATTTTCATTTTTTCTAATAGCACTTTCACTCAATTAAACAACCCTGGATTCATTATCGACTCCAAATTAGTAGCAACGTACAAAGAACAAAAACTCTATTTCAGATCATACGAAATTGTAAAAAGATTTCTCAACCTAACCGATTATTTCAAGAACGCAACTGATGCACAAATCACATCATTACTAAAAAATAAAATATTCACGTGTAAAAATACCCAAAACATAATAGATAACGTTGACGATTGGGCAAGGAAACAAATCACGTCTATCATTACTCAAAATAACATCGAAAAAATAAAAAACATCGAAACAATACAAAAAAAAGCAAAAAAATACAGCATAAATATAAAAAATGTCAACAACACTATCGTATTCCCAGAAAACAAAAAAGACATTAAACAATTATTACGATTTCTAAACGAAGACTTCTATACAGGTGAAATCACCGGAAAAACATATATGACAAACTCACAAACGCCAGTAGAAAATATAAAAGAATAAAAAACAAAACAAGTCAAATAATAAAATCGACACAACCAGTACAACCCGAAATCATTAAACAACTTTAAACACAAAATTAAAATTTTAAACACACATACCAAAAAAACATAAACTAAATTAAAACATAAATCTACGATAGTAGAAATTAAATAATACTTCTACAATAGTAGAAGTAAAGGATAATTATAATAAGTATCCGAAACAGTCAAAGTAAAAAATTAAAATTTTGTTGAATTTTTAACAACCCCCAAAAAAAACATGAAAACAAATTACACATTACTCGCGTTACTATTGACCATCACCATCCTGTTCGCAGGGTGTTGTTGCGACTCCAACACCGCAAACAACACAAACGAACCAAACGTAAACGAACCTGATAACCCTGATAACCCAGATAACCCAACCGACAACGATTGGAAAGATAACGGAGAAGGTACAGGAAACTATTACACCCACTTCATAACAACACAAAACAACAACACAGAACGATACACCACAAAACAAACAACAAAACCATTCCTAGAAAACCCCACAAATATGCAAGATATGATCTACTCAAACGGGGTAAAATATATCGTTTCCGACTCAAGCACACTTCCTGAAGCAAAAGAAACCGACTTCTACGATAAATACGAAAATATCGCATTTATAGAATACACCGCTATTCTATACACATTACTAAAACCATACAACAACGCACCGTACAAAACAACATGGAACGACGGTACAATAACATATACAGTCAAACCATTCCTATACGTAAATTATAAGTATAACGCTGAACACGACTGGATGTACGGAACTTGTACTACAGGATTTGCACCAAACGATTATGTAGGCGAAGGCGACCTCACATCTTATAGAAATTTCAAATTCTGTAATATAATGCCAGACGAATACCACGTCTCGCCCGAAAATTACGCATTTGAACAAGGCTCGTACACAATAATATACCTGCCGCCAGACGCAAACGACCAAAACGACTTAATATACGTAACACAAACCACAACCCCAACAGAAGAAACTTTATACGAAATATTCGGTGAACAAGAATTAACACTGTTCAAAAGCAAAGAAGGAAATAATTTTATTTTATTGCCCATCATATACGGAAATCCCCCAAACACAACAACAAACGCAACAAACAACTCCATTGACATAAACACAACACCAAGAGAAAACGACGGCGTAATAAACAACTAATTAATAACTCTAAAAAAACAAAAAAGCGTGTATCCAAAAACAACAGGATACACGCTTTTTTTGTATCTATTACGCAAACTCCATTTAACACAATATTCTACTTTTGTGCTACGATACGCCATGCATAAATAACAAATCCTACTAAAAAATAAATTTTAATAAGGAAAATAATATGAACAATAATATTCCCGCAGGATGTACAAAAAAAAACGGACGAGTCTACAACCAAAAAGGACAAGAAATTGAAATCAGAGGAGGAGGATGGTACGTCATAACAAAACCAAAACCAGAAATAACGCCAACCTCAAAACAATCAAGATACACAACCCCAAATGAAATAGAAAAAACATTACAAGAAGAAAAAAATAAAAACATTACACAACATGCTGAAATAAAAAAAGAATCAGAAAACCCAATTGAACATACAACACAAAAACAGTCAAATAGTGAACCAACAACAACCAATCCCAAGTGGCAAAAAAAAATAAAAAACGACACAACACAACAAGAACAAATTAAACCAGAAACGTTAAAAAGGGAAGCGCAAAACAATTTTAACTAAAAGGAGAACTAATTATGGCACAAGAACCTGAAATACCCGTTGCAGATTCAAGGTCAGGCAAACATAGACTGGATGATGGTCATCCAACTGTAATCTCATTAGCCGAAGGAGCGTGCCTATGGGAAAAGGCATTGACCCCACCTGGAATAGATGGAGGAGGGGCTAACGAAACTACGACAATGCATAACATCCAATGGCGAACTAATATCCCGAAACATTTGCGTACAATGACAGACACGTCATTTACTGCCGCTTATGCTGTTGTTGGTATGAAAGAATTACGAAATCAGATCAACAAAAATCAAATTACTGTACTTACATTTGGCGATGGTACAAAAATGGCTTTTTGGGGCTGGTTGAATTCGTTTGCGCCTGGCGAAGTTTCGGAGGGAACGCAACCTACTGCTTCCTGTTCAATAACTGCATCCAATCAAGATAATACAGGTAAAGAAATGAAGCCAAACTATTTCGAGGAAGGTGCATATTTAGCGTATAACTCTGAAACGGGTACTGTTTGGCAAATGAACAAAGGTCAAGAGGGCGCTGTGGGCGAGACAGCAAATAATCCTGGTTATACGGGTTTAGAGCCGCCTCCTGATCCGCCTACGTTTAATCCGTTATTACGTAGTTATGGTTATATTTGTGCGAAGCAGTGTGAGTTGTGGCAGCGTATTCGGGAGAATCGTGAAGATCCGAAGTTGTTTAGGCGTTTGCGTAATGGTGTTGACACGATGGGTTTATATGATTCGTTTGATATAAATGATGTTCGTCAGAAGATACGTGATTATTTTGGCGTGTAGTCAAACGCGGGTATATTTTGGGTTGGATTTTGTTTTTTGGTTTTGTATAGTAGGTGATGGGTGGTCAAACGAGCCTGCTTAATAGTGGGTTTGGTAATTGGCAGGAGTTTATGCGCTTTCGCCTGCCGATTATTTTTTATTATTTGAAGGCGTGTATATTGGAGTAAAGCGTATGTCTAGGGAGTTTGATTTAAGTTTTCGCGAGGAGTCTGTTTTATTGAGTCGTGGTGGCGAGCGTTTGGAGGCTGTTTTGCGTGAGATGAGCGGTCGCGAGCGTGAGGATTATTTGAATTCGTTGCAGAGTCATGTTAATTTTAGTCGTGATGGTTCTGCTTCTGGCGTTAAGAGTATAACTGGTTTAACGTCGTTGTTATTGACTAGTTGTATGTTTTGGCGTGTTGGCGATGAGTTGGTTCGTGTTACGGACAAGGAGTTGAATGCTTTTCCTAGTCGTGTATTGACGGAGTTGACGGAGTTGGCGAATGAGTTGAATGGTTTTACAGTTGTATCGATGGAGGCTGCAATAAAAAACTAGATCGTTTGCGCGGTTGGTATCGATTGGCTGATCGTCTTGGGATGTCGGTTGAGCGTGTGATGCGTGAAACTTCTAGTACGCAATATATTCAGTGGTTGGAATATTTGCGTACGGAGCCGAATGATTTTCATCGGGATGATGAGTATTTTAATCGTATATTGTGTGCTTTGCAGCATTTGTTGTACAAGGGTACTGGTCGTGCGTGTAATTCACAACCTTCTGATTTTCAGTTACGGTTTCGTAGTGAGTTGGAGCGTGAGCGTCCTGTTAGCAAGGTTTCGTATTCGAAGTCTGTTTGGTGTAGTTATGCAGGTGTTTCGTCTGATGCGGGTTCGGGTTCGAGCGGCGATGTGGGTCGCGATAAGTTTTTGGACGAACTGTTAGGTTGATTTGTTAAAAATTCAACAAAATTTTAATTTTTTACTTTGACCATTCTATCTTAACAATATAATGACATTTATACTTTTACTATTGCAAAAGTATTATTTAATTTCTACTATGGTAGATATGGTCAAACGTATTTTAATTTTTGTTTATTTGTCGGCATATAATAGATAAATTTACAATATTAGAAGTATGAGATTATTATAACGACGATGGTCAAAGTAATGAAAATGAATTTAATTGAATTTTGTAAGCGGTATGTATCAAATTATGAAAATCGTCTCAATAGAGCGGTCAAAGACGTTTGTAACCAATTAGGTCTAATAGACGAGTTGATTGATAATTGTATTGTAAACGAAACTGATAGGTTGTTTCTCAAAAGTGTTATAAACGATTCGTTAGAGATGCGGTTTTGCAATAATGTTTTTGAGGAGTGTTTGACGGCGGCAAGTACAGTAACGTATAGAATAGAAATTATAGATGTACGTCCGCATCCTGATTATGATTGGCGTGTTGAATTAAACGGTCATTTTATTGGTGTAATAAACTATTCAGCGGGTATATGCAAATACGAGTTTAACGGTGGACTATTCCAAAACAATTATTTCAATTTTTACGTAATACGGGAAAACGTCAACGATCTAATTGACCAATTGCAATCCAAAATTACAGAGTCTATTCAAGATTACTTAATGTTGCCTTATATTCGGATCGAGTATCGTGTAAGGTTTATCGAAAGCGGTCAAATTGTGGATGATTTCGGCGATAGAAAACGATTCACTAATCCGCAACATAACTGTAAGAAAATAGACGTAGATAATTGGATGGTTCGTTGAAAAACAGCGTATATTATTTTAATTAAAATTGTAATTTTTACTTTGGCTGTTATTGCAGATATGACAAATGTACGGGAAATATTATCGTTGCCTGTTTATGGCGATTTGAGGGTAAATCAGTATTCGGTCAAGTTTAGCGGGTTGCGTAATTGTATAGATTTTTTGTTTCGCAGTGGGGGTGTATTTATTGATTTATCGGCAGTTGCGGTTTGGTGGTCGTGTTTTGATCTTGATGTTGCCGTGTGTTTATCGACTGGAGTTGCTAATATAACGTTGTTGGATAATGTCGAATTTCATTTTGCAGGTTTGATTGCTGCCCAATCGTTATCGCAATCTGGCGGTACAAATGGATTATCAGGTGATGTCGATAAAGTTACGCATCGTACTGCTGTCATTTCTGTCAGGTACAATACGAAAGAATGGTCAAGCGTAGAAGATTTTTATAAACTGCTTAATCTAGGAAGTCAGAAATCTAACATAAAATGGGAAATAATAAAGTGAGTTTGTCATCGAACATAGCCTGTGTGAATGAAGTTGTCCGTTATATTGTTTATCGTTATGATGATAGTGGTAATGATGTTCGTGTGATTTCGGGTTCGTTATTGACTAATTTATTGTTTTTATCTGATTGGAAATTTGCGTTGGAGTACGGTAACGTAATATCTGGAATTAAATGGAAACATACGTTTTATCCTGGTTATATTCACGAGGATATAATTCAAGCGTTGCAGATTGATGATGATATAGAAATGAAATGGTTGCGGTCTGGAATGATGGTCAATATGCGTCCGATTTGTACAACGCTGCAATTGTACAAATCTGGTGAAATAATCGATTTTATAATAGAAAAACGTCATCGATTGGGCAATGATGGATTTATGCGTTTATTTTTTTCTGTTTATCCTTTAATGAGTCGGTCGCGTTATACGGAATTGGATTTGGTTCAAATAGCGGCTGAATATAAAAATCTTGACGGCGGTTTAGGAATAGTCAACGTGTGCAATAAGTGTAGAGATTGATTTACGCCCCGCACGGATTCAAGGTTTACGTCAATTTATTCTTATTGCGTTTGTTTTTGAGGTACGCGTTGTCGTAAACTGGGATCGCAGTATGCAACGTTTACGTCAATTCTGGTTATTTTTGTCGTGTTGTTGGATTGATTTACGCCCCGCACGGATTAAGAGTTTACGTTGGATTTAGTCGTAGAAGTTGATACCGTTTGCCGTGTATAAAGGTTGCGTATAGATTTTGATAAATAGTCAAACGTGTGCAAAAACATTTTTCAAATTTTTTTTGGGTTAAATCAGATAATAAAACAGATGCCAATTCGATCAACAAAACAGAGAATGCAAATTTGCGATTGAATTTGATAAATAGTCAAACGTGTATAAAAATAATTTTTCAATTTTTTTGTTAAATAATATATGAGTAATGACACGGTTTTTATGTTTTGTGGTAATATGCCGCTGTTGGACACAAAAACGCTCGACAACAAAAACAAATTTTAAAATAAAAAAGTGTAGAATATAGCGTAAAATCGTCGCCTAATTAATTGAATTGGTTTTTGTTGGCGAGTTCGTGGTTAAATTGCTTTTGTAATTTGCCATAAATGTGTTGAATACTATTAATTCAGGACGGTTTTACGCTTTTTTTATTTTAAAATTATGGCGCAAAATTATTATTTAAGTTGTAACGAAATTTCTGATAAGCGATTACCCGTTAGTTGCGTAACGTCTGCTAGTTACGTAATGGATTCTGATATAAGCGATAATACGAAAAAGGTCGTATGTTCGTCTGGGATTTATACAGGTAAAACTAAAATGAAAAATATAGTTAGTCCTGTTGTAGAACGGTCTAATATTTCATTTGAACATTATGAATCTGGAAGAACTAGTATTGTTGCTGATGCGTATAATCTTGTAAAAAAATCTACGAAACCAAATAAATCGATTAAAGAGTACGTTGCGTCGCCGTATAATAACCCTGACTATTTAATTAAAAAGAGTTACAAGACTAAATCAGGTCGGCAAGTGTACGTAGCCGAGCATTGTACGGACGGTAAGTTATACCGATTTACGCAATGTGTCAAAGATAAATTTGAATCAGATGCAAATTCGTTCTATACAATACGGCAAATATCGTTATCGTCAAAGTGCAAAAACAAAAACGACAGGTCTAACCGTTTTAATCCGTCGCCTAAAAAACGGCAATATTACGATCCGTTTGCGATTGATTCCGTTTTAGGTACAGTTTTAGAGGGCGCTGAATATAAATCTAAATTCAACCAACATGTATGTTTTACGCATAAATTAGAAACAGGTCAATATTTTAAGTTTACGCAATCCAAGCGGGATTTATCCAAACCTGTTAAAGAAGCCCGTTACTTGAAACATGAATTACGGGGCGTATGTTTGGATGTAGCGATCAACCAGATAAACAAATGCCGTTATGTACTGCCCGCGTATCCTAATTCTAAAAAGCAACTTAAATGGATACCGATTTCAAGCGCTACTAAAAAACATGACGAAATCTGCAAAATGACGAGCAGTATAAATAACGGTATTCCTACTGATTATAATTATTTTTTCCGGCTTGACAATCAAGTTGTTATCGATATTGATTCGTTATCTAAACGAATGCGGCAGGAATGGTCAATGTTGTGCAAGTATATTGATTTACCGCCTGCTGAAATTATACGTACTCCTGGCAGCGATGAACATACGCCTGGCGTACACTTGCAATACGTATTGAAATATGACGATATATTATTATGTACGGGTGTAAACGATAACGGGCATTGCGTATTGCCGTTTAATCTTGGCGAAATGTTCTGGGGCTGCAACCAAGCAATAATGTGCGAAGGCTCTAAAACAAAAAACGGCGAATACATCGCAATCAATACCAAAAATAAAAAAAATTATAAAAACGAATTATCGGAAGAGTTCTTGTCGTTGCTGCCTTGCGACGGTTCTTGCGATTGCGATGATATTCCTGTTACGTCTGATAAATTTCCGCAATTACCGTATAAAACTTTTGTTATTCTTATGTTGTTGTCTAGGCATAACCAAAGATTATCGCAATTAAAAGATCGATATGATTACAACGCTATTTCGGAGTCCGAATATAACGATGCTTTTGATTACTTTATGAAATCTGTAATTTTGCCGGAGTTGTCAAAGATATTGCAGCGTTATGAAATTGCAATTCAATCGCAAACGGTTGACAAGCGAATTGCCGTTGCAACAACGAAAAATTATCGGTTTAACACTGCAATTGTTCCTGAAATAGAAGGCGCTGTCAACATTTCTGATAACGTGTTGCGGCGTTCTGTAATGACGCGTGAAACGGCGGTTGCTATTACGCAGGCGACGCAAGCGGCTGATAAACGGCAAAATAAAACAAACCGTATTAAACTTAATATTGCAAGCGGCGGCAGCAAACATACGGAAACTTTACGTTACATCGGTTCAATAATGAATTCTAGCAACAAATTACGAGATTATTCTGAAATATTAGAACAAGCGCTAGAATACAATTCACAATTCGATTCGCCGTTACCCGATAAAAAAATAGAGGAAATGGTCAAATCAATTTACAACAAAGAAATAAATAAACGGTACGGCGATAAAAATTATACAACAACCGCCAAAAAGAAATCAGAAGAGTTATTACTTACATCTTGGGAAAACATCGAAAAAGAGATTAACGAAATGGTCATAGACGACAAACCTATACGGCATAAAAAAGAGTCTAAAAATCATTATCTGGGTCGGATATTACAATACAACAAAGACCGTACACAACCGTTAAACGACAAACGGCGCAAAATAATAAACAAACACGTAGCCAAAATGCTAGTTGCGATAACGCATGAAAACTGCGACCAATATTACAAAGAGTATCAAGAAC
Organism: Planctomycetaceae bacterium; assembly: GCA_031277105.1. Taxonomy (GTDB): domain Bacteria; phylum Planctomycetota; class Planctomycetia; order Pirellulales; family Thermoguttaceae; genus WRKP01. The sequence goes on along the minus strand of JAISLW010000268.1, from coordinate 93,674 downwards.
TATTTGTGGAAATGGTAATGGAATTACTTCGTTATAAATGGTCTTTTGATGCTAACAGTGATCAATCGTTTGCGATTGATTCGATTAAATCGCCTGTAATGCAGCGTTACGGTTATTCAACAGCGTCTGAAAATTATAGGAAATCGCAACAAATCAGTCTTATATCGCATCGATTTTGGCGTATTATGTGCGGTTTTAAGAATTTACCTGCGTTTCACGAAAAAACAATTAATTACAAAAGATCTTCCCGTATCAAAGGGTTAAAATGTGAATTGTTATCAGCTGAAGAACAAGCGGAGCAAAAATCGAAAATTGAAACCGAACGTGCAGCGCTACAAAAAGCGTTACAAAACGGTCAATTTGAACAATTATGCGGTACGAAATTAATTGATGAATTGTTGCGTTATTCTTTGCCTGAAACATCGAATTCAATTAACGGTCGTATCGCGTATAGGCGCGAGCCGTCGTTTTCAAATTCGGGTTTAAGCGCTTTATTCTACGTTATATTTGGCGCTAGTTTGCCGGAAGCGTTATATTACGTTTATATGCGTTCTGCTTATGCTGCTTCAAAACGGGGCAATCCGTGCGATACGGCGTAATTTGTTACGCCGTATCTATCACGCAATACTGGGTTATACGAGCCAAACGGTATCGATGCGTCAACGTCTGGAAAATAGCTATTTTTCTTGTTATTCCTGCTCGATTTATTTGCGTTTTGCAACGTAAATCTATGTTGTCAGCGTAATCAACGGTCTAATAGTGCAATAAAAAGAAGTAAAAAACAATAAAATACGCTCTCATTGACTACGCAATAATTCCAAAAACGACCTTCCTTACAGGGGTATTTTCTACTTAACAAAAAAAAAAGAATCAATTCCTTTAACATTCAACATTCTCTTTCGTTCTCTTTCGATTGTTCGTCTGTTCTTTTGTTCATTCTTGTTCGTCTGTTCTTGTTCATCTGTTCTTGTTCATCTGTTCGTCTGTTCATCTGTTCGTTCTCTTTCGATTGTTCATTCTTGTTCTGTTTATCTGTTCGTCTGTTCATTTGGAGTGGCGATGAAATGTCGTTAAAGTTATTCTTTATCGGTTGTTTTGTTATCTTTAATGTGGTCATCGTCAGATGGTTTTGTTACAAGTCAACTTGTAACAAAACAGCGATTGTGTAGCGAGTGTTTATTGTTCTATTGTTCTTTAGTCGTTGGCAGGTGTTCTTTAGCAGATGTCTCTATTGCAAGTCGAATTGTAATAGAGCAGTAAGCGATAAGTGTTAGCGATCGGTCAACCGGTCAACAAACGTTAGCGATAAGCGTTAGCGATCGGTCAACCGGTCAACAAACGTTAGCGATAAGCGTTAGCGATCGGTCAACCGGTCAACAAACGTTAGCGATAAACGTTAGCGATAAACGTTAGCGATAAGCGTTAGCGATAAGCGTTATTGATAAGCGTTAGCGATAAGCGTTATTGATAAGCGTTAGCGATAAGCGTTAGCGATAAACGTTAGCGATAAGCGTTAGCGATCGGTCAACCGGTCAACAAACGTTAGCGATAAACGTTAGCGATAAACGTTAGCGATAAGCGTTATTGATAAGCGTTAGCAGTAAGCGTTAGCGATAAGCGTTAGCGATAAACGTTAGCGATAAACGTTAGCGATAAACGTTAGCGATAAGCGTTAGCGATAAGCGTTAGCGATAAACGTTAGCGATAAACGTTAGCGATCGGTTGAATTTTATCGGGTCGTTATCGGTTGTTTTTTTAGTGTGTTGTTTTGTGTTTACATTGATGGTCAATAGTTGTTTTGTTGAGTCAAATTTGGATGGTAATAAATTTAATTTTTGGTTGTAAAGTGGCATACAATATTAGTACGGTGATAATTTACTACTGTTTTGATTTGGTTACAAGTTAGAAATTTTTAATGGGGTGGTTGACTATGCAAGTTGAATTGGTATTTAGACAGTTGGAAAACGATTTGAATCGTTTTGATGTATATGTCAATAAGTGGCGTATTGGTTTTATTAGATATGATCGTGAGTTTCAATGGTTGTTTGAGATTACGACTAATGATGTTTACGGGGATCGTCAATTGAAGTCGTTGGAGGTATGTTGTCAATTGATACAAAATACAGTATTGGAAACGTTACATTTACATTTTGGCAATGATGTTTCGTTGTGTGCTTCATTTGAGCTTTTGGGTTTTTTTACACAATTGTTACAAAACGGACAATTATCGATTAATTCTTGATCGAGTTGTTGGCATACGTGACTAGTCAAACGTTACGTGTTTGATGCGTTGTTGATTATTTTTAGTAGCAGGGAGTATAAAAATGTCGTGGTTATTATGTAGTTTTGGCGATGTTCCGTTGTGGGATATGGAAGTATCAGTAATGCCGACAGTTCAAACTGTAAACGGCGCTAAATTGGATATTTTCCGCGCTCGTTTCCCTGAAATTGAATTGCGGCGTATTTTTTTGGTGTTCGGTGAAATACGGTTGGATAATTTACGATGTACAGGTGATTTGAACGGCAAGTACGAATATACGTTTCGTATAACGGGTAAATTACGGTACGTTTGTGCGTGGTCAAAAGTTGTATCACGGTTCACGGGTTGGAAAAAAGATTGCGACCCGTTTCAAGAATTAGTCAGAACAGTACGTCAATTTACAGAATCCGCTATCGCAAATGAGCAATCGCTTGAAAAAGTAGAAACAACAAAACCGTTGTCGCAATTCAACAATGTTGTTGGTGAAAAAGAACCTGTACAAAATTTACGTGAAGAGTTTATAGCCCGTCGAAATCGCATAAATAGTCAAATAGTTGTACATAAAATTGTTTTTCCAAAATGTAATGAAATCCCGTTTAGCAGATACGTCGAAATAGTACAACGATCTGATAAGAAATATATTGTGTTTCTTTGTACGGCGCACGTGCGCGATTTTGTAATTAAGATTGTCAATAACGACAATCAATGGGACGTAATTGTGTCTAGCGATAAATCGCACACAATAAATTTTAACAATTGGGAAAAAGTAATAGAGTTCTTGCATAACCGTTATCCTGATGTACCTATTATTATTCCGTTTGTTGCGTCAGATAACGTAATTTACGATAGTAATATTTAATAGAAATATAACGTTAAAGGAGGTAGTGTGAGTAATACAATAAAAATTACATATTCGGGTAATGGTCATTGGAGTGTGAAACGTGACGATAGCGTTTCAATCAACGAAAAGATAGGTTATATCTGGAATGATATATACGGTAATTATTATATCGTTATAGAGTACGGCGGGCGGCGCTGTTTAATCGCCAGAGATTTCGACGAAGCGATCAATTGTTTACAAAATGAGTTCCGTTTGACTGATTTTTCTATATTGTATCAACCGTGCGGGAAACAAGAATACGTCAACGTAACTAATAATGATATTAAAGGTCGACCGTGTTTGAATAACGACATCCGTTTTCTCGAAACAGTAATCGAAGAGTTAAATACGGTTGGTCAATCAGCGATTAAAATTATTGATAAAATTAAACGCAGATTGGAAACGTTACAATCGTTAAACGATTATAAACACATTGTTGTTTTGAAGTACAATCAATACAGCGCTGCAATATTGTTTAATTCCGCAAATATAGGCAACGTCAACGCGCAAGTCGCAACAAACAAAGATTTACTCGAATTCCACGTACAATTACGTACAGCTGGCGTACCGTACATCGACGTTATTCCAAGTAATTCCAATACAAACTTAAAAGATAATTTAGACGTTATCACAAATTACATCAAATCCAAAATAACTAATTGCGAAATATCTTTAATAGAAGCGTAACGTCGTAAATTGTACGATTATAAACAAATTTATTTCAACAAAATTTATAATTTTTACTTTGATTGTTTCGTTATATCAATATAATGTAACTATAAGAATTAAATGTTACTTACGGCGTTATTGGTAATACTTAATTCGCAACAAACATTAAACTTTTTTTGGAGTTAGAAATTATGTTACAAGTGGAATTAACTATAGTACGTTCCGAAAATTTTGGACGTAACGGCAGCGTAACGTTAGCGCCAAATGAAACCGTTGAAATCGAAAATTCGGATAACGATCTAAATGAATTCACACTCTTTTATAGTACTGACGGTTGCGCGTACAACGACGCTGCCGACGACGGCTATGAAACAGCCGATGAAAGTTAATCTACAATAGTAGAAATTAATGTTACTTCTACAAAAATAGAAGTATAACGTCGTTACTTGACGAGTTGATAATTATTATAACCAGTTTCGTTTCAATGCCAATATTATTTATCCAAAAAAATCTAAAAATATTTTTGGTTTTGTAATAATTCCAATACGGTCAACAGCATATTATTTCAATCAAATTTTAACTTATGAGAAAATTAGTAACGATAACGAAAGTAAAAGAAGTAATTCCGATTAAAACCCGAAAACAAAAATGAAAACAATGAACGCAACGATCAAACAATCGCCGACTGATACGATAGACGACGGCTTTATCGCATCAGTAATAAGAAGCACGCGCAACTACGTTTATTGGAAAATGGATTTTCGTAATGGTCAATCACCGCATGTGACAGATACATTCCATCACATCGTTGACATAATACAAAAGCGTTACAGACATACCCCAATAATTATTTGGGGTTTTAACGCTGCTGATATATTCAACGTGATTGCAAAACCACTTTTCAAACTAAAGGAGAATAACGATGTTTAACGTGAGTATTAAGAAGGCAAAGTTTATTATGAGCGTTTGTCCTGTTCGCAATGTTCAACAGGCTGATACGGAACATGGCGATTACGACGTGCGAATTCATAATTGGTTAATCGCTACGATCCATTACCAAAATAACAATACGTATAACATTGAGTTCTTTGGAATGCAAAATATTCTGATAAGCGGTTCGTATGCTACTTTGGATAACGCTATCAAGGCGTTGGTTACTTTTGTTAAGCACATGCTGACAAGCATGTGTAATTTTGATTTTGAATTTTCGTTAAAAGTTAAAAAATATAATGGAGACTCCCATGAGTCGTCCTGTATTTAAGTTGAATTTGATTTTTGATGTGGAGGCGGAGGCGATACAAAAAACGTTAGAAATCGCTAACAAAATGCTGTCAGAATTAATGAGCGAGACTAAACGGTCAATAGAATCATAAATTGTAATTATATGATATACGACGTAATCAAGACGCATAAAGACGAGTTCAAAGGATATTATCACCAAACTTATGTAGTCAAACGCGGTACTGTTCCAAAGCGAGCGTTCAACCAAACGTATGTCGAGTTTGTGATGGGTAATTTGTTTGATATAGTTTGTGCAAAATGCCCTTATCTGGACGAAAACAACAATCATACGATCCGCCTTATCCTAGTCAGGCATAAAGAAAAACGTTGTCAGCATCATGATTATTCGAGTCATTGTCCGATATTGTTCCGCGATATGCTAATTCGTTGCAACGTAACAGTCGATTGGATAATAGACGATATTTATGATTACACGAGAAGATTTAAAAAATGAAACAATTAGATAATATTAAAAACCCGAATGTAAACGCAGTAGTTGAGGAAACAATTGAATTAAAACAATTTGTAAAAAACAATTTCGATAAGTATCAAAGATATGTAGATTGGCGCGATACTCATACCGAAGTATTCAGTAAAGAATATTACGACGGTTTGCAGTACAAATTAGTACATCGAATAAAAAATCGATTGTATGAACAAATGTACAAATAAAACAAAGGAGATTAAAAAATGGATAATTCTAAACCTGAATTCGTTATGAGAGTTGAGCGTATTGTTAGAAGTTGTGCAGATTTACCAGCAGCGGTCGAAAACGATTATGCCGTATCTGTTCACAAGCGGCGAATTGCTGTGATTTACTGCATAAATGGGAATTACGTTATTGAAGGGTTATTCAACCGTTTCAATCCATTTGGCAACGCAAAGTATCCTAGATTGACCGCAGCAGTACAGAAAGTAGAAAATTATTATACAGGATTCTTGACAACTATTTGTAATTTTGAATTCGTGTTCCGTACAGAAATTGTGGAATGAAATGAAATGAAATGAAATGAGATAAAAATGAAAGCGAAATTTAATTTAGTTTTTTTGTACTTTCCGTACTTAAATGCGCATAGTGTTTTGTTGGGCAATAAGCCTATTTGTAGATTAAGCATTCCAAAATATAAGCAGCGTAAATGGCGCCCCAAAAAAAACAATAGGAATAAATGGCGTTTAGAGCATAACATTAAAGGATTAGTATCAAAAGAATATTACGCAACGTTTCGCGAATGTGTAGACAGATTGGTCAAAATTGTGTCAGATTTTTTGGGACAGTTTTATCTTGACGATTTTGATATTTGTGTATTATTTAATAGACCGATAAAAAAGGATGATTTACGTTTTCGTAAAATCAAAGGTTATATTTGCGAATGTAAACATAAGAGATAAAAATGGCAGCGACGTTTAATTTAGTTTTTAGACATCAATACAAACTCAAAACATACGTTTATCTCGGCGATAGACGTATCGGCGTTATAAAACATGATAAAGATAATTTTCAAAATTGTCGTGTAACGCATGAATTGTTTTGTACGCAAGATTTTGACGGAATATGTCAATATGACCATTACGAAACGTTTGACGATTACGCCGTTAAATTCCAAGAATTGGTCTTTAATTTTATCGCTAATTATTACGCTGATGATTTTGACGTTAATGTTTACTTTGTCAGTAACGTTAAAAAAAATTGTTTTCATTTTCGTAAACGTAAAAGTTACGTCGTGAAAGTTAAAACAAATCGGAAATATGACCCAGTATCAAAATTTCATTAATTTTTCGCCGCTTATTGGCATATTAAATTAGTAACTATTCAATCAGGTTGATTTAGAAAAATTAATTTGATCGATGAGCGCGCAGTAAATTTATATTTTATGGAGTTTGAACATGTCTAGTCAAAAGAATCAGAGTGGTGAAACTAGCGTAATTGTTTTACCTTACGCTTGGGAACAGTACAAATGTTTGACTGATAATTCAGATGCGAGTCTATTTGATATTGTTGACGCTTTGGGGATTGTCAGTCCTTTTGCGTTTGACAGTATTTTTGTTGATTGCAATACGGATAAATTTAAGATAGGTTCGTTGTTGCGTCCTATCGTAAAATCTGTGTGGTCAACGTTACGCAAACAGTACAAAATCAAATTGAATAAAGAAGGATGTTTGACTGACGCGCAATTCGATTTATTCCAAAATTTTTATAGAACCGCTTCAAAATATTGCAAAAAATCAGGCAAAACCAAGCTATACTCATATCGTGATTCTATTATCGTTTGTTCCGACCATGTTTTGAAACATGACGGAAAACCGATAAAAGAAATTGTTATTTACGGCAGTACTCAAGGCTATACCGATTTTTCACGGATTGCGTTTGCAGCAGCCATTACGAAATTGTGTTCCTACTTGCTGAATAATTCCCAATCGTTTAACGCTCAAAGTAAAAACGGGCTTTTCCGTATAAACTCATTAACGTTACTTGTAACTTCCAATTTACCCGATTTTGTAACTTCCAATTGGATCGCCGAATCAGATTTAATCCCGATTTGTTTGTTCTTGATCGCGTACTCAATCCAGTTTGGTTTTTCTACTACGATGCTCCAACTAAATAATTAAAAAAGAAAGGAAAATATAAAATGGACTTAATATCGTTTTGTAAAAAATATGTCCCAAAGTACGATAAACTTTTACAGGAACATAGAAATAATATCGTAACAGTAAAAATAAACGATTTAATCCAGAATGACAAACTATTTGAACGCTACGTTGAATTGGATTTTTGTAACGAAATATTCAGTTTCGCTGTTAAAAAATATATGGAATTTGTAACAAAAATAACGTTAAACCCAGTAGAGAATTAAAATGAAACAAGTAAAGGGAATAATAAAAACATTAATTAAATTATGGGATTACCCTGCATATTAATCGAAAGACTTGACGGAATTATAGGACATATAAGTACGTATCAATTGACTTTCCAAGAGTTAGACGGTCATAAACATCTGTTAGGATTTTTGTACGAAAACGATCCAGAGGTAGCAAAGTTAAGCGATCCAACGAAACCGTTCGCTCTTATCATTAGTCCTACTCCTCGCCAATGGACAACTTGGCGATTTAAAACATTTGAAGATACAATTGACTGGATGAGAACACAATCAGCATATAAAAATTACTTATTTGTTTGCGAAAATACATAAAACAAGGGATTACGGAATACATAATTAAAGATCGTATTTTCAAATTGTTTCCCTTGTCCCTAAAAACAATACACATTACCCTTCCCCTAATTATATGAAATCTATAATTAAACAATCGCCTGACGATACGCTCGACGATTACCTAGAAATAAATGCTGTCCGACCAAACGTACACGTGATTTCACGTTACAATCGAGGAAAAAAAGAAGTTGTTATGAAATTAAAAAAAGAGTATATAAGACAGCGTGCGTCGAATGATGTGTGGATTCTAAAAAATTTGTCAAATCAATCGGGTACAGTTTTTTTTATAACTTTTCAGGATGTCGTCAATAAGTTACAAGAATTATATCCGCATGTACCTATTATTATTGATTGCTTTTCCCAAGAGTATTTTTGCGTTGACGCTGAACCTTTTGACGACGCTGAACTAAAAACAGAACCGAAAATGAAAACAGAAAACGAAATAAAAATGAAACAATTCGCATCTGGCGCTAAACGTTCAATTGATGCAGATAATGTAGCGTATCATTTATTGCCGCCGAAAGCGTTGGAACTTGCTGCAATGGTGTTCAAACAAGGCGAGACTAAGTACGGAAAAAATAATTGGAAAAAAGGATTTCCTACCGATGATATATTAAATCATGCTATACGTCATATTTTTTTGTTTTTACAAGATGATAAAAGTGAGCCGCATCTTTCGCACGCCCTTTGTAACTTAATGTTTGCTTGCCACTTCGAATACGAAAACCAAAAAAACATCACACAAAATAAGAACAATAACATACACGACAGATCTACAATAGTAAAAATTAATGATACTTCTGCAATAGTAGAAGTATAACGTCGTTACTTGACGTGCGGGTAAATATTATAGATGTTTTCGTTAAGAGTATCTCAAAAAAAAAACTAAAAATACTTCTAATCTTACCTAATTCTTACGCGAACAATGGCATATTATTTTAATAAAATTTTAATTTTTTACTTTGACATTTTCATTTTATCAATAGAATGTAACTATAAGAATTAAACATTACTTACGACGTTGTAAGTAACGTTTAATTTACAACAAACAAACAGTAAAAGGTTAGTGAAATGGAAGATCAATATCGAGTTTACAAGATTCCTGTGGATACTGCGATAGGGTTTAGACTAACGTACATTCCCGCCGAGCGGTGGTCAAACGCAGAGTACGCGTCTAAATGCGAAATCCTATTCACAGGTACGTTTGCGGAATGCCGTAATTACGGCGACACGTACTTGACAAACTTTACTAGACAAATATGGGAAAACTCTGTGAACTCAATTTACAGAGTTTATAAGTTTCCAATCGATAATGAAATCGGATTTTACTTAAAGTATATCCATCGATCTGGTTGGGAGATCATGGACGACGACCCAACTTGTGAAAAGTTGTTTGCAGGAACGTTTGAAAAATGCCAAACGTTCATAAAAACGTATTACGTTACACATCTACCGCCACCTGTAGATGCAACTATAAAAGAAAATGAAAGGAGTGAAAAATGAATCCGCCTGTAACTGAATATATGATTACTGACGATTTAGTAGATTCATCGGGAATGATAATTGACGAGTCGGATAAAATTTTAACATACGACCAAGTAAAATTACAATCGATGGTGATAAGTACGTCGGATGTAATTTACAAATCGTTGGGCATGCGACCTGTTGTTATGGTCAACCCGTTTTTTCATTGGTTACGCAAAGAAAAAGCGAAAATCGGATTGTCAATCTGGTTAGAATTCGATTTCAATGCGGCAAGATGGGAATGGTTGTTGTTACGATTTGACGATAACGGTTTCATTCCAATTTATCAATACGATTTCGACGGGTTAGGCAGAGAAGCCGATAAAGAAATAATATTATACGAAATTTACGTTATAGAACAAGCGATTAGATGGTGCGAAGCGGTCAACGCTGATAAAAAAGTCGTTGCGTTTGGCTCTCAATTATCGTTAAACCGTTACCGCAACGTAATATTAACCGCTTTCGCACAAAGAGCGAAAGAACTAGAATAAAATGACTGAAACCGATGAAACAATTGTTTGTGCCAAGATAGCAGCCCATTTAGAAAAAATAGCATGGTACGGCAAACATAAAATAGCCAAAATAAAACCGTTAATAGAATTTATCCACAATCTACATACGGAAACAATAGGGCTAATAGAATACGAAAACGAAACAGAGCTACAAAACCGCATTGACCGATGGTTGTACGAAATCGACATAGATACAGAATGGCTAGAAAATAGGTCAAAACGGTTTCAAATGTATAATGAAATATTAGAAAAATTAGACAACAAAAATTTGTCCCGCTAGGAACAAAATATCTACGATAGAAAGAAAATAATATGCCCGTCAAACGCAACCCGACGCGTAAAGCGACAACGCTCCAAATAATACGTGAACTTAACGATTATTGTTTCAGCATTCGATGCATTGCCAGATCGATAGCAGCGTATTCTTTTACTAACGCAAATAAACAGGAACTAGATAACTCAGCAGCGTCGCTTTGGCAAAACGCAAAAATGATAAATGAATCATTGACTCGTTTGACCGAACATTTAATCGGCGTTGAATTAGAATTGAACGCCGATAACATGAATTGTTGTGATCCGTGCGATTTATGGGGCGACATAATATTAAACGGCAAAACAAAAACGTAAACATTCGCTGGCAACGTTGCTCAATCGAATACCACCGTTACAAATCGTAACGCGATACAAAAAGCAAGTCAGCGAAATGTTTACATTATAATGCCAATATTATCTCCCCCCAAAAAAAATTCTAAAAATACTTCTAATCTTACCTAATTCTAACGCGAGCAATGGCATATTATTTTAATAAAATTTTAATTTTTTACTTTGACCTTTCCTTTTTATCAATAGAATATAACTATAAGAATTAAACATTACTTACGGCGTAGCAAGTAACGTTTAATTTACAACAAACAAACAAACAGTAAAAGGTTAGTGAAAAATGACACAAGAACGAATTAAAGAGTGCGATGTTTTTAATTTAATTGACCGTTTATTTGCCGATTTGAAGCAGGCGATGGAACAAGTTAAATTAGTAACCAGATCAAATACTGACAGATGCGAATGCGCCTGCGAATTAAACAACAACTTATTGACGAAATTGAAAAACGAATTCAAAATCCGCAAATCTGGAACTAATCCATATATGAATTTTGCGACAGTTGATGCAGTTACGGGCTTTTGTATAGATTTGACTAATAGACTTGAAACCGTTGTTGACCAGTTAAAACACTTTAGCGAAGACAATTTATGCGACGCAAACGTCTATGAGGATTATAAAAAATTATGGCGTAGTCGCCACGATGAAGCGATTGAGTTACATATTGCTTGTACGTTGTAAACGAGACCTGAACGATACTGCAACAATTTGACTAATTTGCCGTTGCCAATCGGCATATAGTGATAAGACCTTATATTTCTACTGTTGTAGATAACGAATAAGAAGGAGTTTGTGATGGATAAACTAATTGCATCGACTGCTAATTTAATTTTTGACGCATGGTGGATGGATAATAATCCGCCGATAATATTGATTAAGTCTAATTTGTACAGATATAATTTTTATCATAATTCGTATTTGACTATTTGGCTTTATTGGGATGCAAAAATATGCGAATGGGATTTTATATTTTTGCGGTCTCTGGATGATAGCGGTTACGAGGATGTACTTGATATGGCAGCGTACAGGAGTTCAACCGTAGAACGGTTTCCGCCTATCGAACAGATAAAAGATGAAATAACTGCGTTAAACCAAGGTTTAGATTATTGCCAAAAATTAATCAAAACAAGTCAATTAGTATCAAGTAGTAAATCGCTAAACAAATATAGTAACGCCGTCGAATTGTATAAATGGGATATAGATAAATTGCTTAAAAACCGCGAGTATGAATATTGCCCGAATGTTCACGGCGGCTTGTGTATAGTCACCTAATACGTAAGTAATCTAAATTTACAGTTAAAAGCATCCCAGTTATTAACAGATGTTATGGAGGGAAAAAATGGAGATATTGAGAGCGATTGAAAAGCGGTATTTGTTTAGTTCGCCGTATTGCGATATTTATAAAATACCCGCAGATAAAACTAACATGGAGAAATTAGTAGCCGTATCGCCGAGTAGTTTATCTTTAATCGGCGATACGGTTTTTTTATACATTGACGGTACGGCGCGCACGTACTTAAAATTAGAAGCGGGTGATTATCTTGTACATAATCCGCCTACGCTTAACGGCGAATGGATTGATAAACACAAGACATTCCGCGTTCTTGTGTCAGGCGAAGTAGCGCCCTATGTTAAAAGTCACCGCTTGATGGAAATCGGCAAGCCGCAAAATACCGATATACCCTGCGCTGTCCGCTATGGATTTAATTTAGAGTTACTCAGCGCCCGCGTATTAAAATACGAACCGGACGTAACGCTAGATTTATTTAATCCGCCCGCAGATCATACGCCGCATACTTACATGTCAGGGTTGCGCGAATTTATAGGTGGGCAATTATGGATTGTAGATCAGTTATTAGATAACCCTAGACTTTACACCGTTTTGATTAATCCGCGTAATTTGCACAAGGTTATAATAAAATATGACCTAGATCGTTGCGTTGAAGTCACCACGGGCGAGTATTTAGTGATGTCCCCCGTTATAAATAAGACAGGCGAAATAACAAGATACGTCCCCGAATGTTGGAGAGAACGGGCATTCCTTAAATCTTATACGTTTGACGTTCCGCAAGTTTAAGAAAAGCGAAAAGTACACACAAACGGGCAAGAAGCCGGACAGTATAAAGACGGTTACAAAAACAGGTAAAAATAATGCGAGTTTGTGCCGTTTGTGTTCCCTAGACCTACGACGGTAGAAGAACGCTTAACGGCGCTGGACAGGCGGGTACGCAGGTTAATGGATGAAATGCGGCTATATGACGCAGAGTATGAAGATTATCCCGACGGTACTTTGCCGTCGTGTTTCAATTAAATAAATACGAATCGGGAGAGAAATTAACGCCCGAAAATAACTGGATTAAGTTTTATGCTTCTTAAAATCAAAAATATTGGGAAAATCAGAGAAGCCGAAATAGAATTGCAAGGCATTACTGTAATCGCAGGTAATAACGATACAGGTAAAAGCACGTTTGGAAAAGCGCTGTATTGTACGTTTAACTCTTTTATGGAACTCAATGACGTGATGCAACACGATAGCGAAGATGAAATTAAGAAAAAGATAATTTCAAACAATTTTGGAAAAGAGTTTGCATATCAGTTTGTTCACGTCAATTATCTATCAGAAGAGAGTACGGTGAAATTGACCATTAAAGGCAATTCTATTAACGTCAATTTTAACAAGAAACGATGCTCTTCATTTGAAAATAATATTGGACTTGTTCATAACGCTTTTTATATCGATTCGTATCGTACTTCAATTACGCATCCTAGAGAATCTTTGCACCGCGTATTGCTTCATTCTAAAAATAAAGAGAGTGAGATACAAGAAGTAGTTACAGAAAAAAAACTAAATAAAGTTTGGTCAGCGCTAAATTCCATTGTTGACGGTAACTTTGAACAAAAAGAATACGGTCAATTAGGTTACCGTTATAAAGACCTTAACGAATCATTAGAGCTCGTTAACGTTTCAGCTGGAATGAAATCGTTTTTAATCCTTAAACGCCTTTTAGAAAACCATGCAATACAAGAGGAAGATGTGTTGATTTTAGACGAACCCGAAATTCATTTACATCCCGAATGGCAAATTCAATTTGCCAAAGCGTTAGTATTATTGCAAAAAGCGTTTAATTTGACTATTTTATTGACAACATACAGCCCGTATTTCATGCGGGCGATTGAAGTATTCAGTATTAAAGAAAAAATTACTGATTGTTGCAATTATTACGTTACCGCTGATAAAGATGGTTTTTGTTCAGTGGAAAATGTTACAGAAGATACCGACTGCATTTACCAATCTTTAGCAAAACCGTTTCAATCGCTGGAAAACATTCTTTACAGTTGATAATTTCTTTTTATTTTTTGTTTGACTAATTTTCTGTTTTTAATCGGCATATCATATAAGTATGATAATACTACATTGCTGTTCCGCTTTATTTATGATTTTTTTAATCTGTTAAACAAATGAGTAAACGAAACATTATGTCTGAAGCAACTATTGACCGTGCTGCGTCGATAATTAATTCGTTCAAGGACAGCGATCTACACAAAATTAAACAAAAGGAAATTTAATTATGAACGATGAATTTATTGTCCATTTTAGGCAATCAGTCGATAAATACGCGAGACCTTATTTTAGTTTTGCGATAAATGATCTGTATTACGGTTGTATCCAGCAGCGTCTTTTTATCGGACAATTGCCTTACTGGTTAGTAACAACGTACAACTATGACCGTATGTTTTCAGGTACAACCGATTTTGACGTTATGGTCAATTATATTAAAGACGAAGCGGCTCAATTTATAAAAGAACTTTTAGGACGACGAGTTGTAGTTAAAACAGATTTTCAACTAGAACCAGAAATCAAAACAGATTTTCAACCAAAACTCAAAACAGTTGTAACGCCTAAATCAGAAATTCAAAATATAGGCGCTAGTCAAATTGATACGATTTGTAATAAAACGGAATATGATAGTTTAGAGATTTGTACTGAAAAAGACAAATCAGATAATACTATTGCTGTAGATGTTCTTGACAATACGCCCGAAAAAACGCAGCCGCCAAGTCAAACGCAAACAGCAGAAATTACGCCTAATATTGTACCGTTGAGTAATGACCTTGATAGCATAGAACAACAAGTTTCGCAATTTATAGACAGTATTAAAAAGTACGACAAAGACAGCGGAATTGTCGTTTACACTTTGCCAAACAAAGGACTATCAGATTTATTACAAAAAGGAGTAGCAGATATAACGTTGGCTTGTAACACTTATTTACGCGTGAAACCAGAACAAGCGAGAGTAATTGAGCGTTATAACAGCATTTATCCTGCATCGACCTTGACGGATATTCATAAAGTAGTCGCCAGACTTGATAAAAACAAATCAGAATTAGCAAAATACGCCCGCAAACTATTGACGGCTGGTTACGGAATACATTTGAAATGGCTAGAATATAATGAATTGCAAGTTAATCCCGTTTATGATTTATTCCAAGTATTTGGCGAACCGTATATGTTACCTGAAACGCTAATAGTCCCATTGGCAGACAATGTAATACTGACTAACGTTACGATGCAGTTTGCAAGTGTTGTAACTATACGCGATAGCGCTGATATTACAAATTATTTACGAAATATGTTTACGAGTTACGTAGCGGATGTAAGTAAACAGGAAAGCGTAAAAGTTTTTAACTTTATGCCGATGTCAAAATACGTAAGTACGGATAATTTGGCAATGGCACGATTTGATATAGTATTGACCGATTTCAAACTATTTGATCCGTTTATAACTATGCTAAAAACAAATAAAGCAGGCGAGTGCCTAATGGTCTCCAAAATAGCAGATTAGAGAAATCAATTCATTTGCCAAACGTTAAAATTAAATAGAAATATTCATTAATTTTCTGTTTTTAATTGGCATATAGTGATAAGACCTTATATTTCTACTATTGTAGAATTACTATCGTAGATTGGAAACGGCGTGGTGTAATGGCAACATATCGCGCGATCAGTTATGACTGAGATGCGGGTTCAAGTCCCGCCGCCGTTTTTTGATCTTACGTATAACAGTAGAAATTAAATTATCTTGAAAAGGAATTTTTATGGTTGTTTTTTATTTGGAATTTGTACAAAACCCGTTAATACCTTGTAATTTCGATGCACAATTAAACGGATACAAAATTGGGGTTATTAAACAGACCGCTGAAAATTGCGAATTTAACGTCAGTTTCGTTGTCCAATTAGTTGAGTCGTTTTCGGATTTTGATTCCGCTTGCAAGCGATTTTGCGAAATAATTTATCATCAATTAGAATGTTTTGTGAAAGACGGTTTTACGGTAATACCAAACGTGCGATTAACGCCGCCCTCCGTACATTTGGCGAGACTTACTTGCGGTCAAGATCATGAATTTATGAAATCTATAACAGCAGAAATATCTACAAAATTTTAATTTTTTACTTTGATATTTTCATTTTATCAATAGAATGTAACTATAAGAATTAAATATTACCTACGGCGTAGTAAGTAACGTTAATTTACAACAAACAAACAAGTAATAAATAATGAGTGGTCAAATAGTAGATCCTATGTGGAAGTACCAAGATTATATCGTTCATTGCTTAATGAACGGATGGTCAATCCAACGCGATCAAGTCAAGGACAAAGTTCCCGATGAAGTGTATGAAGCGATATGCAGTTATAACATGCGTG
Source organism: Planctomycetaceae bacterium (assembly GCA_031277105.1). Classification (GTDB taxonomy): domain Bacteria; phylum Planctomycetota; class Planctomycetia; order Pirellulales; family Thermoguttaceae; genus WRKP01. The sequence goes on along the minus strand of JAISLW010000268.1, from coordinate 76,976 downwards.
GAGAGTTACGCGACAAATGTTTGGAATCGTTGAAAATGCATAATACGAAAGATTGTTGCTATCGCTATTTGTCAGCGTTAGGGTATTTTGAATACACAAGAACAAAACTAAATCATTTATTATCTGTTCATAAAATAGTCAATTTACGATTAGGCTAACTTTACAATATAAGGAGGATGGTCAATGACAGTAAAATTAGATCGTACAAAACGTAAAAAAGTATTGTTTCTTGATCTTGACGGAACAATTATTGAATCTGTGGAGGCGCAAAAGTGGGGTTATACGACTCCTCACTATATTGGCGATATGCAGTTTCGCTCACACGTCGTTGAAGCGATATGTAATTTTGCCGCTACTTTTGACGTTGAATATATCTGGATAACATCCAATCAAGGCGGTATCGAAAAAGGGTTTATGAAAGAAAGCTCTTTTGATAAAAAATTACAATTCGTTTGTGCTGCAATTGAAGATTATTGCGGACATGATAAGCGGATTAAAGAACGTTACGCGACAACGCAAAAAGAAATCGAAGTTGACGGCATTTGTTGCGATGCTAATGACCCTGACGACTGGATGCATAAACCGAATACGGGAATGTTAGACTTTTTTATAGCCCGCCACTTGCCGCAAAAATTCCATAAACGCGAAATGATAATGGTAGGCGACGCATCCGGTCGTAAAGGTCAATCTTCAGATAGTGATAAACGCTGTGCCAAAAATTTCGGAATAGATTATATCGATGCAGATGATTTTATCAATAGATTTTATGAGAATTTTACCAGTCAAGGATTTGATTGGACGCAAGCGTGGGAAGAGACCGTATATTTACCGCAGAGCAAAAGTAATTAACATAAAAATTAACATAAAAGTATGAGAAAATTAGCAACTGTAACGAAAGTAAAAGAACTACGCCCGATTGAAGGCGCGGACTTTATCGAAGTCGCAACAATGACGACTAACGGTTGGGTATGCGTAGCGAAAAAAGGCGATTTTAACGTCGGCGATTTCGGCGTGTACTTTGAGATCGATTCGTTCTTGCCAAAAGAAGAACGCTACGCATTTTTAGACGGACGCTCTGACAAAAAGATGAACGGTACGGACGGCTACAGATTGCGGACGATTAAATTGAAAAAACAAATATCGCAAGGTCTGCTGTTGCCGCTATCTGACTTCCCCGAAATTACCAAACCAAAAGAAGGCGACGACGTAACGGAACTACTCAAAGTTAAACTTTACGAACCTACCGATAATCGCCCTACGCGTATGATTGGCGGCAGTCCGATGCGGCGTTTCCCTGCGTTTATCCGCAAGACAGACCAAGAACGGATTCAGTCTTTTGACACAGTCCGTTTGGAGGCTCTGAACGGTAAGCAGTACGAGGTTACTGAAAAACTAGACGGCACTTCGGTAACGATTTACTACCGATGTAATCATTTCGGGGTTTGCTCGCGGAATTATGAGGTCGCTTGTACGGAATTTTACAGAAGCCTTTTTGCGAAGTTTAAGCATTGGATCAAGCGTATATTTTTCAAGGACGAATTTGAAAAACGGTTTGGTTTTTCTAGAAGTATTTACGAGGAAATGTCCGTCAAATATAACCTCCACGAAAAGTTGCCCGAATTGTGCAGAGAGTTGCATATTAATTTGGCTATACAGGGCGAGATCGTTGGAACGAATGTTTCGGATAATCGGCTGGGCTTGAACGACGTCGATCTCTACGTTTTCGACGTGTTCAATATTGACACGCAGAAATATGTGGACGCGTATGTCCGGTACGATATTGTGAATTGGTTGGGGCTTAAACATGTTCCGGTAATATGCGAGTCTTATGCGTTGTGCTTGGACGAAACGTCGGTTAAGGAACTGGTCGATACGGCGTTTGGGCGGAGCAAATTATCCGACAAAATACGTGAAGGGCTGGTGTACAAAGAGCGCGGCGAGTTTTCGCAATACTCGTTCAAGACAATTTCTAATGCGTATCTGCTAGAACACAAGTTGTAATTGTTTTAGTTTTAACGTTAAGAGTACCTAAAATAAATCAGAATGAGTGTAACTACAAAAAAAAATATAGATAGGGAAAATGCGGATGTGATATTGCGCGAGGTCAAGCGTTATATTGACCGTACTGATAATCCTGTAATGACAGAGTCGGATACGATACAAGCGTTAATTGACACAGGATGGTTACAAACAACGCCGGAACCAGAGCCAGAACCAGAACCGGACGAATTTGATACGGCTGAATTTTGGCGTGATTTTGCACATTTCGATGCGGAATTGAAACCGATACTATTAGACGGAGTTGCCGCTTACTATACTAGATTTACAATTACAGTTGTTGATCCAGATCATTTGGCTCTACTTTGGATAATCGATCTTCAACCGAGTCCTGAAATTTTAATTGAGATATACGACGGCAATAAAAATATAGTCAATATGGATTACTATGAGTCCCAAAGCCTTTATATTTGGCCAGGAAATGAATGTACTCCAGCAGGTACTTATTGGTTAGTTGTTAAATCGGCAAACGGTCAACCTGTAATCGGCAGCGCTTTTTTACATGTAGGTTTTACCGACGACTAAAAATCTTACGATAGTAGAAATTAAATAATACTTCTGCTTCTGCAATAGTAGAAGTATAGCGTCATTCTTGATACGTTGATAATTATTGTAATTTGTTTCGTTGCAACGTTAAGAATATTTCAATAAAATTTTAATTTTTTACTTTGATCTTCCAGATATGTCAATATAATATTAAGTATAAGAATTAAACATTCGTTGACAATATTGTTCATGTCAATGATGTCGTTATTATTGTAACGATATTTATTTTTTGCTATCGTAGATGTTATGGGTTATATTAAATCGAAATCGGTTTACAGTCGTTTAGCAAGTTGCTTGAACGAAGTTGTCGGGTATTGGAATTATCATCGTCTTTTTTATGATTATTTGAAGGCGTGGGTGATAAGCGGCGTACCGCCTGCAAGTGATACTGATTTTTGGGCGACTGTTGACGGCGACGACGATGCGGCTTCTATCGCTTGCGTCGCCGCCAAAATTGACGATAATGTCAGGAATTATTTGATTTCTATTCCAGGTAACCGTGAACAGAAATACGAATACATCAACCAAAAAATAGCAGAACGTAATAACGCAACGTTAGAGTCTTGTTTCACTGTTGACGATTTACAATTGGATTTTGCACGTCAATATTTATCGGTAACGTTTTCGGAAACGTTTGAACCTGTGCGTAAATTTATTTCAGAGTACGAAGACGCTACAACGCGTTTGTTAAACGATATGTACGCTTCGATTTTTTTAGCGGCGGCTGATTTAATAGTCAAACAATTGGAAATGGAATTAATTGAAGAGTGTGAAACGGACGGTGCAGACACGAGCAAAACGTATAAATACGCCGATTTGGAAATAACGCTAGTAAAAAAGAACAATGAAAATTACGTCGCAAGCGTACATTGCGACGATATGCAAGAAATTGCGTTTGAAACGGCGGCAGGTTGTTTGGCGCTGTACGTTTTGGCGAATACAGACGAATTGAATAATACGTTAATGAGTTATTTCGCAGGTAACGATTTAATGTTGCAAGACGGCGCCGCCGCAAGAAAAGCAATAAACTTGTTAGTCGCTTTCGGCATTATCTAGATTACACATCAAATCCAAAAATTCTAAAAATATTTCTGATTAGGTCTAATTCTAACGCAAACAATGGCATATTATTTTAATAAAATTTTAATTTGCCTTTGACCGTTTCACATATTTAATACAATGATACGTGTACGAGATATAGCGGCAAATAAATCGGGAGATAAAAATGAACGAACAGATTATAAACCAATGTAAATCAGATATACAAACGTGTACGGAGTCGCTTAAAGACTATGAAAGAGAGTTATCTGAAATCCGAAGTTTTATTCGCGTTTTAGAGCATAAAAGATGGGAATTAGAATGGAATGTACAAGTATTAGATTGGATAAATTCGGTAGCAGACGGCAAGTACAATTTAACGCCGACGGATCCGCGTTTGCTTGAATTTTATTGCTTGCTCTATCACAAGTATTGCAACGATTACGAATTTATATCGTGTCGTTGTGAAGACGACGACGTTTCACACGACGTAAAGAATGAATTACAGTCGGTAAAACGGCATGAGTTATTTAACTCAATACAAGACCATTGCGACGGCGACGTTTTTGACGAAATCAATAATATGTTAGACCATTGTTGTGTAGCGGATCCGTTGACGATGCGTACAGTTTCCAAGTTTCCCGATATAGTTGAATTAGCGTTTGCGGATAATTGATGATGGACGACTATCAAGGAACAAAATAAACCAGTAAAGGGTGTTAAAAATGGAAATATCATTGTCGGGTTATTTGTTGGCGATAGTGGAATTGTTTGAATTTTCGGTTTTTGCCGCAGATGTGAATACTAGACAATTTACGAATTTGATGTTGGCGTTTGACCGGAATCGCAACGTATCCGAAAACGCAATAGTAACGGACAAAATAGAACAGTTACGTCAACAGTTAGGTAAAACGCAATTTGTGAATCAAACGGATGTTATTTACAATTTAATTCGGCAATCGTTTGAATTGCTTCAAAAACGTTTTAATTTATCGCCGTTTGATACAATAGTTGAAGTTTCGGACGGCGATATTGAAGTCTTGCTTGAAAAGTATAATTGCGAAAGTATGCAGGTTGTATGTCAAAGTACGCAGATTGTGTACCGTCGTGTTTTGAACGTCAAAAATGAAATGGTACGTGAATATTTTTGGTCAGGTTTTAGTACGTTTGTTGCTGATGTATATGGCGGGATTACATTAGGTACTGTTAGAGATGTTGCTAATAATCCGAGTTTTGACAATGTTTTGGTAAATTATTTTTTGTTGAGCGAATTGGTTGCGATAGAAAATTGACCCTTTCCCCCTTTCCCCTTCGGGATTCATAATTAGTACAGGATGTTAAAAATGTTACAAATTAGATCGAATGCTTTTGAGACGAATTCGTCGTCGGTGCATACGTTTTGTATTAAGGAAGATTTCAAGCCTGATACAAGTACAGAGCGAGTGTGGGATGTTGGTTTGGGCGTGTTCGGTTGGGATTATGATCATTATTCATCTAGTTGGTTTGTGGATTATTGTTGGACGGCGGTACTTACTGTTTATGAATCGTATCAACCTGTTGATAAAGTTGATACGCAAGCGATAGAAGCGTATAAGAACAAGATAGAAGCGGCGTTAAAACCGTACAATATTAAAATCGGTACGTGGAATTATCAATTGGATACGCCGTCCGATTACGGCAACGATTATAATGTGGATCACGCTGATGAGTTTTTACCTATATTAGATGAATTGTTAGACAACCCTGAATTATTTGTTTCCGCTTGTTTATGTGATGAATCGTGTTTTTATACAGGTAATGACGACGGCGGTTGTTATTGCGATCCGGAAGACATCAAAAAGGATGGCTTCAAATATTACATGAAACGTAATTAAAAATGTTACAAATCAGACAAAGTGTTTTTGAAACTAATTCATCTGCAATCCATGCGTTTTGGGTTAAGACGCAAGACAAGATAGCGCCGTTTGCGGAAGAGCAAGTTATGACCGCTCATTTCAGCAGTTTAGGATGGGAATACGAACCGTATAAATCTGGTGAATTTTTGAATGTTATTTGGACGTGGCTAATTTCAGCCGGTTTGTTTGATAATATGAGTTTGTTTAAGCGGATAACAGAAATCTTAAAACAATATAACATCCGCGTCAATTGGACACTTGATATATTGACAGAAGAAGAGGTTCGCGATATTAATTCAATTAAAGATTTTATGTTTGCAGATTATATGAAGGATTTAGTTGAGCAGCCTGAATTGTTAATTTCGTTAATATTGTCTGACTCGTCAAACGTAATTCACGCCGATGAAGGCGATATTTTTGAGTTTCAAAAACGTTTAGCAAGTAGTCATACTATGCTTGGCGTTTATACAAGTTAAATTTTAATTTTTTACTTTTCAATTAAAGGAGGTTAAAAATGTTACAGATTAGATCGAATGCTTTTGAGACGAATTCGTCGTCGGCTCATGCGATGTGGATAAAGAGTCCGGAGTTTATACAACCGTTTCCTGAAGAAAAGGTGTTTACGCCAAAATTTAATACATTTGACGTTGAGTTAGACGACGTTAGCAGCAGCGAAGAGTTTATTAACGCTTGCGTTTCAAATTTCAAAGCGGGTGAATTTTTGGATTTAGTATGGATGACGGTAGCGTTTTTCCCCAAATTGTACAGCGATTTACCTGCTAAAATAGACGCTATGTTGAAACCGTATAATATTCGGATTGAATGGGCGTTTGACGATAAATCAACATCCGAAGTCAGATCGAAGTTAAAAGATTACGGGTGTGCATTTGAGGATTTTGGCGCAGTGTTAAATGAAGTTGTAGATTATCGTGAACCGTTAGCGTCGCTTGTATTGAATGGCGTTTTTGAATGGGAACACCAACTTAACGATACAACGATAGAAGATACTTTTGGCAAACGCGACGGTTATTTACGATTTGCAGTTGATACGCATTAAAGGAGGTAAAAATGATTTACAGAAACGGTAATACGACTGTATTACTTTGTCCGGACGGTACGAAAATCCGTCATACGCCGGACGGTCAAATCCCGCAACCGGTACGCCCCGAAAGTATCGATATAAAAATAACGGATTATTGCGAAAATAATTGTTGGTTCTGTTACGAACATAGCAACAACAAGGGTACGCATTCAGATTTACAACATCCGATATTGGAAACGTTGGAAGCGGGGACGGAATTAGCGATAGGCGGCGGCAATCCGTTATCGCATCCTGACATTGAATCGTTCTTAAAGCGAATGAAAACCAAAGGCGTAATATGCAATTTGACCGTGCATCAAAACGATTATAATTTTGCCAAGCCGTATATTATTCGACTAATGATTGACCGTTACGTACACGGGTTAGGAATAAGCGTCGGCGATAAAGAGTGTAACGTACAAATAGCCGATAAGATAAAAGACCGCGTATTGTTTCACACGATATTGGGAATAACGCCGCTGGACGTGATTACTGAATTATCGCAACGTAACAAAGTATTATTGTTAGGCAGTAAGAGATTGCAGCCGAATAATGATGCGATCAACGGATTACGGGATTTTATTGTGAATAAATCGGAATTGATTGTTGGGTTATATTTTGACAATTTGGCGTGTGAGCAATTGGACGTGCGGTCTCTTGTTGATACGGAAACGTGGAACAAGCGATACATGGGCGGCGACGGGATTTTTACGATGTACATTGATCTAGTCAAAGAATACGGTTATACGAGTTCGGTCGATAAATCAGTAAGTTACGCATTATCAGAATCGCCGAATATCAGAAATCTATTTGCACAAATACGCCAAAACACAATTGGATAAACGATTTTTCGTTAGGCAATTATTATGCTGAAGGAATAAATATGTTCGGGTTAGATTCAGTCGATATTACGACGTTAAATATGTGGTTGAATTTTGCGATTAACGTAGCGGTTTTAATCGTGTTGGTTTGTTGTTTGGTTTATCTTGTTGTAAGTGGATGGTCAAATAGCAGCGGAAACAACAAATTGAAAACTATCAGTCAAGAGTTGGTTACTGTTAGTAATTGGATCAAGTCGCATAATGAATCGAGCGATATGTTGGTCAATTGTTACGAAAAATTTGACAACAGGTTGACGGCGCTAGAGCAATTTTGCGGATACCAGAATAAACTTCCAGTGTCCGCAAAAGAAAAAGCCGACGTTATAATACCCGCAACGAAACCTAAAAATCAACCAATTGAAACGAAAAAACGCAGATTGAAAAAAACTACAGCATTGTTTTGAATATAGATTTGGTTTGCGAATCGGTATAAAAATGTAATAAATTTAAACTTTTTTACTTTGACTATTCTATGTACATAACAGATTGAAAATAATATAAAATAATGGTTACTGTTTGTTGGGCGGGTTGTTTGCATTTCTTAAGTTTGCAAGCAGCCCGTTTTTTTATTCTCGTTGCTAATTCTAAAAATAATTCTCAAATTTGACTAATTCCTAGTCAATGCTAGGCGTATTGAAATCATAAAATTTATTTTGGTAATTTATCCTGTTGTATGCTGTTGCATTAAATTTGGTCGATTAGAAAAAATGTTTTTTTGTCCAGTAAAATATTTCAAAAAATTTATAAAAAATACCAAAAAAGCATTTTGACGATTACGATACTCTAATATAATCCTGCTATCAAACTAATCGCAACCGCATGTAACGTATGCGATTATAATCAACAACAAACACAAACTAACAAACAGAAAGGGTTCACAAATGAACACAAACCCTAACAAATCAGTTTCTAACGTAATTCGTAAATTTAACGACGATGTAATAATTGTAGCGGAAGACAATGTAGCTGTTTTGGAATATTGGAACGGCGACGAATGGTTGCTATTGCTTGGCGTTTACAAGGACGACAACAAAATACAGATAGATTGGTCTTGCGAGCGTAAAGACTTGAAAAACGCAGGCGTACTGACAACCGAAACTGTTGAAATAGAACGGTACGTTTGCGGTAACGAGTTCGCTGATTTCACTGTTAAAAGTGAAATTATTGACGTGATTGAAGCGGATTTAAGTTCTACCGAATTTTTGGATTTAATTGATAGCGTTTATATGGAAGCGTTGGTAGAAGCGGCGGAAGCGTTAGCGGCTACGTTATCCATCGTATCGACGGCGACCGTTGCAAAAGAAACAAAGTTAACATCAGTAGTAGCGTAAAAATATCGATAAAAATTTTGTTAAATTTGACTAATTCCTAGTCAATAGCAGGCATATACTATTATTATAACAAACAAGCGGTAACTGCATTATTTAATGCGTATTGCTGAACTCAACAAGCGGTAAAAATTATAATAGTTAGTCGATGGGCGGCGTTAAAAAATAATTGAAAAATTTTAACTTTTTTCGTGTTTTTTACTTTGACGATTACGATACCCTATTATAATTTATATATAACAATTAAACATAACAAATGACGTAATTTGGATTTATGTTTAATACAAACAGTAGTCCAATACAAAATCGTATTGGACTTAACTCTTAACTCTTAATGTAAAGGAGTAATAATTATGATTGAAACTAAATGCACGGTGGCTGAATTAGCCGCAAAAATGTATGAATCTCACAAATGTTTCGTTGCACGCACGGCTGCAAAATATGCTACGTATAACCCGTTAGTAGAAGCGTGCGACCTTGAACAGGAAGCGTATGTCAACGGCATTTACGTAGCCGCTACGAAATACGTAACGTGGGCTACAGAAACGGAATGGTCGGTTGATCGGTCATGGAACAAGTATTTGCATTTGATGATACGCGGCGCTATGTTGCATTATTTACGCGACTACAAATACAATTCCACAGCCCCAAAAAATTTCACATCTATTAGTACGCCAAACGTGGACAACTCAATCGATTGCGATTTCAGATACGAAGTCAAAGACAACGACAACAACGTCAAAAATTTTGAACGAAAAGAACTCATAAAGAGTATGATCGCAAAGATCAAAAAACATGTTACGCCTGATGAATGGAAACTTCTCTATTACACATATTTCGCAGGTAAACCGTTAAAAGAAATTACAAAGATTTTCAAATCGTTTGACTCGACGATGTGCAAGTTACGCAAAGATTTGTTAGTCAAATTACGCAATATATTTGAACTTGAATACTCGTACAGATTACTTGATCGACAATAATATAAGTTTAACATCGTTACTTGACGTGTTGATAATTATTATAATCGTTTTAACGTCAAGATGATTTCAATAAAATTTTATACAATTCGTACTTGAAATTCGGCGATGTAAAAGCGTAAAAGCCTGCCGTCCGAAAACTAGGCAGGCGGCGGTAAACGAAAATTAAAGTGCGAACAGTTTAATAACTTTCGATTGAAACAAGATAAATGGGATAAGATGTAAACGTTAAGCGTAACATTATTACATTGTAATTATGAAAATGAGTCAGGCGTTAAACAGTATTATTAGTTTTTTGCGATATGAAAGTAATTTACTAAACTTGAAGGATATAGAGATACAATGGAGTATAACAAAATAATATGCGGTGATTGTATTGACGTTATGCGGTCGTTTTCAGATGAATCGATAGATTTGGTAATAACGTCGCCGCCGTATAACTTGCGTAATTCTACAAGCGGTAATTTCAAAAAAGGCAGTAACAACGGAACGAATCGTAAATTGAATTTTGTAAGTAATCTAGTCAACGGTTACGATACGTATGATGATAATTTACCGCATGAAGTTTATGTTCGATGGCAACGTGAATGTTTGCGTGAGATGTTGCGTTTAATCAAGCCTGACGGCGCTATTTTTTACAATCATAAATGGCGCGTTCAATCAGGTTTGATGCAAGACCGTCAAGATATAGTCAACGGTTTTCCTGTACGTCAAATAATTATATGGCGGCGTGCAGGCGGCGTAAATTTTAACGACGGTTATTTTGTGCCAACGTATGAAGTAATCTATTTGATTTGCAAACCGCAATTTAAGTTGTTGCCCACGATGAACCGTTACGGCGACGTTTGGACGTTTACGCAAGAGTTGAATAACAAGCATCCGGCGCCGTTTCCAGTTAATCTAGTCAAACGTATCATCAGTTCGACGGCTGCGGAAATAATACTTGACCCGTTCATAGGCAGCGGAACGACAGCCGTAGCAGCCGTACAACTAAAACGAAAATACATCGGTATCGAAATTTCAGAAACATATTGCAAGATGGCAAACGAGCGTATCGAACAAGTTAAAAATAGTTTCATATACTCTACGATAGTAGAAGTATAACGTCGTTATTTGACGTGTTGGTACGGGTTGTAACTTGTTTCGTTACAACGTCAAGATAATTTCAACAAAATTACAATAAAATTTTAACTTTTTATTTATAGTATATATGTTTACGAAATTGCAATTGTATAATTTTCAATGTCATCGTAATTTGACCGTGCCGTTATCGCAAATTACGACGATATGCGGCGAATCGGATACGGGTAAATCGGCGATTATGCGGAGTTTGAGTTGGTTACTGTTCAATAACTTGCAAGGCGATTCGTTTATTACGCACGGTCAAAATGAATGTAAAGTTACGTTAGTTGCGGACGGCGATACGATAACGAGGATCAAAAACAAAACGAATAACGGTTACGTTTTGCCCGATAATTCAGTTTGTAACGCTGTAGGCAGGGACGTGCCGGAATCAATTTTGAAATTGACAAAAGTCAGTAATTTAAACGTCCAATATCAATTTGATGCGCCGTTTTGGTTTTCGCTCACGGCAGGTCAATTAGCCAAAGAGTTAAATCAAATTGCGGATATAGCATGGTTGGATCGATTACAATCGCAATCGAATTCCGATAAACGGGAAACGCAAGCGTTATACGCCGCTTCCGAAACTAATTTGAATTCGTTGCAATTGAAAGTCGAATCGTTGCAATGGACAGAAAACGCCGAAACGGAATTGCAAGAAGTTGAAACGTTAGAAAAATCAGTCAATAAAATTAAAACCAAAAACGAATTATTGGAATCTTTGCTTGCAATCGCCGTTAAATACGACGATGAATTTAACAACATTCAACATCTCTTGAAATCGTTTGCGGCGTTGGAATCGAGTTACGTTGAATATTTTGAATTGGATAAACGGAATTCGTTATTGACTGGTTTAATTGGTCAAGCGCCGTATGCGATTCCCGATGTAGCGCCGTTACAAAATGAATTAGTGCAAATTTGCAACTTGTACGAGCGATATTCAAATTTGACTGAATTGTTAAACAACGTTTGCGACGTGCCAGATACTTCCAAGATAAGCGCCGAATTGAATAAAGTAACGAAAATGCGAAACGATCTAGACGTTTTGAATACGTTGTTAAAAAATACGCCGCAAGCGATACCCGACGTTACGCCGTTACAAGACGAAACAAATAAACTTCACACGTTATACAAGCAGTACAACAACTTAACAAAATTATTAAACAACATTCCTGAAATACCTGACACTTCAAAAATAAACGCCAAACTAGAAAAATTAACGGCAATGCGAAACGATTTGAATACTTTGACCAAACATATTTCAACGTTGTTAGAAATTGAAACGGCGCTAGATAAAGTTGAAAAAGGTTTAGTTGAAATGAATGAATTATTATCCAGTCAATCAGTATGTCCCGTTTGCGGCTCAAGACAATTTGCAGAAAAATAGACGATAATAGAATACGATGAAAATTAAATTTTGACAAGTTATTAATTTCTTATTGGTAATAGGCATATAGATATAATGAGTAAAGAAGATATTGTTTTAATTGTTGCTAGCGATATACATTTATCGCATAATCCGCCGGCTTCGCGTAGTCAAGAGCCTGATTGGTACGCTGTGACGATACGGCAATTAGTATGGTTGCGTAACTTGCAACAGACGCATAAAGCGCCGGTAATTATAGCAGGCGATTTAGTTCATTCATTTAACCAGCCTGCTGAATTGATAAACATGGCAATACAATATTTGCCGAAATCGATAGCGATATGCGGTCAACACGATCAACCGTATCACGACCAACAACAAATAACGAAATCGGCTTATTGGACTTTAGTCAGCGCAGGTTGCGTAACGCATTTGGATAAAATCGGCAATCTGGAAATAAAAGGCGTAAAAATTACGTTGTATCCCTTTTCATTTGGTACAGAGTTGTTACCATGCGAAAAGAAATCAGGGTTGAATGTGGCTGTAGTTCACAGGTATTGTTGGGATGCAGGATCGAGTTACCCGTTTGCGCCGCCTGAACAGAACGTGGCGGAACAATATAAATACGGTTACGACGTGATGGTATTCGGCGATAATCATTGCGGGTTCGTTCATCGCAAAGATAAACAAACAATAATCAATTGCGGTACTTTTTACAGACGTTCTATTTCGGAACGGTTGTATAACCCGTTTGTAGGTTTAATTACAGCGTCGGGTCAAGTTATTCAAGAATTTGTACCTGTTTCGGACGATATTATTTCGGATAAAGTAACAGTCAAAGAGCAAGTATTGGAAGACGCAAGCGTTTCTGATTTCGTAACATATTTATCGGCGGCAACGATTAACGGAATGGATATACCGAATATTTTTGCGGAATATATGGAACGCAACAAAACAGAAGAAACAATCAAAACGGAAGTTAATCGATTGCTAAACGTAACGTCTATTTAACGTTTGGAGATCATAGTTATGGAGAACAAGGATAACAGTTTATTTCCGTTTTTATCGCAACAAGAGTCGGGCGAATCGTTTGATTTGTGGGCTATTACGACGGATCAAGTTTATCAGCAGCGGGTTGACAAAATCAGATGGTTGTCGCTTAAACATATTGGTCATTGGTTGACGTATGTTGTAATGTACGATTATTTGCATGTTGCGGTAGTGCAGTATTGGTTAGCGTCGGGTTACAGCGCCGCCGAAATACGGAGACGCGTTTACAAATTTTTTTACAAAAAACATAAATCAAACGTAAAGGTTAAAAGTTATGGAAACGAAATTATCAAGTGAAGAGTTTATTGCGTTGCGTAAAAAGGTAGATACGTGGTCGGCTAAATCGGCTACGTTGCAAGGTCAATTGAACGAAATCAAATGCCGCCTAAAAGAGGAATTCGACGTTGATACGTTAGAAGAAGCCAAAGAGTTACAAACGCAATTGCAAAAACAATACGAACAAGCCGAAACAAAATTTAAAACGAATTACGATTCGTTCACCGAAAAATGGTCAAACTTATTGAATTAAGGGACAAGTTGAACCGAAAAAAAACTGAATATTCCGCTTACAAATTAGCGTTACAAAGCGAATTAGAAAATTACATTAATATTAAAACGAAATTAGGCATACAAGATAAAGCTAATATTGTAATACGGGATGTAAGTCAACACGTTCAACGTACGATACACAATACGGTTTCTGATTTAGTCAGCCGTTGTTTGCAAGCGGTATTCGGCGAGGAAGCGTATGAATTTCGGATCGCTTTTGAACAGAAACGGAATAAGATAGAAGCAGAAATGCAATTTATTCGTAACGGTCAAATATACGATCCGATGACGCAAGTAGGCGGCGGCGTTTTGGATGTCGCAGCGTTTGGCGCAAGGTTATCGGCGCTGCTGCTACGACAATCAAGTCAATCCCGCAGAGTTTTATTATTAGACGAACCGTTTAGATTTTTGAGCGTAGAGTATCGCCCAAAAATACGGTTATTATTAGAAACGTTAGCAAAAGAATTAGATTTCCAATTCATTATCGTTACACACATACGAGAATTAGAAATCGGCGACGTTATAACAATTTAGTTAAAATGGAGAGGGTAAATTTATGGACTTAAATGGAACTTATGATTACGCCAAAGAAAAACGCGACACGTTGACAATCAATATGCAATCGCTGCAATCACGAATGGAAAAATGCCAAAACGACGTTGAAACGTACATCAAGAGAGTTAAAGAAAAAGATGCATTGCTTGTAGCAGTCAAACGCGAATTGGGACGACTTCTAAATTCTATTAAAGACATAAAAACGGAACAGGATAATGCAATAAATACAATTAAAGAACTAAAAAACAACATATCGCAAGCGTCCGATGAGTACGCCGAATTTGAACGTGAACGTACGTTGTGGGGTAATTTTATCAGACAGTACGAAGCGTTGTATCCGCCTTTCGATTTAACGCAAGAAAAACGAACAGGTAATTTTGGACGTAAACGCGTTTTGACTGATGAACAGCGACAACTTATGATCGAAGAACGCAGAGCGGGAAAAACAATTCGCTGTCTAGCAAAAAAATACGGCGTTAGTTTCAGTTGGGTTTCCAAAGTTTGTACCCGCAACGGCGTTTATATCGGCAAACCTGCAACATATCGAAAAATAATAAAAATCAAACGAAATCATTTACAAAAATTGAGAAAATAAAGGCGACGTTATAACAATTTAGTTTTATACTTTTTACACTTGAATTTGCGTTTTTTGAAAATATGAGAAACGTGTTTGTCCTTAAAAAATAAGCATATTTTATAATTGCACCGAAAACAAAAAACGCATTTTCAAGTGTGATGAGTATATAACCGTTCACGGAAATTTAAGCGATAGATTTTAGTGGTTAGAGTGTATGGGATAGAGAATAGGTTTATTGTTACAAAATTTGTCCCATTTGTCCCTCATGTCCCACTTGTCTCTCAAAAAATTGTCAATGTGTATTTTGTTAAACAAATAACCGTTAAAAAACGATTAAACACGAAAAGGTCAAAGAGCGCTGCGATGAAAATAGATTTATGGGAAATATTTTTGTGGGGAGTTGATTATGGTCAATTGTTAATGGAACAGGAGCGGGATAGTGAAGACTTGTTTGATGCCTTTCAGGGGGTGATTATTGATCAAAAGTACAGCGCTCCGTCTGCAATAGCGCCCCGCCGTCAACCGCATAGTTCCGAATGGCGAAACGCAAAAATAAACGGTTATAAAAAATTCCTTGACCTTTACGCTACTTGCGGGTCAACGGCTGAAGTAGTAAGATAAAAATAATTAGCGCCACCTTTGACGCCATTCCCTATTGTCCATTTGACCGCAATCTAGCAATTGCGATATGTAAGTAAACGTATTATTGGCATGTTACTACTTTATACTTTTTGTACTTGAATTTTCAGTGTATTGTAATTAAATCAAAAAGCAAAAACCGAAATTTAAAGTGTGCGAAGTATAACAGACATATTGTGATAAGACCACATATACTTCTACTATTGTAGATTAAAAAATTATGTTACTAAGGTTAAAGATAAAAAACTTCCTATCGTTTAACGGAGAAACTGTGTTTGATATGTTTCCGAATATTGAACACAAAAGTTTTCAACTCCATATACATGACAATATGGAAATACCTGTATTGAAACAAACCGCAATTTACGGCGCTAATGGATCAGGCAAATCAAATTTTATCAAAGCTGTTATCTTTTTGCGTGAATTTGTAACACGCAAAAATTTCTTGAAATCAATTACTTGGAATGATTATATTTTCCAACTTACAAAAGAAAAATCGCAGACAATATCTTTTGAGATAGAATTTTTTCATCGAGAAGAATATTACATTTATAACGTTGAAATCAGCAAAAAAGAAGTTTTTGAAAAATTATCAAAATCAGGCGTAGGAAAAACAGATGATGAACTAATATTTGAAAGAAAAGGAACAAGTATTGTTGCTCCGTCAATTCAAAATGAACCTCTTGTTAAAAAATTACTTTCCATGAATTCCCGATCTTCATTGATCCCCTTGAATTTACAATTTCCTGTTCTTGCGAGTGAAAAAGTCAAACATGTTTACGATTGGTTTTCCAAAAAAATTGAAGTCATATTAGCAAACAGTACTATTCCAATGCTTATAAAATTGTTGTCGCAAAAACCGCAAATTTTAAGTTTCGCAAATAATTTTTTTAGAAATATCGGAATTGGTATTGATGAGATTAAAATCCACGATATTCCTTTTGAAAAATTAATTACGGAATCTACAAATGCAACAGAGTTAAATCAAATCATCAATAGTAATCCATTGTCGGAAAATAGTGATATTGCACAACTTCAAAATAATCGTAACGTATTGAATGTTACAATTCATGAAGGTAAAAAAACGGTACAGGAATTATTGTTCGACCAAGTAGGACAATGTGGTTATCATAAAGCAATGAAAATATCCGCTCAATCGGATGGAACTGTGCGACTTTTAACTCTAATTCCTGCGTTATGGAGTGTAATACAGGAAGGGAAAGTTATTTTTATTGACGAAATTGAAAGTAGTCTACATCCTCGTTTAATGTTTGAACTCTTGCGTTTTTACGCTAACAACAATGCTAGGGGACAACTTATTTTCACTACGCATGTAACGCATTTGTTAAATCGTCATGAATTAGTTCGACCGGATGAAATTTGGTTTACAGAAAAATTTGAAGGAAACACGAAGTTGTACTCGTTGAACGATTTTAAGTTGCATAATACGTCGAATATCGAAAATGGTTATTTAGAAGGTCGTTATGGCGCTACGCCTGTAATTGACGAAATCAGTATAGACTGTATTAAAGAATGAGAAGTTACACAAAACCAATTTCTGAAAAACTTGTATTAGGGCAGGAAGCACAAAAAACGGATGTTGTCGTTTCAGAACTTTCGGTTATGCCCGTTAATGTTGTGGACGTAAATCACAAAAAAGTATCTGGCGTGAAATCGCCTAAAACTTTTTTTGTAATTATTTCCGGCGGTGAAGTACGCGAAAAGAAGTATTTCAAAATTATTGAAAGACAGGACGAATTCCGCAGAATAAAAATTAGTTTTGTCGCTGATCCCAATCAATTGCATCCAGACGGCTTGTTACAAAAAGCCGAAGACGAACAAAGACGATACCAATCAAGTCAAGACGACGAACCGGATAATATTTTCATCGTGTCTGACGTAGATCATTTTATGAATGATTTGTTGAGAATTAAACCGAAATGCGAAGAGTTAAATATCTCTTTGATAGTTAGTAATTCTTGTTTGGAAATTTGGCTTTATTACGGAAAATTCAATCAGAAGCCCAAAGACTTTAGCATTCCTGAAAATGCTCTTAAAATAAGCCAAGAGTTTAAGACCTATCTTAACCGTAAAGTCAAAGGCGGTATTGATCCGCGATACGCCATTTTCGATATTGAAACCGCAATCGTCAATTCTAAATCTAACTACGAAGAAGACAACAACGGCATACCAAAGCTATTTTCTACCAATATGTTTCGATTAGCAGAACAACTGTTGCCTTTCATTAAAGATGAATTGGACAAAATGAGTGCAAAAAATAAAATAAAAAACAAATCATACAAAAAAATTATAAATAAATTAAAGATACGGGATTAGTTAGGAGATATATTTAATGATTAATGAATACAATCTAAAAGAAATAGATGATGCGGGCGATACGCTTATTAGTGATCCAAAAAATGAGGACGCTTTGACCGTATTGAACTCTTGGCGGGAATTGCATACTCATTTTTTGTTTGATTTTATTCCCCAAACGTCGTGTAATCCTGCTGATATAGTTAATTCTAACGGTTGCGGTTTTGATATAACCGTGTCTTCCAGAGCAAAACGTGCAATAGCCATTATTGATAAATTAAAACGAATTCCCCGCTTAAAATTATCGCAAATACAAGATATAGTCGGAATGCGTTATGTTCTTACGCCTACGAATTCGCAATCAGACAATAATCGGTTGTTTACTGATTTTATTGAGCGTCAAAAAGAATTTTTATCAGATTGTTTTGTCATTGAGCGGGTTCGTGATTTAGTTATGCATCCGTGTAAAACGGGTTATCGTTCTGTTCATTTTGTTTTGAAAAATGTTAATTCGGAACGACCCGAATTTGACGGTTTGCGGTTTGAGTTACAGATTCGGACTCGTTATCAACATTTATGGGCGATGGCTATCGAAACGGTTGATAAGGTTTACGGCAAGAGATTAAAGGTAAGTAAAACGGATGACGCTGACGGCTGGTCAGATTTTTTCAAGTGTGTTAGCGCTCTGTTTGCTGTCAAGGAAAATATGCCTGTTGTAGAAATTTACGCAAACGACGATGAAACTACAATAAACAATAAATTGACAGCCTTAAATAAAGATTCATTTATTGCAAAGTTGTCTTCGTTGCCTATAACGGTTCGTGAATCGTCTGGTACAAATTATGATTATTGTATTTTGGAAGTTGATTTTAAGCGTCATACAATTCATATTTTTGGCGTTAATTCTGACACGTTAGATTTGGCGTTGGCGTTTTATAAATCACGTGAACAGAATCCAGATTATGTCAGTGGTGATGTTGATATTGTTCTGGTCTCGGTCAAAGACGTACAGTATATATGCGAGGCGTATCCGAGTTACTTTTTAGACATCAAGGAGTTTTTGTCGTTGCTTTAACGTAATCAATTTGTAGAGTTGTACTTGTGTCTAAAAAATAGTTGTCAAAACGCTATGATCTGACAACTATTTTTTAGCGTTTATTCAAATATTTTATCGTATCGTTTCGATTCCTTTTATGAACAGTGATTTATCGTAGATTTTTGGCGTTTTCATTGTGGCGATGATGGATTTGAGTTGTTGTTTTTCTTTTTCGCGTTCTGCGTTATCTTGGATTTCGTAAATTCTTTTGTGTTCTTTGCGTAATACGTCTGTTAGCGCTTGTATTGCGTTGTCGGCTTCTGTTTGTATGTTAATTTCTTGTTGTGCGATTTTTGTAACGCGTTCTGCTGCTTTTTTAGCGTCTGCAATATCGTTGAAAATCGCCATTGAATTTGTAGTATTTTGGGTTTGACCGTTTGTTTGGATTGATTCGAATGCGGAAATATCCGCTATGTTTTGATTTTTCATTTTTATCCTTCCGTACAAAATTAAATAAATGTTTTTGGTTAATTACTCGCAAAAATAATTATTTGCGACAAGTCGGCATATTACCATATAACTTTTAATTAGTGTAAATTGACACGTGATTTTTTTATTGTGGTAAATTGTGTTTTTGGTTTCGTTGGCTGTTATTGGTTGGCGAAATGGGAGGTAAAGCGCTATACGACTCGTATTTGAAATTCATTGATTTAAAGTAGAGACGCAATGCATTGTATCTCTACGGGCAAGCGAATGTAAACGTAAATTCAATTACGAACAGTTTAAATAATTCTTTTTATATTCTTTGTGGTATGGTCAAGTTTGAAGGTCGGTTGAGTCGGGGTAAGCAGCGTTTATTGCGTATAGCGAATCAATTTGATCTGTCTGCGTTACCTTCTGTTGAGCAGTCAATGGCGATAATTGAACAGTACACTGCACAATCGTTAGATATATTGAATGGAAAAGTCGGGCGAATTGAAATTGACAGATCAGCAATTGAAGCGGGAAGCGAGCCGGAACAAGATGCGGTTGTATCGGGAACGGTTGCGGAATGATCCGGTTCGATGGGCTGCGTATCAAGAATTGCGAAAAAAACAACGCAAAAAAGAATACGCCAATCTTAAAGCGAATCCCAAAAAATACCAAGAGTATCATAAAGCGAAATTGGAATGGGATCGCCAAAACAAAGCCAAAATGAAACAAAATGATCCTGTACGTTATAAAGCTTATTTGGCAAAAAAGCGTGTGCGTAACAGGCGGCGTATTGAACGGTTGGGCAAAGTATATCGGGAATATGATGCGAATATGCACAAGGATAAGAGGTGGGTAATGTCGGATGTTACGTTGGAAGACATAGCGGAATTGAAAGAAAAGTTTTTGGCGACGTTGGAAAAATCGGCGTTTATCGGTATAACGGCGCAACATTTGGGTTTGAACGAGCGCAGAGTAAAACGTTGGATGGCTTCCGATCCTGAATTCGCCGAAAGGGTACGAGAAGTCCAATCGCATACGGCTGAACGCGTAGGGTTAGCGTTAATTGCCAAAGCGATGCACGAAGGCGATACGAGCGCCCAGATTTTTATTTGCAAGACGTTAGGCAGATCGTTAGGTTTTGATGAAAAGCAGCCGATGGTCAACATCAACGTCGGAAATCAATCTGATTTTGATATGACTGGGTTATCGATAGAAGAAAAAGACCAATTGCTTCAATTGTTACGCAAATCAAAAAGTAAAGGGTCAGATAATAATGTAATAGATGTTTAATGTTACAAATAGAGGGAATAAATGGAAACAATAAAAATAACGTGTGCGGTGAAAGACGTATTAGATTATCGGAAAATTGTTGATTTTCAGGGTGATGTTAAATCGCATGACGAGCGTAATATTGAACATATTATTACGAGTATAAATCAGCATGGTTTTTCGTTTCCGATTTTTATATGGAAACATAAAGGCGAAAATAATTGTCTTGACGGTCATGGTCGGTTGCAAGCTTTGCAATTGATGGAGCGGCGGGGTTATACGATACCCAAAATTCCTGTAGTTTATATTGACGCTGAAACTGAACAGGACGCGCGAAGGAAACTAATTGAAGTAAATAATCTCAACGGCGATTTTGTCGAAGAGATTTTTTCGCAATTTGTAGTTGATCTAGATTTGAATTTATTGGATTTCAACATACCTGGTTTAGATTTGGAAAAGATTGACGCTAAATTACGCGGTCAAATCGGGTTGGAAGAGCCGGAAAAAAACGAGGAACAAAGCGATAATAAAGTAACGGTTGTTTGTCCAGAGTGTCAATATTCATTTGAAGTGGAGGTTTAGATGCGATATATAGTTCAGGGCGAGTCGGAATATTTGCGTAAATCGATACCGTCTGTTGAATTTGGCGGTATAGAGTGTGTAACGGACGTTGAGGTTTTATTGGATTGTTTGATTTTGGCGGGGCGTGATGATTGCGTTTTTTTGTGGTCGGACGTTTCGTTATGCGATCAATTTTGTCAAGAAATTGAATGGATTATAGAACGCAACAAAGAGTCTGTAATCCAATTTTACAGTGAGAATGATTCTGATTTACGGTTAGGTTCGCAATGGGTGCGTAGTGGTATAGATTGGAATGGCGTTTGTTTTTATATGCCTAATTTGGTCATTGCGAAATTGATCCAATATATTAGGGGCAACAGTAGCGCTGTTAAAGGTTCAGGTACGGCTTCGCAATGGGCAGGCAAATTTTTGGCGAAATCTAACATCAAATATTTTAACGTTTGTCCTAATCTAGTTGATTTGCATGGCAACAGTGTAACGTTTGGCAAGCAGCGGCAACGTGTAACAATTACT
The DNA here is from genome assembly GCA_031277105.1 of Planctomycetaceae bacterium. Taxonomy (GTDB): domain Bacteria; phylum Planctomycetota; class Planctomycetia; order Pirellulales; family Thermoguttaceae; genus WRKP01. Next base: position 55,124 of record JAISLW010000268.1, on the reverse strand, counting down.
TGTCAAACTGATACGGTTTTGGCGTTGGCTGATATAGAGTCGTTTCAACGCGGTTTGAAAAAGCGTAATCAGAAACAAGTTGATCACTTGGTATCTAGTATATTGTTGAATGGTTTTTCGTTTCCGTTATTTGTGTGGAAAAACGGCGGGGTGAATAATTGTTTGGATGGTCATGGTCGTATATTGGCGTTGAAAGAGTTGGAGCGGCGGGGATATGTTATTCCAGATTTACCTGTAGTTATAGTCGAGGCTGACAATGAAAAGGAAGCCCGTAAAAAATTGATCGAAATAAACAGTGTGAATGGTACATTTTCTAAACAGGGTTTATTGGATTTTATCAAGGACTTGGATATAGATTATGGCGAATTGGCGTTGCCTGGCATAGATTTAAGCGATATTGAAAGTATGTTTAAAGTGAAATACGATCCTACGTTTGACGTGCAACAAGTAACAGACGACGATGTAAATAAAGCGTCGCAAGGCATACAAGACGACATCGCTACAATGACAAAAAACAGAAATAATTCCGAACAATACCGAGATTTCATTTGCCCAAAATGTACGTGCGAATTCAGTATTGCAGTTAAGGACGTTTGACTGAATCGTAGGATTTTGTTGTGACGTTTTGTTGTAAATCTATAAAAGTAAAATCAAACGAAAATAGTTGAATAATGCGTAAATGTTTTATTATTATTTCGGTAAGTGATAGGTTTGAGTATCTTAACGCGTTACTTAATCAGATACGGGAATCGCAATACAAAGATTGGTCGATAGCGTTGTTGTATCAAGATTATTTGAATAATGTTGATCAAGTTCGTAAAGATTTAGTTGATGAATTTTTTGTTGAGCCGATTCGGTTGGGTTGCAATAAGGCGCGGATAATGCTATTGCAAAAGGTCAAGTCTTATGACGTGTATTGTAATTTGGACGATGATATAGAGTTGACGCAATGGACGCGGTTTGATCCTGTTGTTGCAATGATTGTCCAGAATTATGGGGTTGGTTTTGTATTGACTAATTGGGCGCGGACGTATGAGCAAGTAGTTCAAAAATCGGCGAATATGGTTCATAGATTTGATCCGCAGATTTTGTTGTATCAAGGCGGCGGTATGTTGTATAACGATACGGTAGCCGAATTGATGCGGAAGTTGCCGTTGGTCGAAACTGTTTTTGACGAAGGTTGGAGTTTGACTTCTTATTTGCAAGGTTATACGAATTATCGTTACAGCGGCAGTTTATCGGTGCATCATACGTTATCCAAAGGCGGGATGCACGATTGGTATAAATCGGTCAATATAAATTCATTGGGGTTATTGTACGCTGATTATTTGAATTATCGTAAAACGGTTAAAGGTGAAACGCATATTCCGCTTGATGCAGATGTTAAACCGCTTGCCAAAGAAATGCATCGTAAAGCGCGCAGTCAAATGTTGATGAAATTGTATTTAGAGCAAAAAAAATAGAAATTGTCTTTAATTTTCGTTTTTTAGAAGGCATACTATTATTATTGAAAAGTTACAAAATATGTGTTTTGTGGCTAGGTCTAAAACAATTTAACATATTTAGGTAGAAAAATAGTATATGAGTAATGAGAAACAATTATTGGTTTTGCATACGAATTGGTCTGCTTCGCGGTGTTCGGTGATACGTCGTTTTTTGTATACGTTTTATCATTGGAAGCATAAGGACAAGTATAAACTTGCGATTGTGCATAGTCAGGAGCCGCATTATGTACAGCGGCTGGAGTCTATTCGTCAATATTATGACGACAAGCGGACTATTGTACTTGTTCCTGATAACTTGCAATTTACGGATGATTTTGATTTTGATTCTGCGTTGTTGCGTAGCGCTGAACCTGGCGTTGGCATAGTTGCAGTAGCGGACAAGGCAGACAATTTAACGGACAAGGACGGAATAGTCAAGTCAGGCGTAATGCGAATTGGCGGCGGTTTTGTATTGAATCCGTTAGTTCAGCGGATGATTGGCAGGATGCCGTATGAGCCGCGATATAAATTAGACGATGTAGCGTTTGCTGCGGAAGTGTTGAAGTACGGTTGGAAAAATTGTGTTGATACGGGATCAATTGCCAAAACTGCCGGCAGACGCGGCGTAGCGGATTACAGGGACAGTGATTTAATTTGTCCTGATTTTGTAGATGAGAAGCGGTTGATTATAAGTAATAAGATTGGATTTGAAGCGATACGTCGCGAGTATGCTAGTAAAGGTTGGTTTGGTATATTTGACGATCCGTTTGAGTTGCCGCAACCGTTGCAACCGATGATGACGCAGGCAGAGTTTTTGGAATTTGTTGAAAATGCGAAGTGGCGTTTTGCTAGGACGTATGCGAAAACAGCGCCGCATGAGTACGCGGTAGTAAAAGAAGATGCGGAAGAGAGTCAATACAAGACTGATTTATTTCGGGCTGCGAAGTGGACGTTGCTTAACGGTTATATTGAGTTGTATTATACGGCGCCGTTTGTGTATTGCAGAGCGGGCGATCACAGGTATTGGACGTATTACTCGTTAAATCTTATAAATCGTTCTTTGATAGGCGATGAAAATAAAATTTACAGATAGGAGTTAAAAATGAATCGTTATACGGGTTGGTCAACTTTTAAGTATTTGGCAACATCGTTATTGTCGCTTAAATGGGGCGATTCAGTTAATAACGTAGAACGTGTAGATTGTACGCGACGGGTACAATCGCATGTAGAAGAAAACTTAAAATCGCTTTTGGAAAAACACGGTTATCCTAACGGGGATATTTCGCGTTGTTTTGATGTCAACGAGTATCGGTATTGGTTTGACGATATAGACGGGTTGTGCAGATCGTTGAATGACGTGTCGGCTTATGACGAGATTACAAATTGTTATGACGGCGTTTATTGTTACCCGCAATATTTACAGGAAGACGAGTTAGTCGGGACTGTTATGAAAGAGATGTACTCGGGTGATGGTTTTGTGTTGGAAGTTGGATGTGCGACAGGCAGGTTTTCGCAATTATTCAACAATTATATCGGAATTGATCCGTCGGCTGCGATGGTAAAAGAGGCAAAACGTTTATATCCTGACAAGGAATTTTGTGTTGCGTCGTTTGAATCGTTTTATACGGACAAGCAATTTGATTTTATTTTTGCAGATTACGGTACGCCGTCGTATATTACGCCTGGTTATTTGGAAATGTCGAATTCAAAATTGATGGATTTATTGAAGCCTGGTGGTAAATATTTTTTGATGTATTACACGCATGGTTATTTTCCAGCGGTTCATTTGGGAACGATTAGTCCTGAATTAGTTGTGTGCAGAAAAGATTCATATATTAAATTTGGGAATTATTCAGTTGAACGGGGTCAAAAAGCGCTATGAAATTATATTTGAAACAAAATGTGTTGGAAGCGGCGCAAAAGCGGATTTCGGACGCTTTCGATGATTTTGACGATGTAATGGTGAACGTTTCGGGGGGCAAGGATTCATCGGTAGTTCATCACTTGGTCATGCAAGAAGCGAAGCGGCGAAATAGATTACCGTTAAAAACATTTTTTCTAGATCAAGAAGCCGAATGGGATAGTACGATTAACCATATACGCAAAGTTATGTATCATCCCGACGTTAAACCGTGTTGGCATCAAGTACCGTTTCATTTGTCAAATAATTCATCGACGTTTGACCGTTATATTTATTGTTGGGATCCAGCGATAGAAAACGAATGGGTTCATCCGAAAGACCCGATTAGTATCAAGGATATAGGTTCGATTGAACTTGATAATTTTTATGCGGCGATGGATACGTGTATTTTGCGGTGTATGGGACAACGGGGCGTAGTGTTTGCAGGCGTGCGAGCGGACGAATCGCCTACAAGGTACAAAATGGTTTGCAACAGCGTAGCGTATAAAGGCAAAAACGGAACTATACTAGTCGATAAAAAAGACAAAGAAGTTTATAGATTTTACCCAATATATGATTGGAAAACGACCGACGTATGGAAATATATTTACGACAATAATATTGAGTACAATCCGTTATATGATTATTTTTATTCTGTTGGTTTTAGTACGCGTGCTATGCGCGTTTCATCGGTGTGTCATGATTGTGCGTTATCTACGTTATTGAAAGTAGCCGAAATTGAGCCTGATACGTGGGCAAGGTTGACTAGCAGGTTATCTGGCGCTAATACATGTCGCGTACTAAAAGAAGATTCTATGTGTTGTCCTGATAAATTGCCGTATATGTTCAGCAGTTGGGTAGAATACAAAGATTATTTAATTGATAATTTGGTAGAGCCGCAAGATAGAGAAGCAATGCGTAAAACGTGTGCTAAATTGGATAGATATTATGGAACGGAAGCAGAATTAGACGCAATTAAGACGCAGATTAAATCTGTTATTTTAGTTGACGTTTGGGGTGTAAAAGTTGACATGTTTCACGCAACGCATAGTATGATCTTAAAAAAGAAGGAGCAACAAACAAAAACGTAACGTGATGGAAAAATCAATCGGTACAGTCTTGAAACGCAAGACGCACGCTTTGTTTCGATACCCTTATTACGTCCGACCGAATACGTCTGACGTTTATGTTAACGCAGATGTAACACAAAATAAAATGGGGTCGGTTCAATTTGATAGCGTTGAAACGATAATCGACGCTGGCGCTAATATCGGGATAAGGACGCTCTGGTTTGCTAATCGATTTCCTAATGCAAAAATAGTAGCAATTGAACCTGAAACGTCGAATTACAACGTGCTAAAAATAAATACGGCAATGTATCCAAATATATGTTGTATTCAATGCGGCTTGTGGAAATCTGATGTTAAATTAAAAATAGCGCCTTTGGATGACAATAAGAACAAGTACGCCTTTCAAGTAACAGAAGCGATTGACGATGATTTTGATGTTGTTGGCATTACGATTGATGCTGTTAAGGAACAATTTAACATGCAACGTGTTGATATTCTGAAATGTGATATAGAAGGATCGGAAATAGAGGTGTTTGAAAATTCAGCGAGTTGGGTTAATTCGGTCAATTATTTTATTGTCGAGTTGCATGACAGGATTCGTAAAGGTTGCAAGCGAGCGTTCTTTAACGCCATAGGCGAACATGATTTATTGTACGCTAAAGGGTGGGATGTTATTTGTAAATCTACGCGTAATAAAGCAAAAAAATAATTATTTTTGAGGAGATTAACGTATGACTATTGATGATGTCAAATCGGTTATTGAAAAATTTGTCGAGGGTTTGGATACGGTTGAACGGAATTTGAAATTAAATGACGTGCGTAAAGTAGTCCATGAAGTAAGTGGGATTCCGCATCCGGTAGGTTGTGTTCAATATGTGCCTGTGGATCGGGTTCAAGCGAATGATTACAATCCGAATGCGGTAGCGCCGATTGAGATGGGTTTGTTGTACACGTCGATTAAAGCCGACGGTTATACGCAACCAACGGTGTCAGTTTACGATGATAAAACGAATAAATTTGTAATAATAGATGGTTTCCATCGTTATTTTACAATGAAAACGCGGGAAGATATTAAGGATATTTCTGCTGGATTATTGCCTGTAGTCGTGTTGGACAAGAATATAAACGAGCGGATGGCTGCAACTGTAAGACATAACAGAGCGAGAGGAACGCATTCGGTCAAAGGTATGTCGAATATGGTTTTTGAAATGTTGAAAAACGGCAAATCAGACGCTGATATTTGTAACGAATTAGGAATGCAGCCGGAAGAATTAATAAAGTTGAAACATATTACAGGTTACTCTAAATTGTATAAAGATGCGGAATACGGCAGAGCGTGGGCTGTGCCAAAAGGAACATCAAGAGCAAAAGTCAAAAAAGATAAATAAAACAACGAAAATAAAATCATGTTATGGTTTATTTTCGTTGTTCTTGTTTTAATATCTTTTACTAACGACCTAATGTACTAATTAAAAATATTGATAAATGGAGTCCAGAAATACTTCTTTATTAGGTTTAGTTGTTATAAAATTAAACATATCCCTGTCGCTGGCGTTAAATTCCTTTTGTATAGATAGGGCTTGTTTTTGGTCGGCTAACGCTTCAGGGTCGTTAGGGTTTTCTTTTAACGCTTGTGTAATTCGTTTTTGTTCCTTATCTAATATGTCTCCGATTGCTCGTTGATCTTTGCGTTTAGGTCGCATTCTTATGACTGAATTTCGGAGTTTTACCAATTCTGTACCTTCTTTTACAAGTAAGTCAATGTCTGCGACAAATTTTTTAACTAACGATTCGGCTTTGTCAAAGATAGCGCTATTTTCAATTGAACAATTGCCGTTAAATACGTTCATTTGACTGGCAAAAGAATTGTTAGTGTTGTTTTGTAAATTTTCAAATACCGAAATATCGGCAACGTTTTGATTTTTCATATATTTGTTTCCTTTTTTATTTGAGTTGTTTTTTGTTAAAATAGATTAAATTATAGGTGGTGTTTTTAATAAGAATATCTCCAAAATAATGCGTGATCGCTTTTTACCAAAGCGGCAAGTTTCTGTTCTGCTTCGTATCTGGCTGTTGCTATTTCGTTACTTTGTTTTTCGTCGGCTAATGCTTCAGGATCGTTAGGGTTTGCGCCAAGCACGCCAAAAACTCGTATGCGTTCTTTAATGTATTCGTCAGACGTTTCATACTTAAAAATAGCGTCGCGTTCTTTTGACACGAATTTTTCACGTCGTTTTGCTACTTCATTGCCTAATTTGATAAACGCATCTACTTTTGCACGATATTTTTTAACGTCCATAGCGGCTTTATCCAAAAGAGCGCTATTTTTAATCGAACAATTGTTGTTAAATACGTTCATTTGACTCATACCAGTTTTAGTATGTTGATCTGTTTGTATTGATTCGAATACGCTAATATCTGCGATGTTTTGGTTTTTCATAATTATTCTCCAATTTTGTTTAACATTTACCTCTTACTGTAAGAGAAACGAATTGGCATAATACAAAAAAAAACTAGGTTTGTGTCAAAACATAGTTTGACTTATTTTGATAATTTGTGTAGACATAATAAAATGATCACTTTGGGGATTATTTTGGGGATTATTTTGTGTGTGACACAATTTTATTTTTTTTTGTACTATGTCAATTCGTTCCTTTGAACAAAGGATAAATAGTAAACAAATAAACAAAAAATGTAGGAGAAATTTTATGAGTAATCAAAATGTTGCGGATATAGCGATATTTGAATCGTTACAGAATCAGGCTAATGATTCGTTTTGTAGTCAAATGGGCGCTTTTCAGAATGGTCGAGCGGTCAATAATGTTACTTGGAAAGTACAGAGACAACAAAGTACAATATCTCGCAAGGATGTGAAAGAAATATCTAAACTCATTGACGAAGTAAAAAAACTAGAAAATGATATTTACCGTATGGCTACGCATTATAGACACTTAATGGATGAAAACGAAAATAAACTTAACGATCAATACACGGATGAAAAAACTAGCGTTATAAGCAAACTTAAACCTACTTTTGACAGGTTAAATAAACTAGGCGTTACAGGTTCGTATAAATCATATTACCTTCCGCTTTCAAAGGAGACTGAAGAACAATCATTTTAGGTAAATTAAATTTTTGGTTTTATCGTAGATTAGCCGTTTGGTTCTACTTGTCAGACGGCTATTTTTTGCCATTAATTTTTCTTTTTTTGTTGGCATACTCTGATTGTCAGTATAAATTTTTGTTTGGTCTAATTTGACTTATTTTTTGGTGAATTGTAGATATGTGTGATGAAGTGGGTGAAAGGAGATTTTTATGTCTTGCGAAAATGAGATAGAGGTTGTTGAAGTTGCTTTGATAGGTACGGACAAGCAGGTTGAGTGGGCGGAAAGTATTCGGGACAAGTTTCATAACTGTATTTATAATTCGGGTATAGACGGCGACAGTAAGGAAGCGTGTATTGCTCAATTGTGGCGTATTAGTTCGGCTAGTTGGTTTATTGAGCGTCGTGGTTTTACGGTTGAGGGGTTGGTTGCGGATTTGGAATTTTTATCTAGTTTGCCTGAATTGCGTGGAACGGAAAAGCAAGTTGCTTGGGCTGCAACGTTGCGAGAAAAAATGTTGAAAGCGTTTGACGACGTAGCGGTCAAATATTGTAACGAGTCTGACAATATGCAAGCGGTACAAAACAGATCGTTGTGTAAGAAAATATTTAAGCAATTGCAATCTGTGCAATATGCTCATTGGTGGATTGATCATCGTGACCTAGATTGGTTGGACGTGATTGAAAACGGTCTGCCGGAAGTTGACCAAGACCAAAAAAAGAAATCAAAACGGTCAGAATACGAACCGGACGAAGAATAGGATAATGTTGAATTTTAACGTAATAGATGCGGATTGAACGTATTTGTCGATGTGGAGTTGAACGGTGTGAAGGTAAAAATACCTGCTGATATTTTGATCAAGTTATAGGCGTAATCTATTATAAGAGAATTTTAATAAAGTCCTTAAAAATTGTGGGAAGTGTTGGACAAGCCGAATGCATTTTGCGGTTGCGTTAAACAAAACGAAATTGATACAGACAATGCTTGTTGTTCATGACTTTATTTGTTTCTTCCGTTTCGATGTCTAATTCTTTTGCACGTAGCAAAATGAATTTTGCAAATTCTACGCTATTGATCATTTGGTTTACATCCTATTTATTTTTGGTTTTGTTTGGTTTGTGTAGTCAAGTGTTATTATTGTTATTATTCTACAATTTAATATCGAACAGAAAAGCCTCGTAACTGAAAAAAACAGTCAATTATTTTCTTTAGGCTTGTTTTTCATTTTTTTATTCTAATTCTGATAGATAAATTGGCATACAGTATTACACAAATTTTAAGAGCAAGTTTAACGTATTGGTTTTTTTTGACAAAGGAGATTTTATGAAAAGGATTTTTTTGGCGTTTGTGATTTTTGCGATGTTTGGCGTAATTTGTTTTGGCGTTGAATTGGAAACGGGCGAGCGGGAGGTGATTGTTAAGTTGAACGCTACCCGTGTTAAAGCGGGGTTGTGCAAGTTGGAGGTTGACGACGAATTGGTGCAAGACTGCCGCCGGTGGTCGGATACTTTGCGGAGTAGCAAGCCTCGCGTAGTGCGGGGCTTTTTTGTTTATAGCGTAACGCGTATTTGGCACGCCTCCGCAAGCGAGCGGAAAGGTTGCGCCGAATGCGTTGCGTTTAACAACAACATTAGCCGCAACGCATTCAACCAATGGCGTAATTCGCCGCCGCATTGGAACGTGATGATGAAAAGAAATATCAACCGGATCGGCGTAGGACGCTCTGGAGGATATTGGACATTAAGAGTTAGAAAGGAAAAGTAAAAATGAAAAACGAAAAATTTATAAAGAAACCGGAGTTAGAACCCGGTACTAAAAAGTTGTTTGCCGCTATCGATAAGGCTGTGGATAGAGCAGTTGACAAATTGATAGCTAAAAGGGTTAAAGAAGAGGCAAAGGCTAAAAATTGTAAAATTAAAAATTAAATTGGAGAAATAAGTATGTCAGTTAAACCGATTTTTGTACTTGATACGGATTCCATAACGGACACTACAGCAGATCATGAGAAATATGCGACTAATTACGTAATGCAAGATTATTGATAGGGTGAAGTAACGGTTGACGAGTGTGTTGAAGTTGCAAATGTTATAAACGAAATGTTAAAAACGTATCAAGTTTATGCTCGGTGGGATGCTGATTATAAATGTGTAATCAGACGGGCAATAGCTAGACAAATTGGCGCTGCGGGGGAATTGTAAGGAATCGATCCTGATGGTAATACGCACGGAATTACAGATACGACGGCGTCTGCGTTGCTTTGGGATGGCGTTTATTAGGCTAGTCAATTGACAAGAAAAATTGAATCAACAGCGGATAATCCTTGATATAAAGTGTTGGTCAAATTGTGAGTATTTTTTAGCGGTCGATTTTGGTTTAACAAATTTATTTATTTTTGGTATGTCAGAAAACGAAAAAGATGTAGAGGGTAAATTGGCGAAGATGTTTGAATCGTTGCATGATTTGGGCAAGGTTGAATATGAAAATTTTTTAGCGGAGTATCCAGAGGTTCGCAAGCAGATTGAGCGTATAGAAGTATTTACGCCTGATGTAGTGTCGATGGTTGTTCATATTTGGGATTGTGCGTTTATTAGCGGTTTGATGTGTTGTTTTGAAATGTTAGATGAACCGCCTAACAATGCACAAGCAACCGAAATAACCGATTTAGGATAAATTATTGTTTGGCGTAGTCAGACTTTGTGTAATCTTATTTTAAATGTTTATTGTTTTGTTTTTTTGTTGACACATGATTTTTGTTTTGGGTTATATTGATAGCAGTGCCATTTATGGCGTGGTTGTTAATTTAACAAAGTAATGGAGAAGTAAGATATGTCTATAGAATTAGCCGATATTAGCGCTTTTGAGGCGTTGCAAGGCGATGCTAATACTTCGCTCGGATTCAGCTCAATGTCCGTTTTCAACAAAAAAGTCAAAAATTCCAAAGATAAAGACAAAGATGTTGAAAATGACGACGAAGACGAAGACGTAAAAAACGAAGATGAAGACGAGGACGTTGAAAACGAAGATGAAGACGAAGAAGACGACAAAGTCAAAAATTCCAAAGATAAAGACAAAGTCGAAAACGATGAGGAAGAGGAAAAGAAAATTCCCGTGAAAAACAGACGGCGATAATTTCTTGAACGTTAAAATTTTTACTATCGTAGATGCGGTACATTCGAGTAAAATTGAGTGTGCCGTTTTTTCTTGCGCGGTCAAATTTAATTTTAATAATTATTCTGTTTCAATTGGCATAATATATTAGCGGTTGTTTATACGTTGGGGATATATTTAATTGGTCGTATTTGACTTGTTTAAGTTTTTCCTTTTTGTTTTCAATTATCTTTTTTGCTGAATTGTTTATGGTTTTGGTTTCGCGTGGTAATAGATTGGCTGGCGGTATTTCTTGCGGTAATCCTGTTGCGGGCGTGCGTTCTAATGTTAATCGTATGTTAAATGAATTATTAACGGTTACGGAATGCACGTGGCGTACTTCGCAGCAAGTTAAGCGTTGGCGTAAACAATTGCAAGCGTTATCGGACAAGTACGGCGAAACAGTTGTGCGGCAAGTTATAGATTGGTACAAATTGAATAACAAACGCGTACACAATTCGCCGCAGCAATTTATTGAATGGTTTCGCGTTATTTTGCATGAGTATAAATTATCGGTCAATCCGTATTCTAGCGAGCGGTTGCGACCGGTTATGAATTATTTGCAACGTTTTATTTGGGATTGTGATTTTGCTGAATTGGAATTAGCGGTAGGTCGCAGTTTGTACGTAGTCAACGACGTGCAATCGAAATTGTTGGGTTGCGGCGTTGAATTGGATACAGGATTGACGAAGTACGTACTAGGTCAAATAGGCGCTAGTGAATCGTTTGTACAATTTCATTTTGAGTCTGGTTTTGGTTTGTCTGTTAAACGTCTTGAAATAACGCAATTGGAAATGCGTAAATATTTAGTGAAGTGGTCAAATCAGTATGGCGTTTCGCCTGAAAAATTATTGAGGTTTATTTATGGAAAATGTTGATCGTAGTCAATTGTTGGCGGATTTGGAATTGTTGAAGCCGGGTCTGACTGACAAGGAAGTAATAGAACAATCGGATTGTATAGCGTTTGACGGCGCTAGCAAATGGGCTTATACGTTTAACGAAAATATCGCTTGTTTTGTGCCGTTGGATTTGGGTATAACGGGCGCTGTTGTCGCCGAGCCGTTTTTCAAAGTTTTATCAAAATTAACAGATGCGACGGTTACGTTAGAACAGCGTGAATCGGAATTGATTATAAGGGGCGATAAAGTTGAAGCGGGTATAAAGTGCGATCCGAATTTGATGTTGCCGATAGACATATTAGAACGTTCTGCGAGCGCCGTTTGGCGACCGTTGCCGGATAAATTCGCAACTGCCGTCGTAATAGTCGAGGATTGCGTTTCGCAAAGCAACGACGACTTCCAATTATCGTCAATTCATATTACGGACAATTATATTGAGTCGGCGACGCTGCACCAATTGTGTAGAGTGCGTTGGGATTTTGGTATAGACGGTTCGTGTCTGGTACGGCATGGTCATTTACGTTCAATACTAAAAATGGGCGTAACTGAATATTCGGTAACAAGCAATTGGTTACATTTCAGAAATATTCACGGTTTGCATATAGATTGCAGGCGGCATAATGTTTCGTATGACGTTCCTGTTGACCCGATAATTAACAAGAAACGCAGCGGCGTTGATGTTACTTTTCCAGACGGGTTGCGGGATTCAATTGAAACCGCTTTTGTTTTTAGCAAAGAAAATATGCGAGGTTCGGATGAAATAACTGTTACGTTTAACCCTGAACGCAGTCAAATTGAAATGAAAGGCGAAGGCTTGTACGGTTGGTTCAAATCAAAATATCCAGTAGCATATTCCGGCGCCAGCGTAACTTTCAAAGTACATCCGAAATTGTTATTAGATTTATTGGGTAAGTTCGATATTTGTACAGTTTGTGAAGATTGTATTTTGATCGACGACGGCGTAATGACGTATATTACGGAAGTGAAAAAAGCGTAAAAATTTTTGGAATTTGGGATGCGGAATTATGTTTGTATTCTTGGGTCATTTGTTTTTTTTAGAAGTATTACTTAATTTCTACTATCGTAGATCAGGATATAAAAACAATTGGACAAAACCAATTTACAAAGACTAACGTCTCTAATTCTGCATTCCGAATTTTTCTTTATTATTTTCTAAATTTATTATGGCGTTATTTAGTCGTGAAATTAAATCGAAGTTATTGCAACAACCGGTAGCGGCGCGTTGCGGGACTTGCGGGCGTAAATCGCAAAATAATTCGCAATCGTCAAAAAAATGTATCAATCCGTTACAACCGAGCGGTAACGGTAAATCAAAAATTCTGATTGTAATGGGATCGCCTACGTCTATGAACAATGCGTCGGGTTCGTGGTTTGGCGATACGGATGTATTGTTGCGGGAGGCGTTTAATAATATTGATTTTGATTTGCGTAATGATTGTTGGTTGACTGGCGCTGTTGCTTGTTACGGTGCGTCTAATATTGACGTAGCGGCAACGTCTTGTTTGTACAATTTACACAAAACGGTCAAGGAGTTAAATCCTGTTGTAATAATTCCGCTTGGTATTGTTGCGGTTCAATCTGTATTATCTGGCGCTTTTAGTGGTTTGGAAGTTGGCGATGCGGTTCGTTATTACGGTTGTCAAATTCCGTCGAAACGTTGGAATGCGTGGATATGTCCGACGTATGATTATGATTCGGTAGTGGAATATGGCGGCGGCGATATATCGGCGATGCGGGGTTCGGGTGTAGTTGCCGCTTTGTGGTTTAACAAACATATCGAAAATATTAAGCGGGTAATTGACAAGCGCCCGTTTGGAACGTGTGAAATCGAGCCGCAAAATCAAGTCAAATTGTTATACGCTAAAAATGAAATATCTGAAATATTGCAATATATCGGCAATTTTGACAAGGGTTATGCGGCTTTCGATTATGAGACGAATTGTTTGAAGCCTGAAGTATCTAATTCGCGAGTGTTATCGGCTTCGGTTTGTTTAGGCGGTTATAAGAAGGTTTTTGAGACGGTAGCGTTTCCGATGACGCCGGATATTATTCCGGTTTGGCGTACTTTTTTGCAATCGGGGATTCCCAAGATAGCGCATAATTTGAAGTTTGAGGATAGATGGAGTAATGTTTGGTTTGGCGTTTCGGTCAATAATTGGTACGCGGATACGTTTTTGAATTCGCATATATTGGATTGCAGGCGGGGGGTATGTGGTTTGAAGTTTCAGACGTTGGTTAATTTTGGCGTAAGTGGTTATGACGATCCGGTCAAACCGTATATTTCCAGTGTGGACAAATTGAACAAGTTGCATGAAATCCCAATCGAGCAATTATTGTTGTACAACGGTTTAGACAGTTTATTTACGTGGCGTTTAGCAATAAAACAATTCAAACAATTAGGCATAAAAGCGTATTGGTAAATTTGACACAGGAAAGTGGTAATTTGTTATAGTGTTTTTTTGTTTTGTTGTTATTTATGACAGTTTCATTGTTTATTGAACATAATCCGGCAATACCGTATGGCGCTGGCGCTAAAGTAACGTCTGGCAAATATTTGTATCAGGCGATTAGGGATGTGCCGCCTAATATTCTTGTAACGGATACAGAATATTGGGTAACTCAAGGCGACGGCGGCGGCAACGGCGAAATCGATGTTGTTGCGTTGACGAATGATGAAGTTGATTTAATAACTAATTTAATTTTTAATTCAGTTTAAAAGGAATTATTATGGCTGTAACAATTGTCAATCCTGCTAATTTGCAGCGGGCTTTAAGTAATGCGTGGGGTATTATAGACGCACGCAAGGCGAATAAAATAGAAGCGTCGAATTATACGTGGACTCCGAGTTTGGCAGTTCCGCGCGGCGTAACGTTGGCGTTTGAAACTTCAACGGAGCCTGTGTTGACTCCGTTTTCGGGTGATGTTGCTGCTGATTATGCGTTGGTCAATGGTCAACCTGATTTATTTTTTGGTTTTTGGACTAATGACGGCGGCGAAACTACGCATTTGGGATTATTCAGATCGAGCGCCGACGACAGCGAATATGTTTCCGTTCAAGACATATACAATTCGACTAACGGTTGGATTAGCGCTACGTATGTTACGAAGTATGGTTTTGACGGCGCTTGGACTGAAACGTTTGACGCGCCTGTATTGACTGGTTTTGCCAAAGCGACAAATATAGCGATAACAAATCACGGCGTACTTGATTTAATTCATGTTTATGAATTGTTAGGCGGCATAATTGAATCGTCTGTTATGGCTTCGCACGCTTACACGGATTTGAAAGTGGAAAGTATCAGTGTGATTGACGGTGATACTGTCGTTGCGATGACGAATGCGGAAGTTGACGCGTTGATAGCAAGTATTTTTGGCGGTGAGTAAAAAACAGGGGGAGCGACATCCTTAAACGGGATGTCGCTTTAATTATAACATGGAGTAATTTATGGCGAAAAAATTTATAGACGCTGCTAATCAGGAAGCGTTTTTAACGTCGATTAAAATTTATATTGATGAGCGGTCAACGCCGAATGCAGCGAATAGTTTTCGAGTGCGGGATTTTGTTGAATCTGTTGCGGGTTTAAGTTCGATTGTTGATCCGTTGGTTCGTGATTTGGCGATAGTATTGAATGATGAGAGCAACGACGGTCAATCATCGATTTACAAGTATGACGGCGAAGGTTGGGAATATATTACGGCGATAGAAATTGACAATCGTGATTTTACAACTAATCCGATTACGATAGATGAATTGGATACGGCGTTGCAAACGTTGTTAGATTCGTTGGCGACGGCGGCGTTAAATTCTAATGAGGTTATGGAATTATTGATTGATACTGGTTTTCTTAATCCGTTTGAGGGCGCTGTCGATTTGGGTACGTTTAGTAGCAGTTTGTTTACGTCGGAGATTTATACGACTACGCAATTTTTCAAGGTTGAATCTACGCCTGGCGATATTCGTTGGTCGTTATCGGACAAGGCGGCGGTTCATACTTATACGGTTACGGTTTATGATGCGGCGTTTGCGGAAGTAACGTCGATTTCGTTTGCGGGAACAGATACGACTACTTATCTTGATACGACTGCGTATGACGGGATTTATTATGTTAAAGTATCATCGGTGTTGACTGCGACGGGCGAGATTTCGGCGGCAACGTTCAAGTTTGTAAGCGGAATTTAATTCATAATCAAAATTTAATTTTTGACAATAATTCATTGACGTTAGTGGTCGGGGTGTAGGGAATGTAAAAAACTATTCCCTACCCCCTAAACCCTAACCCCTAAAATATTATGGCGGTTCAAAAAGTAGTTTATCCGGAAAATTTGGAGCAATCGTTGTCGGGAGTGAAGAGTTATGTTGACGGCAAGGTTGCGGTTTTGGCGGCAGGCAGTAGGTTTCGCAACAGTGTGGCGAATGTAACGGCGTTATCGGCAATATCTAATCCGCGTGTAGGCGATTATGCGTATGTCCAATCGGATGCGGCGCCGCATGAGGGCGATATTTCAAGGTATGATTATGCGGAAGTATCGGAAGGTGTTTTTGCGTGGAGTTACACGACGAAGATAGAGGGTTTGCCGCGTAATTTTACAACTAATCCGATTGATTTGTCTGAATTGGCTAATTCTGTTAAGGAGAAATTTGGCGAAGGCTTGTCGGAAGAAGAGGTATTGCAAATGTTGTTGATCAACGTAGGCGTGGGGACGGCGGCGTATGTTGACGGTGTTGCGACGACGCTTATACCGGAGGACGGCGAGTATCCCAATGTTCAAGGCGTAACGTTTGCGTTGTACAAATTTTATTCTGACAATGCTGCTCATTTTAACATGGTCAACGTTGATGTTTTGCCTGTAGTTACGGCTAGAATATATGATGTTAATTTTGTGTATGTTCGTGATGTAGTAGTTGCGGCGGGTGAAACGGGCGTTACATCGGGTTCGCTATCGAGTGGCGATTATTACGCGGCGATTTTTGCTGTTGACAGTCAAGGTAAATATGTTGCGGCTAATTTTACGTTGAATATTTTGCGATAAATATTGTGTAAACGTTCACGGAAATTTAAGCGACAAGTTTTAGAGAATAGAGTGTAGGGGAGGAAATTCGGAATTCGGAATTATGAGAAAGGTTTTTTGCAACAAAAATTGTCCCATTTGTTCCTCCTGTCCCACTTGTCCCTCAAAAAACAGCCAAAACGTAATTACTAAACAAATTTTCAGTGAACGGTTACGGCGTGAGAATGTAAATTCAATTTCAAGTAAGGACAGTTTAAAATTTTTTTAATTGTGGGATAGCAAAGTGGTCAAGAAGGTAACGGAGTCAAATTTACGGCAAGCGTTGGAAGTGATAAGAGACGAGTTTGACGATCTTATTGCGAGGTTAGACGCAATTGATACAACTGTAGGTCAAACAACCGATCCCGATGTTGGGCATGATCACGATGGTGAAAATTCTAAAAAAATTGAATATGAAAACATTCTCAACACGCCGACGATTCCTCCGGATTTAACTGGTCAATTTAACGCAACAAGTGGACACGATCACGATGGTGAAAATTCTAAAAAAATTGAATATGAAAACATTCTCAACACGCCGACGATTCCTCCAGATTTGACTGATAGATTTAACGCAACAAGTGGACACGATCATAACGGCGTAAATTCTAAAAAAATCAGTTACAACGATTTGACTGACAAGCCTGATGTTGCATCTGCTCAAGTGAATGCGGATTGGGCTGCAACGAGTGGCGTTGCGCAAATATTAAATAAACCGACAATACCGGCTGCAATTCAACCAGCGACGGCAGCGCCGCAACCGTTGGGGACTGCTGCTGTTGGTACAAGTGTAAAGTACGCAAAAGAAGACCATGTACACAGAGGCATGAAAACGCACGAAACAATGTTCGCGTCCGAATCCGCAGCAACAACAGCGGCAGGAAACAACAATATTCTTTGCTATTACTTGGAGGATTAAAAAACAATTATTGTCTCTCAAAAACCTCATAAAAACCAAAAAAATCATAGTCCAAACAATTAACCACCTAACTTTTAAAGATCATGGGCGCTATTTACAACGGAATACACATTGCAAAACCAATCTGGAACGGACACCACGTCAACGCTATCTACAACGGGAAAAAAGTATGGGGAAATATGATACCGTTCTTTGCAGACGGTTTTATAATGACAGGCGGTAAAAATGTGGCATATACAATTGGTTCAGATGTATTGAATTGGACTATTACAGAAGCGATTAAGTCCGGTCAATTACGCGGTGTGGCATTTAACCATAACGATAATGTTGTTATTGCAGGCGCTGGGGCATCCTCTGTATATGCAAAAGATAAAGTAACTTGGAAGGGGTTGACAAGAGAATTAACTAATATCGAGTGCAAAGGCAGTTTATATAGGGCAACGGCAGGCGTTTATCTTGTGAGTGGAATAATGTCATTAGGCGTTTTCGACTGGAGTTGGACAAGACCTGAGTATATACTCGAATCAATTATTCCTGAAATAGATGGTGCTGTAATGGCTGTGGCTGGTTATTGGAATGCAATGGCAATCACGGATGCCGTGTGTGTTGTAGTTGGTCAAAGACCTGATGCGGATTCTAGTACGAAAATGGATGATGTGTGTAATTTTTGCTTCACGTCAAATTGGTCATCTTACGGCACGTGGTGGCAATTTGGTACTATTGGGGGTACATCTGCTCGTAGTTATAAGTGGACGGATATAATATACAAGGAGGGACGGGGTGTAATTGTCGGTTCGCATGGTTATGTGTATTTTAGTTCTAGTCCATCAGATTTTTCATTTTTGTCCAATGGAGTAATAAAGTCGTATCCAAGCGGTATGTCGTCTCTTCAGGGTGTGACTTGTGATTCTAATAAATTTGTTGGCGTTGGGTCTAACGTGATTGCATACGCGTCTTTTTCAGACTATTCGTCTCTGGATTGGGTGATTATTGATTTGCCTGGCGATTGGCGTAGTGTGGCTTATGGTTCTGGTACATTTGTTGCGGTTGCAACTGATAAAATTGCATATTCGTCTAATGCGGTTAATTGGTCTACTGTTTCGTTACCAGGCAGTTGGAGTAAAATTAAATTTTATGCATAAATGTATTAGGGACGTTTAGACGTAAAACGGTCATGTACAAAATATTTCTATCTTTATTCAAGTTTTTGTTTTGTTAAGTCGATAGTCAATAAATGCTCTTTGTTTTCACTAATATTTAATTTGTGATTTCGTATTTTGATATAAACTGTAATAATCTTATCATGTTGCTATTACAACATCGTGAAGAATTGATTCATCGTTCCTACATGTCGGCTTTAGCTGCAAAAGCGAGCGTTAATATTACTATTAATGAATCTGAATTTGATTATGGTACAGACGGACGTTTTTTCAGTGTGTCAAAGGATAATGATACTGGTAAACTCTATGATGATGGCATAGAAATTCCCTTTCAACTAAAAGCATCAAAAAATGCTAAAGAATGTGAAGGAGGCGCTTCTTGTACTATTGACGCTGATGTCTATAATAAATTATGTATGCGTTATAAACCAATTATGTTAATTTTGCTTGTACTGCCTCGTAATGAATCGGAATGGGTAACAATTTCTACTGGAAGTTTAATTTTACGTAAATGTTGTTATTGGAAATATTTTTCATATAAAACGCCAAAAACGAGTAACAAGTCAAATGTTACAGTATATTTTGAAAAGATTCTTACCCCTGAAGTAATAATTGAAGAGATTGAAAAATTGAGACAAGTTGAAAGAGAAAAAACGGAAAATTTATAGGGAGTTGATAATTTATGTTTGAATTTAATACTAAAATTTTGCCAGAATCATTGCCTGACGTTTCTCTGTTTACTAAATATCTTTCCAACACAGGCTGGAAAAAGATAGAACAGGATAATCCGAATATTGTTACTTATGGGACATTACAATACAATAAGAAAGGTTTACTTATTGATGTGCCTGTCGATGATTCTTTTTCTGATTCAAATTTTGCTGTGTTACGTGCGATTCAACGTATAGCGAATGTCAGAAGCGTAGACGAGACTGATATTCTTAATGAAGTGTTTTTGTACGATTATGATATTTTACAACAACGATTTATTACGACTAATAAAAAAAGTCGAATGTATGGTATTCCTTTGAATTTTATGACCTCTTTTTTAAATAGTACGTATGATATGATACAAAAAACGGTTCAAATGGATTTTATGGTAAAAGATCAAGTTGAACCAAATAATACAAATTATGTTCTTATGCCATCGGATCATGCAGTAAAGTACAGTAAAAAAATTGCTGAAAATTGTCTTTTTGGGCATACGTTTAGAGGGAGTTTTGGTATATCAGTAGATATACCTAATCAGGTAAGAAGAGTAACAGAACGTATTGCTATTGGTATAAAAGACGTCGTTGATGCTACGTTACATGGCGAACGGTCGATAATTGTTAAAAATTATCGAAATGGATTTAATGCCGATTTGTGCAGATCATTGATTTCTATAATGGAATCTATAATGGAAATAGCCAAATCAGATACAGATTCAGAATTTAATAATTTAGAAGTGGAATATTCTTTTAAGTGGTCGCCTATAAGCAGATTAAATAGTACATATTCCTTATTTGAACCGGTAATATTGTCGCCTAAAAAAGTTATTCCTATTCTTAAAGCAGCTGAGCAAGAACTAATATATCTAAATCAAGTAAAACAAACAACTACAACAAAACAATTTACTGCTGATTATGCGATGTGTACTGTAGAGGAATGATAATATATGATGTCCCGTTTCTCTTAAAAATCTTTTTAATTTGTGTAATTTTCTGACAAAAGCGGTCTGGTTGTTTTTTGTTTTTGTCTGTAAGATGGTATTGACTGATTGTGAGTGTTGGTCAAATCTTATTTAATTTTCTTTATTATTATGAAAATTGTTTATATTTATTCTGATATATTATTTGTTGTAATTATGGTCTTAATTGTTTTATTGTTTTTTCTTTTAATTTTTGTTTTTTTGTTGGCATAAGTTTTATTATGGAGATACAAGATTTTGATTCGGGAGTGGTGCGTCGTATATTGGCGGGTTTGATGGTGGATTTATCGTTTGTTTCGTCTGTTGCCGCTTCGGGTTTGTCTGGTTTATTTGATACGGTTGAGGCGAATATTATAGCGGATGTTTGTATAAATTTTTATGTTTTGTACAAGCGTCCTGTTGGCGATGATATACAAGTGGCGTTGTCGGCGGAAGTAGAACGGCGGCAATTGAATCAAGGTCAAATTGATTTATTGCAATCGTTATTAGTTTCGTTGGAATTGGAGTCTCAACGTATTCGGGGTGACGACGTTTATTTGTTTAAGGTAGCGAATGATTTTTTTAATTCGCAGCAATTACGGCGATCTGTTGACCGTGTAGTAACGAAATTGAGCGGCGGCGACGTGAGTTCGGCGATATTGGACTTGCACAAATTCCGTCAAATTGAGTTAGGCGTGAATTACGGAATTGATCCGTTAAAGGACGAGTCTGCGATTCGGTTGGCGTTTTCGGCAACAAGCGAACAATTGATAAAATTTGGATCGAAAAATGTCAACATGGAAGATGCGTCGTTATTTTTTGGCGATATATTTAGCCGTGATAACTTGGTAGCGTTTCTAGCGCCTGAAAAAATGGGAAAATGCGTAAAAGGCGACGCGTTGGTATATTTTGCCGACGGTTCAATGTATCCGGTACGTGAAGTAGTTCGTCAACGCATCAATAAAAAGGTGATTTCGTACAATGAGATTACGCAAAATTTTGTTGAGGCTGATATTGACGAGTATTGGGATAATGGGGATAAACAGTGTATTCAAGTTACGACTAAATCGGGGCGTAAAGTTACAACAACGGCGAATCACAAGTATTTAACGCCTGACGGTTGGAAACAATTGGATTCTTTGGAGGTAGGCGATTTTATTGCAGTACCAAAAAAATTAGACTTCTTTGGCGCTTCCAATATTTTGTGGGATGAGGTTGTTTTGATTGAGTCGGTTGGCGTATTTGATACGTATGATTTGACTATTAAAACGCATCATAATTTTGTTGCTGATGGCGTTGTGGTGCATAATACTTTTATGTTATTGGATGTAGCGTGGCGTGCGGTTTTGCAGCGTCGTCGTGTTGCGTTTTTTGAGATAGGGGATATGTCGCAGAATCAGATTATGTTGCGTTTAATGCAGCGTGTAACGAAGCGTCCTCGTCGTCGGGGTTATTATAGTTTTCCGACTTGTTTGGAAGTTGACCGGAAGCGTAATGTTATAACGGATCCGGTTCAGGAATATTTTGAGTTTGGTTTGGATGTGGAAGATGCGTTGTCGGCTTGTAATGAGTTGGCGATAGATCGTGGTTTGTTGCGTTTATCGGTTCATGCGAATAGTACGGTATCGGTGTTGACGTTGGAGTCGGTATTGGATTCGTGGGAGCGTGTGGGTTGGACGCCGGATGTGATTGTGATTGATTATGCGGATTTATTGATTCCGGTTGACAGTCGGTTGGAAAAGCGGCATCAAGTTGACGAAACGTGGCGGCGTTTGCGGGGATTATCGCAAGTCAGACATTGTTTAATTATTACGGCGACGCAAGCGGACGCCGCTAGTTACAAGACGAAAGTTTTGGACAAATCTAATTTTTCTGAATCGAAGACGAAGTTGGCTCATGCTACGGGTATTATTGGTATTAACGCTACGCCGCAAGAGCGGGATCAATCTGTACGCAGGTTGAATTGGATAGTGCGTAGGGAAGGTTCGTATAATGAGTTGGACATGTTGTATATTGCGGGCAGTTTGGCGGTAGCGTGTCCGATGCAATTTAGCAAGTTAGGATAATACAAGAATCTTATAAAGTAGAGACGCAATGTATTGTGTCTGTATGAAAATTCAAGTGAAAGCAGTTAAAAAATTATCAATTCAATGAAGGACGTTTGTAAGTTTAGGGTAGCGGTAGAGCCGAGTGAGTTGTATCACGAATTGCGACCGTGCAAGCGGGAAGCGGTTTTGTGCAGTGAGCCGACGGTTACGGGCAAGAGCGGTCAATTGTTGCGACGGAGTGTTATGGATTGTTCGCCGTTGGTTTGTCCGTTATTTGAACCGCAACAAAACAACAAAAAACAATAAATTTTATATCCATGTAATTTGACTACTTATGTCAATTTAATTGCGTACTTTTGACGTTTTATTTTAATTTTGACCGAAAAGTTGGCATATTAGTATCAAAGATTACGTTTCTTTGAAATGACCGTTCACAAAATTGGGATGCAATAATGTAGGAGTAGTTTTTAAACAAAAATTGTTCTATTTGATCTTCAAGGTGAATTGTCATCTAAAAAAATTACAGTCGAAAATTAAGGGGATATAAAAAAATGTTGAATTATGATTTGCTTATTAAGTCGGATTTGTTTGGTTCGTGGTTGTCGTGGGATGATGTTGGCGGCGGGCGTTGCGTAGTGCGTTATGGTTATAACGACGTAATGCGTGTGATGTATTATTCGGACAAAGTTCCGTTTGTTTCGTTGAGTGAAGTTGAGCGGTTGGCGGATTCGGATTTGAGTGTGCGTTTGCGTAATCAGTATGGTTATGCGGCGTTCAAGCGTGCGGGTTTGTTGAAGCGGGGAATAACTGAATTGCAATTTGCGACTGACCCTGAAAAAACGTTGGATATTAAATTAAAGACGTCGCTGCAAGCGTCGCATTTGATGACGGTTGACGTGAATGTGTTTAACGTTTGCGATGAATTTGTGCGTATGATAGACGGCGGCGATTATGAGTTGCGTAGTAATTTTATTGAATTGCGGTCGGGTTATTTACGGGATCGTCAAGATTTTATTGACGGTATGCAAGACAGATTGTATTCGTTTGTGCTAGTCAAACGTGATGCTGTTGACGGTCAAGTAGAGTCGCGGCGTATTGCGTCTGGACAATATTATGATGATGGTGTTAGCGAGTTGGATGCGGAGTTATCGTTTAAGGTTGAGTTGGATGTTGAGCGGTTATATTATGCGACGATGGCGGCGTTGCAATTGAACAATGCAATGCAACAACCGGAATTGAAATCAATGTTAATTCCGTATGTTTTCAATTTACCTGAAGAATTGCGGGCAAAAGTGAAAGCGAATGTAGAAGCGGATAACGCAATTGACTGAATTAAAAAACTATTCCTTAATCCTTAAATGTTATTTCGCGAGTTATTGCGTAGTCGTGGCGTTTTGTTTTTGGATACGTCTTCTAGGGACAAGCATGTTCGTGCGGGTTGGTTGCAATTGCAATGTCCTTTTTGTGGGACGGGTAAGTGGCATTTGGGTTATAATGAGTCGTTGAATTATTTTAATTGTTATGCGTGTGGTTGGCATTCGGCGTATGATGTATTGCGTGAATTATTTCCGTGTGATGATATTCGTTTGTTGTTATCGCAGTTGGGTGTAATTCGGTTGCAGCGTGCGGCGGCGATTGATAAGCGGTTGGTCATACCTGAAGGCGTTGGCGGTTTGTTGCCGGCACATTGTGATTATTTGACTAGCAGGTCGATAGATATTGAATTTGTGTTACGGTATGGCGTGGGCGGGATAGGTCATGATCCGGTTCGACCTTATATGCAATGGCGTTTATTTATTCCTGTTTATGATGTTCGGGGTAATATTGTAACGTGGACGACGCGGGCGGTAGGTAAATCGATACCTGCGTATTTATCTGCGTCGAAAGAGCAAGAATTAGTTTCGATCAAATCGATGTTATACGGCGAGCATTTGGTCACTTATTATGATGTCGTGTTTATTGTGGAAGGCGTATTTGACGCTTGGCGTATAGGATCGCAAGCGTTAGCGACTTTTGGCAAATCAGTTACGGTAGAACAGAAACGCAAAATAGCCCGTTACGCAAAACGAATAATTTGTTTTGACAACGAACCTGATACGCAAGAACAAGCAAAAAAATTGTGTAAAGAGTTGAGTTTATTTCCTGGTACAACTGTAAACGTATGCCTAGATGCGCCCGATCCAGCAGACGCTACAGACAACGAAATAAAAAGGTTAAGAAACATATTCTTAAAATAAAATGTGTAGAGGGTAAGGGATAGGGTGTAGATTTTTCGTTACAAAAATTATTCTTTGTCCCATTTGTCTCTAATCGCAGTTAAAAATCATAGTCAAAAATGAGTGTAACTACAAAAAAAAATATAGATAGGGAAAATGCGGATGTGATATTGCGCGAGGTCAAGCGTTATATTGACCGTGCTGATAATTATGTAATGTCGGATGCGGATACGGTACAAGCGTTAATTGATACAAGATGGCTTTCAGGAATGGCGACCGCTCTTACAGCGTTATACTATAGGAAGGAAAGCGTTTGGTATAATATTGGCGATGTTACGATTAATTCATCAGCGGCGGTTGCGAATAATTCAGTTTATTATTTTGAAGTACAAGACGCGCCCGTTCCAATTGCGGAAAATTTATTTATAGGTATGCTCGTTGAAGATACGAATGAATTGGCGGGGACGGCTAATATTCATTTGACTGATTTATCACTATTCGCATGTACGAATTTTGCGATAGGCAAACACAGGTATCAGATCAAAGAGGCGGTCAATACAATATCGGTCGCTGATGAAAATAAAGAAGTCCATAAAATAGTTTTACAAATTGTTGGCGGCGCTACTTTTGAACTCGCTATCGATGCAGCGATAACGCCAGAACCTGAACCAGAGCCAGAACCAGAGCCTGAACCAGATCCAGAGCCAGAACCTGAGCCAGAACCGCCACAATACAAAACAGCAACAGCCAACTTGTATTATCCGATGATAGCAAATGTTTATATAAAACTTGCAGACGTTACTATACAATCGGAGACAACTATTGCGAATTCAGAACTATATTATTTTGACATCGCTGAAACAACGCCAATCACAACGTCAAATACGGTTACGTTCAAGAAAGATTCAGATAATACAATTGCCGGAATCGCAACTGTAGGAATAAACCCAACAACATTAAATGTTATAATTAACGCTATAGGCGTTTCGACGATGCCCGCTGGACGGTATAAATTCAGATGTCTAATTGCAACAGAATCAATTAACGCAAGCGGAACAAAAACAACGCACCAGTTACAATTAGCAACGCCAGAAGGAGGAACGTCAGACTTAAGACTCGATCACTCAATCACCATTTTAAGCGATTAAAAAACAATATATCGTTACAAAAAATTGTCTCACTTGTCCCTCAAAAAAAAAAATTGCCGTTGACTGGTTTCGTGTAATTGGTAGAATTATGCAGAAATGGAAAAACATATTCAAGGTTGTTGTAAATCAATGCGTGTATTGTGTGTAAACAGCTCGTCCTTGAAATTCATTGATTTAAAAGCGTCAAAGCCTGCCGTCCGAAAGCTAGGCAGGCGAAGATAAACGAAAACTCAATTGCGAACAGTTTAAAATTAGTAATGTAAGCGTATTATTTATTTTGTTAGAGGAGTTGTAAAATGAAATTAACGGAACTTTTGGAAATTAAATCGGGTTATAAACCGATGGTCGAATGCGGTTGCGACTTAAAGGATATTTATAAATTGGGCGAGGAAAAAAGTCGTATTGATGCAAGTTCTGTTTTAGGCGTGGGCGCTTTACATGATTTTATTGGCGGGCAAAACGGTACAATTCATTATATAGATATGCAGCAATACAAAGAGCATCAAGATATTTTTGATACTACAATTTATGTCCATCAAGACAAAACGTTTGATGTTATTATTCCGTTGCATGCGATTTTTATTACGCAGCGGTATAAGATGATTCACGAGTACGCCCATTACGTTTTGCATTCTGATAAGGGCATGTGTTATGCGTGTCATCGTGGAAATAACGATATAGAAAAGGAAGCGAATACGTTTGCTCTTGGTTTTTTAATGCCTGCGAAATTATTTGAAGCGAAACAAAAAAAATATAACAATAATATCAACTCGTTGGTAATTGCTTTTCTAGTACCGCCTGAAATTATAAAAGACCGAATAACGCTACAAGAAAAATATGGATTGTAAAATAATAACTAACGATTACACAAAAGAATCGGAAGACTTTGTCAGAAAAGCGGAAAAAGAAAATAGTTGGTGTTTGTGTATTTTCTTTTCGGTAGATTTTGAGGGGTCGACAGCGTATAAAGTTGAAGCAAGGCAAACGCAAGGCGATGATGATTGGTGTAGTACGTTTAAGTCGTTTTATATCAATTTTCCGTTACAATTTTTGCAACAATATGACATATTGGACGGTCATCCGTTTACTTACAAACCGTTACATCCTGCTTTGTGGAAATTTGTAGGCGATGAGATATTGTTTTATGCTCCGTTGACCGATTCAAGACAAACGTTGGAACATATACGAGCGTTCTATCAAACAATCGCAGATTACAACATCGTCCTTTCCAAACAGGACATAAAACCGCGTTGTAAAGGTACTGTGTGGGTTGCAGGTTTTCCAGTAAATAATCGTATTATCTTAATTCCAAATTATGCGTCAAATGCAATTAAACCTGACGATTATTCTGTTGATTTTGTGGGTATATCGATAGACTGCGGTTTTAGATTGACAAAATTTGCTACATCGGGCAAACTTGTTGTCTCTTTGGATTTGTTATGGATGTTGGCTGATTCGCTAGTAAGTGAACGGTCAATTACACACTTTGCTTTTATTAGATCAAAAATAAGATATGCTGGACGTTCTGAATTAAAAGGCGTTTTTTCTGGAAAGCCGTATCCTGTTTTCTGGATTAGTATGTTTTCTGATAATACAATTGAAGGTAAATGGGAAAATGCTACGTTTTGTGATTGTGATTCTATACTAAAGTTTTGCGATGAGATTGCAAGTAGTACAAAATCTGATTTCATTAAACCGTTTATAGCGGGCAACAAAGCAGAAAATTTCCAATACATACCGATTGAATTTGAACAACAACGTAATATTATAAAAGGGTATTGCATGAATGAAATCCAATCAGATGCAGATTAGACTATAAAAAGATTAAGAAACGTATTCTTAAAATAAGAATAGGGCGTAGTTTTTTGTTACAAAAAATTGTCCTATTTATCCCTCAAAAAAAGTTGCCGTTGACTGGTTTCGTGTAATTGATATAATTCATAGTAGAAACTAACTATTTGAGTATTTTGCGAATAAGAATTTATTTTTGATAGGAAATAGAAATGAGTGAACAAAATAAAGTTAAATATAAGAATCCGCCTGTTGTGGAGGTAGCCTCTATTTGCGGCTTTAATTTGTCAAATGAGAGTCCACAATGGAATAAAGAATTAGGCGATAAATTTATTGAGCAGTTTCCAGAATTTAAAATACGTAATTACGGTAATAGAATGGGACAAATACGGGATGATTATACAGCAGAACAAATAGGCGAAGTATGGGGTAGGAGTGATGATATGAGTCGTTCTTTGACAGTCGCTAAAAATTATGTAAGGTGTCATAGATCACGTGACAGACATATTTATCCGCGTTATTCCGATGTGCGAGAAATGGTTTGTCAATATGTCGCTGAATATCAAAAATATCTGAAAGCAGACATAATTAAGAGTGTTGGTTTGTTGTATTTAGATGTAATTTCTATACCTACCGTAGATTTTAAGTTTAATGAGTATTTTCAGTTCGGGTTTTATTATGATAAAGGAGTACATGAAAGATTGAGTAATTTTTACATTGGTTTAGATTTCAATTCTAAAGAAGAGTATGGGATTGATCTTAATTTGCGAATTAGCCAATTGCCTAAAGGCGCTAATGAAACTTCAAATACTTTGCAACTTAATTGGTTTTGTATGAAAAACATACGTGATACATCTAATTATATTGTAGAGTTGGATGATGTTCATACATTTTTACTTGATATGTTTGAAAATAATTTAACAGATAAATGTAAAAAACTATTTAATTAAAACGATGTCAACAATAGTAATAAATCAGAATGAATACGAATTGTATTCTAATCCCTATCTTTGTAATATAGAATGTGAAAATATTCGTTATGCAAAACAAGAATATCCTTTAATCCCAGAAACTAACAGTAAATGGATAAAAGGGTTTCAGCACGATCATTATACTTATTCCTTTTATAATGCAATACGTGTTGTTATAGAACAGAAGTCTGAAAATTATTTTTCTTGCTTTTGTTCTCCTCTTGTGCTACCTGATATTCAAGGAGTAGGCGAGACTAGAAAAGAAGCGTTAGACAAATGGCAAGAATCTTTTCATCTCAATTTCCAGGTAATTTATTCTAAACTTCATTGGGAACGGGATGAGCGAGAAAAAAGGTTGTATGAATTTTTTGTTAAACTTGTAGATATTCCTGAAACTCTTTTGTGCTTTGAGCAAACAGGAAAAGTGATTAAGAAGTACGATGATAAATTTGAAATTGAGTGGTTGGATGGTCATGTAAATATAGTTGATTTGTCAAATTGTCCGCAAGAATTATCTGCTTATGATATTGGCGAGTATTTTCGCGCAAAAAAAATGTGTAAGCGTAAAACGGCTAAACTTGTCAAAATAATTGAGGTTAAACGTTCAAATCATAAAGTGTATTCGAAAGAGGATGTTGACAAGTTCATTCAGTCTATACCCGTTGTTAAAATAACGCAATCTGAATATTGGAAATAGATTATGTGTAATACAGATATTGTTGCTACGTGTTGTTTTGTCAATGTTGGTCAGGGTACGTCTCAAGTTATTCTTTTGGGCGATTTTCGTGCTATTGTAATAGACACAGGACGATATAGACCTAAAGAAAAAGATAAAGGCGAAGTTAAAGATGTTAGTCCTTTGATCCTTCTATTAAAAGAACACAATATACAACATATAGAAGCGTTAATTTTGTCTCATAATGACGCTGATCATGTAGGCGATGTAAAAAATGTTCTTGATTGTTTTTGTGGTTGTATTGATAAAATTTATTTATTGATAGATCGTAAATTGGAAGATATTGCCGTGTATGCCGATATAAAAGAGGCTATTTCTGATAATTCTGACTTGGAAAGATTAGTTGAACGTTTAGAAGTACACGATACTGGCGATATTTGGAAAAATAATGAAAAAAATATTTGCGTTTCTGTCTTACATCCGTATTTTATACGAAATCTTGAATTGACGAGTAATTCTACAAATGTTGCGAGTAGTACGACTGTAAGTAATGCTACGTGTGGTGTAATTGCTTTGACGGTTAAGACGCAGAAGGTTATTTTTTCTGGGGATGCTCCTGTTAAAGCGTGGCGTAGAGTTGTCAATAATAACGGCGTGCAACGTGTGCAGATTTTAACTGTTCCGCATCATGGTGGTAATTTTTGGTCTAATAAAGGAGATCGCGAATGGTTTTTTGATAATATCAAGACGGATTATGCGATTGTTTCGGTTGGTTATGGCAATCGTTATGATCATCCTGAACCGGAAGTAATTAGATCGTTTGTTAGTATCGACGCTGAAGTTTTTTGTACGCAATCAAATAAAGAATGTGTTAAAGGTTTATCGTCTGTTATTGGCGTTTGTTGTGATATGGTTATTGCGGATATTGGCGTAGATCGTGTTTCTATCTATAACTTGGACGAATTACGTAAGAGCAAGGAACGTTTTACAAACAGGTTGTGTAAATCTAGTTGACTGTTTTTTTCTATTGGTCAAATTATCTAATCTGGATTATTTTCAGTTTTTTCTATACGCATGATTAGGCGTTTATCTGTTAATATATTGATTGTTGTTAAATTTTGCTTTTATTTTCAATACTTTTAATTTATGAAAGATTACGGTTATATGGGAAATCAAAATATTGCGGATATATCTATGTTTGAAAGCTTACAAGCAAATCAACATGAACGTATGGGGATAAGTCAAATAGGCGTGTTTAACGGAACAGCAGAGTTGGCTAGGTTTCGGGTTGCGATGGCAGATTACGAAATAAGCAAACAAAAACTTAATGAATTGCAAGAGCAACGTAGAAAATTGCCAATCGATAAAGATAATCTACAAAAACAAATATTGACCATTAAAAGCCAAAGAACCAAAGAATTATTAGAATTGCAAAAACAAGCAAATATGTTAACGAAACAAAAAGACGAAATAGCAAAAAAATATAATGAAGTTGATGCGTTCTATTACAAACAATTGAATTTGTTAGACGACGATTATATAAAAGTAAGAGCGATAGATGAAAATATAATGATTGAAAAAGGCGTTCTTGCTAAAAAATTAAAAACGTTAGAATTAGCAATGAAAGTTGAATATGCTGCGTTGTCAAAAAACAATAAAAGTGCAGACTTTGCCGAAATAGACGAAATAATTCAATTATCAGATAGAGTTACAGAATCGGCGCAATTACAACAACTCTCAAAGCGACTTGAAGTATTACGTAAAATGTAAATAGTAAGATATGTATTTATTTTTGTTGTTGTGATTGTGAGGTCATTTCGTTTATTATTTGTTCTAGTGATGTGATTACGTTTGACCATCCGATTTTTTCAAATGTGTATTTGTTTGTTTTTCTTTTATTATTTTGCGTATCTTTTACGTTACCTTCAAAGAAATCTTTGATTTTGACTAGCGGCGTTGTATCGTTGTGTTTTTTGCGTAATGCGATCATATAACGCTGAAACAATTTATTAAGCGTTATTTTTCTATTTGACGCATTACGTAACGCGTCAATTTTTGATTCTAAAAGCCACCACGCTGAACTAAAATTATCGAAACTAGCAAAAGTAGTCATTGACCCTTCTAACGCAAGTTTAGCGAGTTTTATTTTAAGTTTATCGCCGTCGGTTTGGACAAGACCTTTATGTTTTGGCGTTTCAAAAAACGTCATTGCTCTAATTTCGTTTGGGTAAATATTTTTAGAAAAGTACGTTTTGTGCAAAATAGTATTGATAAATTTTTTGCGATTTTCCAATTTATCAAAAAGCGAGTCAATTTTATTTTTGAAGTAACTGTAATTCTTGTAATATAGCGTATGGGTTAGTTCGGGTTCTTTGACTGTTTGCAAAGTTTCATCTAAATCGTAACGCAAGTCCAAATTGCTAAACAAGAAACGCGAACCTAACGATTCATTGAAGTTGTATTTATTGCAGCGTTGAAAGCAGCGTATAAATTCGACGTATTGTTGCAAGTCGTCATGCCACAACGCCCGCAAGAGTAATGAAATCGTGATTAAACGTTGTTGACCGTCAACTATACAATACGGTCGGTCGCTGGCGTTAGGTAAAGTTAATTTAAACGCTTCGTCAGTGTGTAAATTTGGAATCGATAAAAATACAGAACCAAGCGAGTAAACTTGATCGTCAATACTTTCGTCAGAACAGGCAGGAAAACAATGTGATTTGTTAGGTTTATTGTTGTTTTGTTTTTCGGTTTCAAATAAATTGTACAGATCGTTCCACAACGTTTCGCATTGTGGTTTATGCCAAACGTAGGGTCGTTTGTAAATTGGGATTATAAAAGTATTACTGTTGAGTAATTGACAAACGGTCAAAGTCTCTTGATTCTTGATAAATTCGTGATTAAACATTTTTAATTAGTATTGTTTGTTGTTGAATTGTTTTTAATTCGTTTATCAACATCGCCGCGGGTTTCGCCGATTTTTAGGTAGCCGTTATTTTCGGGGATGCCATGCGTAATGAAAGCGTAAAGTTTCATTTTATAATTTTATTTTTGTAAAAGATTGCGGTTAGGTTTAGAAGGGTTTTAGTTATATCCGTTTGGCGTTTGTAGTCAATAGTTCTTTTTGTTTTTTGTTTTGCACAAGTTTATTTAATTCTGTTATGTTTTTTTGTTTTGTTTTCTGGGTGTGTTTTTTCTTTTTGGTAGGTTTTTTTGGGCAAGTGGGGTAAGCAAAAGTATTTCATAATTTTGAAATAAAAATCCTACAATTCCAAATTTCGCATTCCGTTGTCCGAATTAAAAACCCTATTCCTTGTTTCCTAATTCCTTAACCCTTAAATTTATTATGGCTGTTGACGGTAATATATCTGAATTGAATTTTTCGATTAGCGTTGATGTTTCTGTGTTAGAGTCGAGTTTGAAATCGGCGGAGGCTGCGATACAAGTTGCAGTAGATCGTGCGAATGAATTGCTAGTAACTTTTAAGGCGATAGACTCCGTAATATCTCAAACGACAAAGGCTGTTGAAGCGTGGGGCGTTATTGTCGGCGAAAGTACCAAAGCGATAGAAAAACATCAACAAATTTTATCTGATACGGAAAAAACCGTCAGGCGGACTTCCGAAACAACAAAAAAAACAGTCAAGGATTTTGACGCATTGCGGGATTCAGTTGGCGATTTGAATGACGGTTCGGATGATTTGGACGATTCTATTGAAGGCGTAACGTCGGCGTTGGACAACGTTGCGGATTCTACTAAAAAGGTTATTCAACCTGTAACAACTTTGGCGCAAAAGTGGGCTGCTTCGGTTGCACAATTAACTGCGTTACGCGGTCAATATGACAGCGGCATTATATCGTTGGCTAGGTACGAAGAACAATTGTCAAACGTGCATCAATCGTTGGGTTTATCTGTAAGCGCTAGTGAAGAGTATCGTGTTAAGTTGTTGGCGATCAACGAAGCTGTTGCCAATATGAGCGCTGATGAATATACGTCGATGTTGGAAGCGGCTCGTAAATCTTACGCGGGTTCGTATTCTGCGGCTGCGGATTATGCGGTAAAAGTACAAGAAATAAATGAACAATATACCGCAGGCGCGATAAGTCAATCTGAATATAATTCGCGTTTAATTGAAGCTAGACGCGGTTTGGGTTTAGTTACGACGGAAGCGGAGACGTATCGTAACATGGTTGCTCAATTGGAAGAGGCGTTACGGCAGGGCAATATTTCGCAGCGTGAATTTAACGACGCTGTTGAAGCGGCGAGCGGTTCGATAGATGAAACGACGGTCAAGATTTCGGCGTTAGTTTCTGTGCCGTTGTTAGGTTTTTTGATTGGCAATGTTTATGCGGCTGCTGATTTTGAGAAGGCGTTGAAATCGGTTCATGCTACGTTTAATAATTTATCTGGTAGTTTGGCGGCGGGTTCGGATGTAACGGGTTTTTCGGCGTTGACGGCTGCTGCTAGTACGCTTGCGGTTCAATTTGGCGCTGATATGGACGATGTTGTCGACGGCGTTAAAAAGTTGGGCGAATCTGGTATGTCGGCGGCTCAATCTTTATCTGTGTTAAATTCTGTAATGCAAGTTTCGGTAGTTGGCGCTATTTCTGCTGAAAGCGCCGCTGAAATTTTATCGAATGCTTATACTTCGTTAGGGTTGACGTTTGAGGATACGTCGGAGCGTTTATCGGAGAATTTTGCGTATATGGCGAATCAGTATGCGGTAGCGGCTAAACTAGCGGCGGGCAGCGTCCAAAGTTTCGTGCAAGCGGTTTCGGCAGGCGCAGGCGATGCGACTAGGATATTGGTTGGCGCTGCCGGTAATTTACAAAGCGCGGTCAATGATACGATGGCGGCGCTAGCGGTATATTCGCAAACAGGTTTTGCCAAAGGTCAAAAAGCGGGCGAATTGTTTAACGGCGCTATTAAAGAGTTGACAAAATCGATCAACGAACATCGTGAATCGTGGTTGAATATAATTGGTTTTAATCCGATTGACGACATGACGGGTTCTTACAAGGATTTAGCGTCGATAGTTGTCGCGTTATCGAATCGTTTTGGTCATTTGCGGGGCGAGGCTTTGAAATTGGCGTTGGCTCAAGTTGGTTTATCGGTTGCAACTTCGCGGGCTTTAGCGCCGTTGTTACAAAACGTAGAAATGTTGCAAGAGTACAGGTTGCAATTGATGTCTGGCAAGGATGCGATAGGCGCTTTTTCGGATGAGATTGGCGGCGGTTTGTACAACGAATTGAATAAAATAACGTCGGCGTTGCAAGCGTGTGCGGTAGCGTTGGGCAATGATTTATTGCCGTATGTTACGGCTGCGGCGAAAATAGTACGTGGAGTTGTAACTGTATTTACGGATTTACCTAAACCAGTTCGTTATGCGGCGACGGGTTTTGCTTTATTGGTTGGCGGTTTGGCGGCGGCTGTTGGCGGTTTGACGGCAATGCGAATGAGTACGAAATGGTTGATAGGCGAGTTGCGATTGTTGGGTTTGACTACGCGTGCGGTTTTATTGCCGTTGCGTTTATTATCGTTGTTGACGGTAGCGCCGTTGACGAAGGGGATAAGTTTATTGGTTTCGGGTTTTAAGGCGTTGCGTGTAGCGGCGGCGACAAGTTGGGCTGCTACTTTGTGGCCAATAGCGTTAATTGTTGCAGGTCTAGGTCTGGTTTTTGTGGGTTTGGCAAGAGTTGCGAAAATGGCGCAATTTCTAGGCAAGAACGGCAATTTGAAAGATTTTGCGGCAGGCTTCGATAAAATTGTAGCGGTAACTAAAGCAATCGCTTCTAATTTTAGCGGTTCGATGAAAATTATTTATTCGTATCTTGACGAAGTTTCGCATGGCAAGATAGGCGAATTTATCGAGTATATTCAAGATACGTTTATTTCGTTGGGTGAAAGTTTTACGTCGTTTTTGAAGGTTTATTATTCGGCGTTGTTCAAGTTTATTGACGCTGTAGTTTATGGTTTTGATTGGTTGGCGTATCAGGTTTCGGGCGGTTTAGCGCCGGAGTTTGGCAAAGTATCGAAAACGTTGACGGCGTTAATCGGCGGCGCTAATGAGTTGGGTAATCGTTTAATTGCGGGCGCTGATGCGGCTAAATTGCAAAATCAAGCTTTGGAACAATCGAAATCGTTATTAGACGGCGTAAAAAAAGCGGTTGACGACGAAGTAACTTTGCAAGCGGAAGCGGCTGCCAAAGTTTACGAAAAAACGGAAGCGTATCTGATACAACGCAGAACGTTAGGGATGGCGAGTGAACAGGCTTCTATTTGGGAATTAGAGTATAAATTGATCGGCGATACGGAAATGCGGTTGAAAGGTTACAACCAGCGGTTGCAAGATTTGCAAAAAGCGAAAGATAAATTTGCAGGACGCGATATGTCGAAAGCGACGGAAGCGGAACGTAAAACGTTGGCTAATTTGAACGAGGCGATCAAGATAACGGAAAATACGATTAGCGCTTTGACGGAGCGGACGCAAGAAAACAGATTGGCGATAGACAAGTTGCGGGTTTCGTGGGTAATGTTGCAAGCGGCGACGGCGGCGCAAGAAATGAAAGAAGCGGTTTTAGAAACTCAAAAGCAAGCGTATGCGTTGACTGTTTCGGATCGGGCGGCGCTAGATTTACAAATGCGGATGCAAGGCGTGAACGAAGCGACTAGACTTGCGAGGTTGCAAGCGTTAGATTTGGCGAAATCGATGGAAGGCGAAAAATCAGGACGTGAAGAGGTCAAAGGGTTGCGGGATCAAATTGTCGCGATAGAAATGGGCGCTGAAATGGCGAAACGGTTCAAGTTAGAAATGCAAGGCGCTTCGGCGGCGACTGTTGAACAAGTTCATAAATTGCAAGCGTTGAATTTACATTTTAACGCTTTAGACGAATACGCCAAAGAAGCAAACGATTTAATTGACCAATTAAACGACGACCGCAAAGTCCAAAAATACGGACAACAATTGAAAAAATATGAAGATATGTTGGCGGCGGGAATGATTGACGCTCAAACGTATGCGAGGGCGACGGCGGACGCTTACGGAAAAATACAGGAAGAATTGCATGTCAAGGTTACGTTGGAAGGTTTGGACGATTTTGATGCGACTTCGATGAAATTTATGAAGCGGATTTCTGAAATGTCGGCGAGGGGCAATATTAAGATAGCGGTTCCTAAAACGGCGGATGAAATTAAGCGTGTTGACAGCGCTACGGCGGCAGCGCTACGGTCAAGGACTGCCGCTGTTAATTCAGCAAACGCCGCCAAATCTACGTCAATTCTGTTGTCGCCGGAAGACCGACTCAAGCAAGAAGAATCGATACGGATGCAAACTATACCCGGTTATGCGGCGCAAAAGAAGTATCAGGAATCGGTTGCGAATTATACGACTGTCAGAGACGAAGGCGCTACGTATGCAGCTAACGTACAAAATTTGAAAGCGGAGTACGATGCGAAAATGCAAGTTGCGGGTACGCCGGAGTCCGAATTGACCGAATTGAAAGTCAAGATAGCGGAACAGGAAAAATTGTTAGCGGATCAAAAGCGGCGTGAAGCGGCGGCGAAAACGACGATGGATTCATCGTTGAATACTTGGGCTAATACAGGTAACGCAACTGCGTTGTCGATGCAAGCGGCGCCGTTGCGGGAAGACGAATATATTAAACGTTTTGACGACGCTGCAATGAAACCGTTAATTAAAACGCTTGACGCGTATGCGGACAATATTACGGCAGTAGTCAAATCGCAAGAAGAATTAGAAGCGGCTACGCGGGAATTATCTTATATCATGTTAAATTCGCCGCAATACAATCAATTCAAAATTGCTGAATCGGAACAGAAAAAAGCGGAAAATATTGTAAAAGAAACGCAAAACAAACTTGACGAAGCCCAAAAAAGAGTTGACGAAGCGAAGGCGCAAGTTGACAAATCACGCGGCGCTTTCACGGCAAAAGATGAAAAAGAATTGGCAAGTATGAAAGCGGCGCACGAAAAACGGCAAGCCGAAAACGCCGACGTTTTTGCACAAGCGGAACAGCATAAACAAAAAATGAGACAAGCCGCAATAAAGAATCGCGGCATGTTTGATACTAGAACTGACGAGCAAATTGTCGCTGATGAAGATAAATTGCGGATGACGCAATTCAAAAAAGATAACGGTCGCGAAGCCGCTAGTTTAGATGAGGCTTACGCTTGGAACGCTTTTTTTCAAGACCGTATCGGCGGCGCAGGCAATAAAGCCCGATTCAATAATATGTTTGACCGTAAATTATTCGCAAACGGTACAAATGCCGTGAACGTATTTGAAAAACAAGCAGGTTTGGATAAAGCGATACAAGCCAAAGAAGCGTTAAAATCGGGCGCGGCTGTTACGCCGGAAGCGATAGCGGCAAAGAAAACGTTAGACGAAGCGGAAGCGAAAGCGGCGGAAGCGAAAAAAATACGCGACGCTGCTATCGCCAAAGCGGAAGAAGCCAAAAAAGCAGCCGAAACCGCTAAATCAGCCGTACCAATTGATATACTTAATCGGGCGACTTCAGCGGAAAGTACAATCGCTTCAGCGACTGCCGCACGGTCAAATGCTGTTGCAGCCGTGCCTGATGTTTTTACAGGATATTCGCCGGCAACAATTCAGCCCCCGTCAATTAAAATACCAACAGGCGCTACAACGTCAAACGCCGCAATTCCCGCAAACATTCCCGTTCCCGCGAATATTCCTGCAAACGTTGCCGTTCCTGCTAATACAATTCCAAATGTTACTTTACCCGTAACGCCGAATATTCCAGCGGTAAATGTTCCTGCGACACGTGATTTTTTAACGACAAATACTCCAGCGGTAAACGTTCCTGCGACACGTGATTTTTTAACGCCGAATATTCCAGCGGTAAATGTTCCTGCGACACGTGATTTTTTAACGACAAATATTCCGGTTACAAATATTCCTTCGACGAATATTTCAGCGCCTCGTGATTTTTTGGATACGAATGTTTCAGCGCCGAATGTTTATTCGTATCCTTTATTGCCTGATTTTAATCCTGTGAATATTGCTCCGATGTTACCTGTAACGCCAGTACCGCAACCAATGTACCCAGCGCCGCAGTCAAATGTTGCAACATTAAATTTAGCGACAAACAGGGATGAATCAAATAATAAAATTGATACGCAACTTTTAGAACAATTAAAAATCATCGCCAAAAACACGGCAAATAATTTCACAGTAGATACGGTAACAATATGATAGAGAATAGAGGATAGGGAATAGTTTTTTTAATGAAAAATAGTCTATTCTGTCCCATTTGTCCCTCAAAAATTACAGTCAAAAAACTGCTTGTTAAAAAAAAAAATTATAGTCAAGTATGAGTGAATTAGATTTACCTAATCCTGATCCTGTTTTACCGGCGAAGCAATTTCCGCCGTATTCTGTTGGTTTTTCTCATGTATCGGACGGTAACGCTGTCGTGTCTGGGATACAGAGTTGGTCGGGGTTGGCTAACTTGGAAGAGGTCAATAATACGTTGATGATGGTCAAGAGTTACACGATAGATTTTGAGGTGCGTAGTCAATATGATTATGATGATGTGGCGAATTCGGCGGCGGCTGTTGATCCGATTTATGGCGATACGCCTAGATCGGTATTGGAGGCTGCGGGGTTGCCGCGTCCGTTGTCGCCGTGTCCGTTTGATCCTGAATGCAGGGCGGTAAAGAGCGCCGTAAAACGCAAACATTCTGAAAATGAAAAGGGCGAATATTGGGTTGTAACTTGTGAATTTACGAATAAACCTGTCAAGTTATGTTTTGAAAATTCAATTGAAAATCCGTTAATGCAGCCGCCTGTAATCAGCGTAACTTCGCAATCGTATCAAGAAACGGCAAGGTTCAATTATGTTACGTACAATTCGCTAACGGGCGGTTATTGGGATGATGCGGCGAACCAGTGGGTTGACGTTTATACGCTTTACAATTATGCGACGACGTTGCGGATGTCAAACGGGATAGAAATGACGGAAGTTGACAAAGATTCTAGTAAATTGCAGATTTCGATTTCGTTTAATTTGCCTGGCGATGTTGATTTATCTGGTTTTTATCAATTATTGAATCATTTGAATGTTTCGCCGATGTGGGGATTTCCTGCGGGTTGTGTTAAGTATTCGGGTTTTTCGTGGTCGCGGGAATATTGGGGCGTATGTATGTCGTATTTCAAGGTTTCGTTGACGTTTGACGTGCAATTGATTATGGGTTATGACCGTAATGGCGTACCTGTTTATGGTTTTTTCAAGCGGATATTGGATCACGGAACGCGGTATTTGCCGGAGGGTCAAACGCCGTCAATTAAAAACCTGCTTGTAGCAAGGACTGCGGACGGTTCGGGTGAAATTGATATTTGTTTGGACGGTCAAGGTCATGCGTTAGCGGGACAATTGAGTCAATGGGATACGGCAACGAATAATTTTCTTGACCCAGCGGATTTGCATTTTCACAATATACAACCGTATCCGATGGCTAATTTGTGGGTTTTAGGCGTTCCCGCAATTTTGTAATTTAAGATTTAAGATAGTAGGGCGTAAGGAATAGGGTGTAGAGTGTAGAGAATAGGGTGTAGATTTTTTGTTACAAAAATTATTCTTTGTCCCATTTGTCTCTAATCGCAGTTAAAAATCATAGTCAGAAATGAGTGTAACTACAAAAAAAAATATAGATAGGGAAAATGCGGATGCGATATTACGCGAGGTCAAGCGTTATATTGACCGTGCTGATAATTACGTAATGACGGAGGCGGATACGGTACAAGCGTTAATTGATACAGGATGGTTACAAGCAACGCCAGAACCAGATCCAGAACCGGAACCAGAGCCAGAGCCAGAGCCAGAGCCGCAACCGCCGACGCCAGCAGGATTAGGTGAAACTTTTGCGACTGCGGAGTTGTTGCCTGATATTAACGACGGCTCGTTTGAAAATAAATTTTTGACAACGTATCCAAACGGCGAATATTATTTGAAGTTTAGATTGTCTGCTGACAACAGGGACAATTTCGAGTTTGGTTTTTATGATCCGCAAATGACGTATTCGTTTGAATTGTATGATTTGCAATTGAATCAGATACCGTTAATTGACGCTGACGACAATCGTCAGTTTTATCATCCTGCCGATGAATATTCGCCGTTGCCGTATGACGGTTATTATCTGAAAGTAAAAACAGGCGACCAAAGCGAAAACACAATTTTGTGGATCACTACAAATTAAAAAAAAAACTATCCCCTACCCCCTACCCCCTATCCCCTATCCCCTAACCTTTAATAAATTGGAGATTAATTATGGTTCGTTTTGGTAATATGTTGACGACGGTTTTATCTGTTGTGGGTAATTATGGCGATGGCAATCAAGCGCCGTTGCGGGTAGCGGTTGACCGGATGTTTGAGTTTAAGGGTGATGTGATGTCGTCGGCGCGGACGGTTACGTTGCCTGTTTCAAGTTTTAGTAAGGAGTATCCGTTGTTGCCGCAAGGTTGGAATGGCGGCGCTGTTTGGGTAGTAATTGCAAACAACACGGGCAAGATGCGACCTGTTTATCTGACTAATCAGGAACAGGCGGCGGAGTTAGCGGCTGATGTAGTGATAGGTTCGGAGTTGTGTAATGAGGTATTGCGTGTAAGGTCGGGTTGTATAGCGGCGTTTGAGCCTGCGGGCAGCGAACAATTATATTTATACGCCCCGAAAGCAATTGCGAACATCAGAATAACGTATTTTCCAATCAGATAAAATTAGGAATAGGGCGTAGGGTGTAGGGTGTAGATTTTTATACTGCTCGTACTTGAAATTCAGCGATTTAAAAGCGTCAAAGCCTGCCGTCCGAAAGCTAGGCAGGCGAAGGTAAACGAAAACTCAATTGCGAACAGTTTAGAAAGTTAGAGAACGGATTTTTTGTACAAAAATTGTCTCACTTGTCCCTCCTGTTCCACTTAACCTGCAAAAAAAAAATCGTAGTCAAAAAAATTTGTAGTTTTAGTCAAAGAAAAAATCGTATTGTGTGGGGATTAAATGTCGTTGCA
Organism: Planctomycetaceae bacterium; assembly: GCA_031277105.1. Lineage (GTDB taxonomy): Bacteria > Planctomycetota > Planctomycetia > Pirellulales > Thermoguttaceae > WRKP01. The sequence goes on along the minus strand of JAISLW010000268.1, from coordinate 13,809 downwards.
GCGTTTGCAAACGTTATCGGTTGAGAGTATATCGAAGATAAAGGGCGTATTAGAGCGGGATCGGAATCGGGTAATTGATGCGAGGACGAAATCGTCTGTATCGGTCAATTTATCGCATGGGGTTTATGTAGCGACTCCGGTTGAGTCTGTTCCTGCGTATAGTGGCGGTCAAATTAAATCGTATGAATTTAATTTGCATCGATTTTATACGGAAGATGATTTTGCGATTAAAACGCCGGAGATGATAGAGTATGAGTTGCAAGAAGTGGAATTCACTGATGGCGAGCAGATAAAAATAAGAGCCTTCAACATCTCAACGACAGAATTAACAACCGATCAAAAATACATCTTATCCCAAGACCTCTGGGGACACTGGGTAGTTATTCTTGGTGGGGGAGGGGCTGCGGCGCCGCCGCCTTCGTCGGGCGTTTTGGTCGCGCCGGTTCGTTGCCCTTTGGATACTACCGCTCAACCAGACGGCACTAAACCAGACGATTGGGACGACTCCTCCTCCAGCGACGCTACAGATTCAAACCGCTCTAAAAGACGCGACTTCTTTAATTGCATGGGACGAATTAAATTGACCGGCAAAACTTACAACAAAACTCAAGAGAAAAATTCAGACGGCACGCCAAAAGTTGACTCGGACGGGAAACCAGTTTACAAAAAAGCAAAAAAAATTAAAGCGTCAACCGAAGGATGGGCTGTTCTTAAATCGGATCGAACCGGCTACGAAACCGAAGACTCAACCGACGATGATTACGACTACGATTACGTCGCCTGCCTTACACTCGACCCCGCCGAAGTATTAGTCGCCGGACTCGAATTTGACGACCTACAACAAGTAACAGCGTCCTACACCGCGCCCAAAAAAAACTCGGACGGCACGCCCGCCCTCGACGACGACGACGAACAAATACTAGAAACAAAAACATTGACCTACTACGTTATATCCGATCCTCCGGCGCTATATACCGCCCCGATGGAAGGCAGACCGAAACTCAAAGACGGCGCCGACGATCGCGGGCAAGAACCCGCCATCGACTCCGACGACACCCCAACTTACTGGCAAACAGACGGCGTTTGCAAAGCCCCGCTTTACGACGAAGACGGCGCTATAATCGAACAAGATATTTACGCCCTCTTTTACGTTACCGATATTAACAACATAAAATTTCCAATGCTCGGAGGCGTTGACTTGCTGCCGCTTAACTACTCAATCGCGACCCGAAACGCGTCTATGAATTATATGCAAATTCAATACGAACTCGACGACAACGGCGACAAAATTCCTGAATACGACGACAACGATTGTTTTCTCGGCTATAAATCAAGCTACGTTTGCAGCCGATATTCAACCCCGATTAGCTACGAAATCGAAAGACGAATAACAAACAACAGATACAGATTACTCATTATCGGAGGCAGCGACGCTTACGAATGCGCCGCCCTCAAAGACTAAAATTAGGAGATAAATTATGAATAAAAAATTACTCTACCTCGATCTCGACAATACAATTATCGAGACGATTTCAGGCGATACATTTCCCCGATGGATCGGCGACCTGAAATTCAAAGACGGCTTCCTTCCGGCGCTGACTAATTTCGTCGTCGAAACAGGCGTTTACTATATTTGGATAACATCCAATCAAGGCGGTATCGAAAAAGGATTTGTCGACGCGATCCATTTTCGTAAGAAATTAGAATTTGTCTGCGCCGCCGTCGAGGATTATTGCGAACATGACGAGCGGATCAAAGAACGTTACGGCGACGTTATCCAAAAGAAAATCCAATGCGACGGCGTATTCGCCCCGACAAATAATCCAGACGACCCAATGCGAAAACCGCATACGGGAATGTTAGAAGTTTTTTTCGCTACCGGAACTCATCCGAATAATATCGGCAAAGACGAAATGATAATGATAGGCGACGCTAGCGGACTTGAAGGGCAAATTATACGTTGCGACAAAGATTGCGCCGCCAATTACGGAATAGATTATTTAGACGTGAACGATTTTATTGATACTTATTTTACTCATTACGAGGTTTAATTAAATGGCAGACCAAAAATGCGGTCGGGAATTAAATTGTACTGAAACGGTATCGTATTGGATACCTAAATGGAAAGTGTTTAACGACGCGGGCGAAGAGGCGGCGGGTCAAGCCCAATTGTCCCCTACTCGCCGTTTCGACCCGCGTTACAAAGGCATCCGCCCCGTAATCGTTCCGCAATACTACATGTGCGATAACGGCGACATCTGGTTCGTTACCGCACAAGGCGTACTCGGTTGCAAGCCGGACGGCGCCGATAGAATCGAAACCGTCGGCACGATAAAAAAACTTATCAATTGGCGACGCGCCCACTCTAATCCAAAATACAGCACGTATCAATGGTGCAGCGCCGAATGCTGCCCGTCCGACGATCCGACTTGCTGGGGCCCCTGCGGTTGCGATACAAATACATTTTTGAACCGTTCCCGCAATCCAAAATCGCCCGATTGGAATAACTTCGATCCGTTCTGGAATAATTACATCGGCTTTCAAACAGCGGTTGACCGTTGCGTTATTTATTGGAAAAGTAAATCGAGTAATTGCGGCAACTCGTTTGCAAGTTACGTCAAGATTTGGGAAGGCGAGTACGACGGTAATATGTATCCGTCAAGATGGAGAGAACGGGCGCAGATTTGCAGGCATGAGGAAGTTAATAGTTGTTCAGCGACTGATGTTTCTTGTTGGGAGATTGACGGCAGCGGCGTAAGTATGGTTACGTATTGGGATGAGAGATCGTACAATCAAGGTATCTGTAACGGCGTTGAAAGCCCGACCGCTACACACACCGTTGTCTGCGATTATAAGCCCATGCCTTGCGGCTTCAGAGCCTGGCATTACAACGATATACATTTAATCGTACCCGTAAAAAGAGGCAAAACAGGTTACCCCGACGATAAGGAACTCAATCAAATTAAATATAACGCTTGCATGGAATCGGAAGAGGAGACCTCGTTAGCCGGATTCTGCCCGTCAGAAGATTACGAAAAATGTAATAGCAAACCGGAAGCGGAACGCAAAGATTGTCTTAAAGCCGCCCGCCGTAAACGCGATTGTACCGAACAGGCAATGGTTGGACGTTACGATACCTTTCGCATTTTTTACGAAAATAAAAACGTCAAACCGCTAACCGCAGACGGTATCAATTGCCACGAATCACTCTGGAGAGGCAACGCTTATTCGTTTTGCGGGGGGCGCGATATTCTGGTAATGAATACAAATGTAAGCGGCGGAGCGGCTAGCGGGTATCCAATTACAATTATCCAAAAAGACCAAATCTTAATGTCCGAAGAGCGCCCGTATAACCCTAATACCGCCGGAGGCGATTGCCACTTCTGCTGGGGAACGGTCGGCGTAGGCAGCTCCGCAAAATACTCGCTTAACTATATCTATATTCGTTACGGTTACGATAACAATACAATTGTCAAAGTTTTCTATACCGGCGGCGGCGGTTGCGTCGAAGTCTTCTCCGAAACTAAACCAAACGACGACCCCGACATCCTACAAGTTTGCGATTGCCAAGCAGGAAGCGGAAACGGGTACATGGTACTCAAATCCGGCTCCGGCGACACTTATCAGATGGTTGTAATTTACCAGACCAAAGGTGAAATTGCACGCGTCAGAACCGGTAACGGCACAACCTACGGCGATTGTCATTCTCATTGCTACTCAAACACAGCCGATTACTTCGTCGTCAGTTACAGTCTATCCGGCGACAGTAAACGATACGGCGACGTTTATGAAAACGGCGAACTCTACAAAGCGGGCGCCGAAGTTTTATACTTGCCATCTGCCAATACCGCCTACCATCTTTGCGCCGTTGTTACCGATACGGTCGAGATGGGTTTTGGCGAGCAGTTTTGGCGAGACTCTTATGTTGTTTCGCAGGAAGTGCAATGGTCATATCAAGGCGCGTCATACGGATACAGTTTAGACGTTTTGAAATACGGACTCGTATTAGGGATTTCAGGCTTAAATGAGAAGGTCTTACTATCTCCTAGTAATTTCGGAATGCAGACTAACAGCGGACACGGGGAAAATATGAAGTGGGTTTTTTATCAGCATCCGGCGTATCCAGATCACTATATCTCATCGGTCGGTAAGGAAGTAATAGCGGATAAAGTTTTAATTTCATTTGAAGATTCTAAAGCGTTTTTTGTTGTCGCCGGTCAAGTGGTTCGCGAACAGTTACAATATAAAATTAAAACGCCGTCCGGTATCGAGACTATTATTTGGCACGAAAATCCAGGCGGGCGCGGTTATGAAGAAATGGGCGTAATTCCGACCGGCGGCGGTTGCAGCGGTTGCGCTTGTAGCGAAGAAAACAGAGCGGCAATAGAGGAACGCGGATATATTTACGATTTATCCTTACCAGGCGGAGGCATTGGTGAAAGTACTTGCTATCCAGAGGATTATTCTATTGAAGACATCGTAATGAATTTTTCTCAACAAATTCCGTATTACAAGCCGGTTTATTACCAGAATTATGTTACATCTTATACCTGCTATAGCGGCTGGCGCGTAGGCAACCGTCCTGAAGGTTGCGGTAAAGATCAATGGGACGGTTGCAATTGTACGCAATTCTTAACTGAAATAATGCCCAAATTAGGCGGCGTAACCACTGAATTAGTCCAAATACACGGCAATTACGGCCCCTATTGTCATTCATGCGGCAATGACGAAATGGGCGGCTTTTATTACGAAGGCGCTTTTATTTGTAACACTATTTGTAGAAATGAACGCGGGCATCATTTTATCGAATCAATTAGTACGAGCAGTATTGACGAAGTAATTACAGGCAACGTGTCAAAAGTCCGGTTTTTAGATTACGACTCGGACGGCGCTAAAATATTTGACGAAACAGCGACTATTCCAACTCACTCTGCGCAGTTCCTTTGGGGTTATTATGAAATTCCAGACGACGGCGACGGCTACAAACAATTAGTCGCCGTAATCGACACTACGCCTAAATTACAAGATCATCCAGTTTGCGGCGTAATTGAGCCGGACGAAAATACAGATGAGTATTGCGCTCTTTGCGGAAGTAGCGACGACGGTTATTACATTTATCCGCCCGATAGTTTCTGCACGCATTCGATAAGAGTTTACGAAATAAGTTTTGACAAGCATGTAGATAACGGGACTTATCAACATTCAACTAGCAAGTACGAACTAATCGACGAGTTTGAGGGCGATTGCGAGCGGCTTATGCCCGACGAATGGTGCGCGGTTCAACAGTATAGACCGCAATTCGCGCCTGGTAAAGCGTCGGGATGCGATTACGAATGTTACACCTACACTAATTGCGAACAAGAAATCTGCCCGAAAGAAGTACAAACATCGCAATTCATGCGTACCGCTTGGATCCCGTTTCACGAAAAATATTGCGGTCGCTTCGTCCGGTCAACTAAACTTTGCGATATGTATTTTTACACAATTTACGGCAAGACTAATGATATTGATAGCCAATATACAGCCGTACTAAAATACAAAGGACGAGCGATTAAAATCGATAATAAGGAACTCACATTTGATACTCGAACTACTAGCGCAGGCGCTCAATGTTGTTCCGCTTCACGTAAGAACAACGCGGTTAATTACGCTATTATTCAATTATCGCAAAAGAACCCGTCTTATGATTCAAACGATCCCGCTAGCGGCCCTTATACATTATCGACGCGTTCTATTTTATTTTACGGCGGCGGTAAAATTACTGAATGGACGCAGAATCACGACGACGAAGTTACGCTCTCTGTCCCGCTAATGCGATGCTGCCAAAAATATATGCTCATCCAATTCAAACAATCAAACCAGAACTACACGACAACCAAAATTTATTACGCCGGAGAAGAGATTTTCTCAACAACAAAAATGGGCGACGTTGTTACGCCCGATAAAGCCGACATCGCTAAACAACTCGGTTTCACTAAATGGGTAGAGCAAGAAATCGACGGCGAAAAAGTACAAGTCGAAGTAGGCGACCCCTCTAAACTCGGACGTTACGGCGGCCCGATGCCAATCAACGTTTGGTGCTGCGAAGAGGAAGGCAACGAATACCTCGAATCCGAAGCTGATGCCGAACCCACTTTTGAGGATTTCTTTGTAGTGGAATTTTCCGATAAATTCATGGTCGGCAACAAAGCCGACAACAATATCTGCATCCCCGAAAGATGGGGCTATGAGGAATTACAATACAGACCAAACCCGCATCAAGATAACGTCGTCGGACGCTGGATGACTAACAGATGGGACGCCGAAAACCAACCAAAGGCGATAATGATTTTTTACGCGGGCGAATGTCTCACCGTCAACGGTTGCAACGAAAACGACAAGGACGCCGATTTCAAGTCGCATTACGTTTATTATGACGATACGTCGTCCGCTTACAGTTACGACGCTGCGGTGCCGACCGATTTACCCGCCGAACTCGTACTCGGCAGCCCCGCCTGCGGCGGCGGAAACCTCGTCTTTTGCGCTAATAATATTTACTGGATTTTCGATAAGAAAGCGGGTTTGTCAAAATTTAACGCATTAACATTTTGCCCCGAATCATGATCCATTGCACCAATCAAATACAAACCGGTAAATCATGCGCCGGAACAGTACTGTCGCGAGAGATAACTTGCGAATATTCAGTTACGAAGTGTTTAAAAGATTGCACGAGCGCCTGCCCGTATCTCAATAAACTTTCGCCAAATAATATTCCGCAAACGGTTCAACCGCGACAAAATCAACTTAACCCTGCAATCAGAACGCGTCCGCACGGGCAACCGTCCGCGAGCGCTTCCGGCGGCTGCGGTTGCGGAGGGGGAGGTCACTCCGCTAATAACCTTAACGCCTATACCTCCATAGGCACAGGAGCTACTTATTAATGTTAGATTTGATTATTTTTATTCTGGCGAGCGCCGGAATGACTTTGATTATCACAAAAAGCAGACTATTCGCATTCCCGCGAAGCCTGTTCGACCCGTCTAAATTACACGGGTACTTTATCCAATGCCCGCAATGCGTCGGCTTTTGGGCAGGCGTAATTTTCACACCCGCCCTTTACGGCGAATGGTACAATCCAGATTTGTACTTGACGGGTTTTAGATTTTTCGGCTGCGGTTGTATCGCAAGTTTTACCAGCCTCTGGCTAGCCCACTTCATGGATTACACCTTCTTTAACGCGCAGGCGATAAACTTCCAACTTAACGGCAGACCACAACCGCCCAGACCAATGCAACCCCCCCCGCCCCCGCCTCAACAACAGCCCGAAAATATCCCAACGCCCGAACCAAAAAAATTAGAACCGAGAATAATACCAACAGTAGATAACCCACACGGCGTTAAATTAAATTAAAAAAAAAGCCTCCGGTGAAGAGCGCTCTTCACCGGAGGACTTAAGTTTACGGTTTGTTTATTTTATAATTTTTTATTGTTGAAACTAAACATTGACAAGTCTTATTGCATCGGATAAAATCTGAAAAAGTATTTAGGATGAATACTCGTTAATTCTATGACGGAAATTTAACTAATTTTGTCTCGTTGGTTTTTATGGAGGATTAATCTGTGCTAGAAAGATTGTTACAGTGTATCATAGATATAGTGTGCGGACGTGTACGAATACCTTTGACGCAACTTTTTGCGTTGTTTTTTACTCTAATTTTTACTTTTTGTCTTTACTTGATATTTAGGGAATTGCGTTGGTATCAGATAATTCAATCTGATTTTGGCAAAATATACCCTTTGATTGCTCTATGGATCTTTTGCTTTTTGTCATCCCAAATTATTGTTCATCTAATTGCAAAACGAATCAAAAGCAAGCAACAAGAAATTGAGCGAAAAAAGGAGATAGAACGCCAAGAGGATGAACGGAAAAAAGAAATTGAGCGACATAAACAGTTATATAACGAATTACCTCAAAATCATAAGAATTTTTTACGCAATGCTGTTTCGTGTAATAAAATAGAATGGGATTGGCGTGATCTTTGGATTTATTATGGCTCGGTTCGTTATAATGTTTGGAATTATCGTAATTTGAGGGATTGTGATAGTGGGCAAGACTATCAGATTGTTTTCAAGAATGTAGAGTTATTAAGACGTAATAAAATAATGACCTCCACTGTATTCCGTCAGAGTTATTCTATTAATGAAGACTTTTTTGCCACAATCAAAAATCTTATTGACAATGAAGAATTGTAATTTTTCTTTATTATTTTTATTTATTTTACATTGTTGTATATTTTGATAATGTTATAATAAAGTGTAATTGAAAGCCTCCGTGCTTTCGCAATGTTTTGGTGTTGTGGTTTTTTTTGATCTGTTGGTCAAATAATTCTTTTGGATTCTTTTTAATTTTTATTTGTCAATTGGCATATTCTATTAGCCTTTTGGTAATTCTCAATTTGACAGACGGTTCAAAAATATATCTTTGGATTTTTGATAAAATTTTTCTAATTTTGAGTTATTATTTGGCATAATATAATGGTTACTGTTTGTTGGTAGGATGCCGAAACGCGGCGGGGTTTTATCTCTCATATTCCGCCGCGTCCGTTCAAGTTGGCTACTTGTACGTTGACGAGGCAAGCCGTTATTATCCACTAGACAAGCAAACAATAAACGCAAATTAAAGTAAGAATAAATTAAAAGGAAATTAGCAAATGAGCGTAATCGAATTTGATTTAATTGTTTTAGATTATACGGATAAACCCGCTTGGAAATATCTTTTTTGCAATCGGTGTTTACTTGGCAAGTTGGTTTTTTTGGGCGGTAAAAAAGGTTGGTATTTAGATTGTTACAACTTGGTCAAGAGGGACGACTATTTTCGTACTAAAGATAAGGCGATAGAAACTGTTTTGAATGCGTTAGATTCAAGTTTACAAGATATTTTGCTTTTTTCCGACTTTAAAATCAATGTAGTTGAAAGAACAGATAACGACAAGGACGTATATAAAGGTACTTTTACTGAAAGAGAAGTAAGACGAAATTTTATAATCGATCACAGGTAATTTAATTATGCGTATATTTACGAGTTATTATGGTAATCGTTTGTTGCGTGGCGGCGATTATTATTTGGTTGGGATTTCGGTTGGTAAGTATCGATTTCTCAAGGTTGATACTTATTTGACTATTATTGCTCCGACGTGGGAGATGGTCAAAGAGTTGACGGATCAATCTGTTTATCGTGAGGCGTATTTTAAGATATTAGAATCGGTAGGCGTAAATAAAATACGGGCGGCGTTTGAAGCGTTTGAAACTAATAAACAAATCGTACTTGAAAATCAGCAATGCAAAAGCGTAAAAACCTGCCGCCCGATAGATAAGCAGGCGAATGTAAATGCAACTTTAAGTACGAACTGTTTAAAACCTGTAGTTTTGTTGTGCTACGAGGATGTGAGTAAAGTAGGTCAATGGTGTCATCGTCGTATGTTTGCCGAATGGTGGGAAAATAAAACAGGCGAAATCATCGAAGAATTATCAGACAAACCGAAAGCGGAAATAAAATCTTTATTTGACGAGGGATGATATGTTTGTGGGTTCGTTGGACAAGGACAGTTGTATTGCAGTTGAACGTATATTGAGTACGGTAAACAAAGTGAAGTACCCGAATATTTATGTAGGTTGTTCTGGTAATTTTACGTTTGACCGAATAGCGTCTTTTTATGGTTTTAACGTGTATTCTAATGACGTTTCGTTGTACAGTCGTTTAGTTGCGGCGATAGTGCAAAAGGAATCGTTTTCTGTTAAATGTGTTAATGACGAATTGCTTGCCGTGTTTGATACATGGTCAGAAACGCCGTACACGATGTTAGTCAAAGTGATGTTTACGATGCAATATGGACAATTTGCCCGCAGAAAAAATGAGTATCAAGCGGTTATGTGCGATACGTACAAAAAGGAATCGAAACAATTTTTTGATAAAACAATTGATTCGTTTCAGAAAAGTAAGTGTTTTGATTTTAATATTGCGGATTTCTTTTTTGGCGATTTTAAGGCGCATCTTAACAACGCTAATGAAAATAGTACGGTATTTTTGTACGCACCGACTTATAAGGGCGGATATGAGAAGTTGTACAATTATGTAGAGCGCTCTTTTGAGTACGAGCGACCTTCGTATGAATTATTCGATTCAGGTAACGCAGGGTCATATTACAGGGAATTATTGGAGTCAAAGCGAGCGTGCGTTTTTAGCGATATGTTGTATCCCGAAACCAAACCGTTTATTACGGGCAGAGTTGATAAGGAAGCGGGTAAACGTTCCGTTTATTTTTATACGAATATTACTGATGATACTTTTTATTTACGACCGCAAATAAAAACGTTAGACAAAACGCCCGAAATATTGTCGATTAACGATATTATTACAGATGAAACTGATATAAGAGTAGTACAAATCCCAACTAAATTAGTCAATCATTACAAACATTTATTTATGTCTGTTAGAGTGGATTACAATTGTGGCGGTGATTTTGCGATTGGTTTTTTGGCGGATAAAAAATTATTTGGGTTTGCTACGTTTTCAAAGAGTTTAGGAACGCAGGATGTTTTTGAATTGATGTGTTTGTTGAGTGATTTTGTTGTGCCGTCGTCGGTGGACAGGTTATCGAAATTGTTATTGTATTTATTGAGATCGGCGGATGTATCTAAATTATTGCGACGGCATTACGCATTCGATTACAAGGGGCTGCAAACGTCAGTTTATACAGATAAACCTGTTTCAATGAAGTATCGCGGCATTTTCCAAAAACAAGGCAGTAATGAAAACAATAAACTGGTTTATACCGCCAAATTTACGAATTTATCAATTAAGGAATGTTATAAAAAATGGAAGAACAGGAAAAATTTGGATCAATAAATTTGGATGTCAACGCTAGATTAGTTGAAATAAATCAATTGATAACGCCGTATCAATTGGCTTACGTTTCGCCTAAAAACGATTGCGTATTGCTTGACAGAAACGCACGGTACATGACAAAAGAACAACAAGATAAACTTACAAATAATATTGAACATGACGGTTTTTTGAGTCAATTACCGTTTGGAATTAAGCGACAGGACGGGAAGTATAAAATTATCAGCGGTAATCACAGAGTGAAAGCGGCAATAAAAGCCAATTTGGATAAAATATTGATCTTGTACGGCGATGAAAAAGATTTTGATGAAAAACGCCAATTGGCAATTCAGTTAAGTCACAACGCAATTACAGGTCAAGATGATTTGACTATTTTGAAAAGTTTATACGCTGATTTGAATGATTTATTTTTGAAGCAATATAGTGGAATTGACGAGAAATTATTGTTTGAGTGCAAGGCGTTAGATTTATCGACGATAGCAGAAAATGATTTGGAGTTATATTCGTTGACGTTTATGTTTTGCGAAGCGAATAAGGAACGGGTAGAACATTTATTGGACTCGCTAGAACAAAAAGTCGGTTTAGACGTTGAATCGACAAGCATTGTTATCGGCGATCCTGATTGGTTCATAAATATCATGTCGAAAGTACAAAAACAATTCAAAATAAAAAACAGGTCAACTGCGTTACTAAAAATGTGTGAAATCTGCGAATCAGCGTTAGCGAAATAATAGCGTTAAAAATTAAAGAAATTTGTTTAGACGTATGGGTGAAGAATTATCTGTGTGTATTCCGCAGGATGCGGAGATAGAATTAATCAGGGATATAACGAAGCATTCTTTTTTTCGTTTCGTTCAAGAGTTTTGGGGAACGATTATTGTTGACAAGCCTATTTGGAATTGGCATATAAAATATTTATGCGACGAAGTGCAGATAATGCTTGAACGCGTATTTAAGGGTTTGCCAAAATTATACGACCTCGTAATTAACATTCCGCCGAGTACGACCAAAAGTACGATTTTCTCAATTTTTTTGCCTGCTTATACATGGGTTCGGATGCCTAGCGCTCGGATAATAGCGTGTTCGTACAGCGGCGGTTTGGCGGAAGATTTTAGTCGCAAGAATCTCAACGTAATTCAATCTGAATTATTTCAGCGTTGTTTTCCTGAAATCGTTTTAGGTTTGCGGCAATCTACGCATTTCACCAATACGAAATCGGGCGAGCGATATTGTGCAGGTATAGGGGGAGCGATTACGGGCAAACACGCCCACTGTATGCCCGCTGGAACTTTAGTAACTGTATTTCAAGACGTAAAACCGATAGAACAAATACAAGTAGGCGATAATGTTTTATCACAAGATATAGATGGCGTTCTAGTTTATAAAAAAGTTGTAGCAATAATTAAAAGGGAGTGTAAAAATTTATATGAAATTAAAGCTGGCGGACGTAAAGTTAGAGCAACTTCAGACCATAAATTTTTCGTTTATGGATTCGGTTACAAAGAGGCGAAGGATTTACAAATCGGGGACGACCTCGTATCGTTCACGGAAAAACAAAGAGCAAGGATCGAATCGATTACAAGAGTTAGCAATGAAACGGAGTTTGTATATGACATTGAGGTAGAGGGCGCTCATAATTTTTTTGCTAATGGTTTTTTGGTTCATAATTGTATAGTCATAGATGATCCGATTAACCCGATGGAAGCGGCTTCGGAAGCGGGTTTGCGTAATGCTAGTTTGTGGTTGCATGAAACGATTACGACTAGAACTGTCGATGCGACTGTTACGCCGATAATTATGATTATGCAGCGGTTGCATCAAAATGATCCGACGGGTGATTGGATTGACAATTCAAAAGAGGGTTCGTTTAAGCATATTTGTTTGCCTGCGGATTGTAGTGAAGGTCAAAAGGTTTTGCCGGAAGAGGTCAAATTGAATTATGTTGACGGGTTGCTTGATCCGTTGCGGTTATCGCGGGATTTATTGGAACAGCGTCGAAAGTGGATGGGCGAATACGGTTATGCGTGTCAATATGACCAGCAACCGATACCGCGTAGTGGCGGTATGTTTTTGATTGACCGTTTGCGGGTAGGTCATGTTGATCCGAGTGATCCTGTTACGTATGCGATCCGGTATTGGGACAAAGCGATTTCGGTCAAAAAGACGGCTTGTTTTACGGTAGGCGCTAAATTGGGCGTAACTAGATCGGGTAAGTTTTATGTGCTTGATGTTATTAGGGGCAGGTGGGATTCGGATGCAAGAGAACGGTTGATCAGACAAACTGCCGAAAGGGACGGCAAATCAGTTGTAATTGGGATTGAGCAAGAGCCTGGCAGTGGCGGTTTTGAATCGGCGATTTCAACTGTTCGTAATCTTGCGGGGTTTGTAACTAAAATAGACAAAGCGGATACGCACAAGGAAACGCGAGCGGAACCGTTCAGCGCTCAAGTCAACGGGTACAATGTTACGTTAGTGCCAGGCGAATGGAATACGGATTACATAGCCGAGTTACAATACTTCCCGTCGTCGAGGTACAAAGACCAAGTTGACGCATCGGCTGGCGCTTTCAACTTAATTGCAACTATGCGACGACGTGTAGCAAGCGGATGGTAAAATTTTTCACAATCGACACAACTCCATTTTTTTTTTGTATTATGTCAATTCGTTCCTTTGGACAAAGGATAAATAGTAAACAAATAAAAAACTAGGAGAAATTTTATGAAAAATCAAAATGTCGCAGATATTAGTGTATTCGAATCGCTACAAGCCGATCAACACGCTAAAACTGGTATGAGCCAAATGAGCGTGTTTAATTGGAATAATGTCCTACCTCCGCGTAAAGCCCCGCCTGAAGTGGTTTCAAAAGTAAAACAACTTGTTGCTGAATTTGAAGGAATAGCAGCCAACGCCGAAAAACTCAATAAAAT
>JAISLW010000228.1 GCA_031277105.1 Planctomycetaceae bacterium | reverse complement strand
CTCCTCCCATCTAGCGCCGGCGATCCTAAAATCCCGGCGAGACCCCCGGATCGCGGGCGTCGCGCCTGCACTTTGCCGATAGGCAAACAAAAAATCGGTTGAGATTTTAACCTCGCTCAACGGCGGTTGAGTACAACCGCTTGCAGGCGAGACGCCCGCGATCCTGGGATGCAGGCGTTCCGCCTGCGGATCTGAAGAAACACCAGGCGAAATGTTTGCGATCCTGAAGCACTTGCGATCCTGAATCGCTTGCGATCCTAAAGTGCCTGCGATCCTAAAGTGCCTGCGATCCTAAAATGCAGGCGAGACCAACGGATCGCGGGCGTCTCGCCTGCACTTTGCCGATAGGCAAACAAAAAATCGGTTGAGATATAACCTCGCTCATTGGCGGTTGAGTACAACCGCTTGCAGGCGAGACGCCCGCGATCCTGAAGTGCAGGCGTTCCGCCTGCGAATCTGAAGAAACACCAGGCGAAATGTTTGCGATCCTGAAGCGCCTGCGATCCTGAATCGCTTGCGATCCTAAAATGCAGGCGAGACCACCGGATCGCGGGCGTCCCGCCTGCACTTTGCCGCAAGGCAAACAAAAATGAAATTTTTAGAGTCGTCATTTAGTTTATGAAGCGGCGTTTGATAATTTCTTTTGTTTCATTTAGCCAAATTTCTCTTTGTTCTTTTGTACTCAATATAATTGACGCGAAATTTTGTAGGTCGAAAGATTTTGATCCTAACAATCCAAAAATAATTACTCTCCAAAAAATATCAACCGGATCGCCGTATCCGTTTAATTCGATTTCATCTTTGGGCGTATTTGACGTAGAAAAAACTTGAACTATTTTATCGCCGATATGAGATATAGCGCCGTTTGGCGTGAAATTGTAAATAGAATCTTTTCTGAATACGCGGTCTATCCATCCGCGTAAAATCGCCGGAGGTCCACCCCACCAATTCGGATGAATAAAAATTAAACCCTGCGCCGCGCGAACTTCCTCAACATAATTACGCAAAAATAACGGCAACTCCGACTCCGGTAACGAATATTCACCCGACGGCAACACCGGATCAAATCCCTCCAAATAAAGATCATGAAAAAAAACCTCATGACCCAAGTCCAAAAGCACACGCCTAATAACATCCGCTATCGCATGATTAAAACTATCGCTATTAGGATTGGCTAAAATAATTTGTACTCGCATAAAATTAAAAAAATAAAAGTTAAAAGTTAAAAGTTAAAAAATTCGTAAACGTTCACGGAAATTTGTTTATTAAATTACGTTTGGGCAATTGTTTTGAGGGACAAGTGGAACATGAGGGACAAAGGGGACAATTTTTTTAACAAAAAATTTTTTCTCAAATCATCTAGTTTTCTAAAAAACTACACGCTATCCTCTAAAATTTATCGCTTAAATTTCCGTGAACGGCTACTTAATTTTAGACCGCAATACCGCCCAAAACAACCCGTAAATTTTAATAATTCAAAACGCATTATCAATAACCAAGAACGCATTCTAAACCGTTCATACTTTAATTGGCGTTTATATTCGCAGGACTAACTACCGGACGGCAGGTTTTGACGCTTTTATTTTAGTACGATTTGTATTGTTTATTAAACGTGTTATAATTTTTGCCGGTTTGATAAGTTGAACGGCGACAATCGAAATTTAATGTTTAAACGATTTTTAAACTATTGGCAAGTTCTAAAAACTCATTTGTTCAGGTAGGCGGCTAAAAAAATTAAACGCCGTGCCGAAACGCCGCAGTAGAGTTTATGTCGCTAATAAATTTTATTACTTCACAACGCCTAAAATATGTCTATTTTACACGTTGTAAATTATTAAAATTTAATAATTATTTTATACGTATTGCGGCCCAAAAAATAAACACAGCGGCGAAACACCGCCTACCTTTTTACAAAAAATGAATTTTTAGAGATACCCTTTGTTTTAAAAATGACGGCAGAGAATAAAAAATATAGATTTACGGACGATCAGATTAAACCGCTTGCGTTGGATCGCGGTAGTTGTTATGCTTCGGATATGATTACCGTCGAGTCGTTTAAGGTAGGTTTTTTGTATCGTCAGGAGCCTGAGTTTGAAGGCGATAGCGGATGGCGTTTTTTGACTGGTTTTGAAACGGATAAATATATTGACGACGCTTCTAATTTTGCCAAATTTGACGTAAATTGGATTGTTAATTGCGATCCTGAAATTTTGCCGTATCTTGACAATCCCGCAGGTTCGGCATTTGGACGCGACCCTTCTCAAGGAAACCGGTTTATAGAAGTAAAAGATTAAAATAAAAAATTGAAGATTGAAATAAAAAAATTGATTATTGATTCAAAAAATAATATTCAAAAAAAATAATGAAGTTTAAAACGACACTTAGCCGTGAAGGCGTATATTTTCTTTTTGTCGCGGTTGTATTTATGGTAGGTTCGATAGTACGCGAGGTGAATCCGATGTTGCTTTTGGCGGCGGCGTTGTTCGCTATAATGCCTACCGCCGGATGGATAGGGCGTTATTCGCTACGCGGCATAACCGTACAACGTAAATTACCCGACCGCGTTTTTGCTGGAGAACCATTCGTCGTACACGTCGAATTGAGTAAACACTACAGTAATTTTCGTTACGATAATTCAGAAACCGAATCTAAATTAGAATCAGAGTCTGAATCAAAGTCTAAATCAGATTCAGAGACCGAATCAAAATCCGAACTAAATTCTAAACCAGAATCCGAGTCGCAATCCGAGTCGCAATCCGGCGCCGTATCCCAAACTACATCGAATACGAAATCTGTATTGTCTGCGCAAATTAAAACAAAAAATAAGGCAAGTATTGACTCCGAAAAAAAACTGCGCAATCATAAATCAAAAATTAAAAAAATAAGAACGCCCAAAAATACGGCTAGTTGGGGAATTGTCGTGAGCGATAAAATCCAGTCCGCAAACAACGAAATTACCGATGAAACTTTATTAGAGATAATGCCTTACGAGCCTGCGGTATATTTTGAATTTATTGCCGATCATAGCGTAGTCCGCAAAACTTATGCGGGTAAATTATCGCAACGCGGTCAATATAAATTCGGTCCTATGACGATTTCGACGCGATTTCCGTTTGGTTTTTTTCGGCATTCGTTTTGTCAAACCGGCGTTTGCGACGGCGATGAGTTTTGCGTGTTTCCTAAAATCGGACGTTTATCTCCCAAGTGGCACATTCGACGAACCGAAGCCGCAATAAACCGTCAACGTTATATTTTTCGACCGAGCCGCAACGCCGGAGAATTTTTAGGCGTAAGACGCTGGTTGTCAGGAGATACAAAAAAATGGATTCATTGGAGAGCCTCCGCCAAACACGGACAACCTTTCGTCCGCCAATTTGAAACAAAACAAAATCAAGATTGCGCAGTGTTACTTGATATTTACGAAGATTATCACGAATCAAATCAACAAATTGAAGCCGATAATTTTGAACTTGCAATAAGTTTTGCGGCGACTTTAGTTAGCGATATGATGCGGCGCGGAGGATGCAATTTATTTTTCGCAACAAGTAAACCTAACGAAGAAAATTTATCAGGTCCAATTTGCCTGCCGCTAGTTGAAAGCGTATTAAGACGACTCGCTACAACAAAATACGAACCAAACGATAACTTGCCAAAAGTAATCATCGACGCAATTACACAACTCGACCCCGGCGCCGACATTATACTAATCTCGCCAAAAAATCTAAACTTAAATAACGCGCAAAGATTCAAATCAATAAAAAACGACCCAAAATTCAGAACCGCAATACAACGAATAAAACTAATCGATACGTCAAGCCCAGAATTAGATCAATATTTCTTGTTACAATAAATCGAGCAGAATCGCAAACGTCCCGCCTGCAATTTACCGAAAGGCAAACAAAAAATCGGTTGAAATGTTAAACCTCGCTCAACGGCGGTTGAGTACAACCGCTTGCAGGCGAGACCGCCCGCGATCCTGGGATGCAGGCGTTCCGCCTGCGAACCTGAAGGAACACAGGCGAGACACCTGCGATCCTAAAAACCAGGCGAGACCAACGGATCGCGGGCGTCCCGCCTGCACTTTGCCGCAAGGCAAACAAAAAGGCTGTTGCGATTTTAACCTCGCTCATTAGCGGTTGAGTACAACCGCATGCAGGCGAGACGCCCGCGATCCGGCGGCGAGTGCGATTCTTTAGCGCCTGCATTCATTTTTTTGCAGGCGAGATGCCTGTGATCCTTGAACAAATGAAATTTTAGAGAATATAAAAGAATCGTAACCGTTCACGTAAATTTAAACTATAAATTTTAAGGGGTAGTGTGTAGCAGGATAAATATTTATTGTTACAATAAATCTATCCCATAACCCCTACACCCTAACCCTTATACTGCTCGTACTTGAAATTCAGCGATTTAAAAGCGTCAAAGCCTGCCGTCCGAAAGCTAGGCAGGCGAAGGTAAACGCAAACTCAAGTACGAATAGTATAAAACTTGTCGCTGAAATTTCCGAGAACGGATACGCATCTTTTTTGTTTGTACAAGCGTTTACATTTTTACAAAAAAATAAATTTTTAGAGATACGCTATTGAAATAATATTTTTATGTCGAATAAGGATTGACAACTTGCGGATAAACAAACATAACATACGTTTCATTTGTTTGTCTGTAAAATTACTATTTTAACAAAACAATTAACCAATAAATCCAATAACAAAATATTATGAAAAAACAAATCGAAAACTCATGCCGCTCATACGTAAAATTGCCGCAGCACAAGAACATAAAAATCCGCATTTTGATAAAATTGATAGCAAATATTGCTCAAATTTTAAGCGTTAAAAATTTAAAAAATAAATTAAACAATACTACTATAAAAAAATCACTCAACCAAAAACTCTTTTGCATAACGCTATTTGTCCTCCTAATAATGTTAAAATGGGAAGGGGGGGGGGGGATGGGATAACATAAATCTCGCCTTCGCTAACAATACAACCGCCAATCTGACAGAGACAATAAATATTCACAACAATTTTTATACGCCCGAAAATATCTACAGAAAAAATAACTTGCTAATCAACAATAATTCTGACCAGACGTCTTCTACTAATTGTCTGCAAAATGAAACATATCCTAATTTGCGTCTGACTCCATTGACCACTACTAATAATAATTTTCGTAACAATAATTTTTTTGATTACGGAAATTATGAGAAGTTAGAAATAATACGCAACGATTTTAAGAATTTTTATTTATCGCATGAAAATTTATTTAACGGCTGTTTAGGTTTAATATTTCATGCGACTGTTTCAAATACTTCTATTGACCGGAATTTACAGGATTGGTATCAAGATAAAATTCGTTCAAATAGTACGGACGACGTGTCGCGGACATTTAAATTTTTTGGCGAAGGACAATTTTGGATACCGTTTTTCGGAATAACTGCGGGGACTTATTATGTTAGCAGTCAACTTTATGAACCGTTTGAAGTTTTTGGGGTTGTTGGCGATTATTCTATGCGGGTTATACGGTCGTATCTGGTTGGCGCTCCTGCGTTGTTGTTTTTCCAATCGGCGTTAGGTTGCTCGCGTCCGGACGACAAAAAATATAATTCGTCATGGCGTTTTTTTCGCGACGATCATTCTTTTAGCGGTCATGCGTTTATGGGCGCAACTCCGTTTTTAGTCGGGGCAAGTATGACAAATCGTTTGGGAATAAGGATCATTCTATTCGTCTGTTCAACTTTGGCAGGATTAAGCCGCATCAATGATAATAAACATTATTTTTCTCAAGTAGCGCTCGGCTGGTGCGTTTCATATTTATCTGTTCGCGCAATTTCACTGACAAATAACGCAATGAATCGCAATAAAACAAATATAAAAATTTTCCCAATCGTCGAACCAAATTATATCGGTTTGGGATTGGTTTATAAAAGATAATTAACCGGCGTTATACTGATTGGGAACTTCTAAAAACCACAAATTTATTTTTATTAACCACAGAGGACACAGAGAACACAGAGGAAATTTTTAATTGGCGTCAAAACGTTATTTAATATTGTAATTGACTTTTTGATTTAAAATATTTTTTTAAAAAATTATTCTCTGTGAACTCTGTGTTCTCGGCGCTTAAATAAAAAAACTGGTTTTTATACTGCTCGTACTTGAAATTCAGCGATTTAAAAGCGTCAAAGCCTGCCGTCCGAAAGCTAGGCAGGCGAAGGTAAACGCAAACTCAAGTACGAATAGTTTAGAAGTTACCGATTGTGCTTGAAATTCAGCGATTTAAAAGCGTCAAGGTCTGCCGTCCGATAGCTAGGCAGGCGGAGGGAAACCGCAAACTCAATCGCTAACAGTTTAAAATTGGTATTGATCTGATTTCGTTAAATTGTTATTATCCGACATCAACAACAACGGTTTTAGAATTGTAACCGTTCACGGAAATTTTTTAGCAAATATAGGTATTTGCGATTTGTAACTATTCAGTACATATTTATTTTTTGTATCGCAATTTGTTTATATTAGCCCCATCGGGGCGAAATACAATTACCATTATTGTTACAAAAAATAATTATCGCTACTGAATAGCTACAAAAAACTACACCCTACCCCCCTATACTGCTCGTACTTGAAATTCAGCAATGTAAAAGCGTAAAAGCCTACCGTCCGAAATCTAGGCAGGCGATAGTAAACGAAAACTCAAGCGCTAACAGTTTAATAACTCACGTTACGCAGGCGGTCAAATTCAGACCGAATATAGTTACTATATTTAGCCTTGTTTCTGCGTATGATGCGTAACATGAGTTAATTATTAAAAATTTATTGGCAATATTTACTCTATTGCGGCGTTTCGGCACAGTGTTTAATTTTTTTAGCCGCATACCTGAACAAATGAAATCTTAAAAAATCCCGTTAATGTAATATCCGAATAAAAAAACCGTAGGCGGATGTTCGGAAAACACCCGCCTACTACGTCTCATCGTGAAATCGCAAAAATCTCTAATCACAATTACACAATAAAAATTCCTACAAAAATATAAAAGAGACATGAAAAGCTAAAAAACAAAACATATCTCAAGGATTCGTTATTCCACACTCCGGACATGATGTGCCAAGTAACTCGGCTTCACCTCCATCGTACTTAGTGAATGTAAATGCTATTGTTGCATCACCGTAACCATGAGTGATTGTTGCTGAAGTTCCACCGGCAGTATATGTCCAACCAGTTATACCTAGAGCTGTTTCAGTTAAATCTGTAGCCGCATTGTGAGTTCCAGTAACTTCAATAAAGTCAGGAATAGTAGGAGCAGGAAGTGGTGCGTCCGTCGTATCTGTAGTGGTTATAGATTTAGTTATTTTCCATCCTTTAGCACGTAAACCAACATACGCAACATAGTATGCAAAATCAGTATTCTCTGGTATTGGGCAAGTACCTGGGATTTCCATTTTGACACTAAAACCTTTGACCCACCCTTTAGCTTCGTGTGCCTTCCAATCAACAGTAGGCGTCAAAAATAAAGGAATAATTTTTGTGAAACCTTCTTCCCACAATTTTACAACGCTTTTACTATTAAACGAAAATGGATCTTCATCTGATCTCCAGTTTTCGTTCACTGTAAGGACATGGATACCAGCAGCAACATCTGTATAAACAATATCATTACTAGTATCATTATCATCTAATTTACCTTCTCCATAAACCACTTTAACAATACCAAGCTTATTCAATCCATTAGCTTCACTAGCAGTTAGCTGCTCTGCACTAGTGCCTGTGTTAATATTGATTGAAAGTGCCTCAGGAACACTCATTAAATTATCTGTGAGTGTTGCAGCATTGGTCTTCAGCCCAGTGTGGAACCCTGGCGGTAACTGATTGGTAATGGCTTGATATTGTCGTAATGTTCGCAGTGTACCTGCTTGGTTGTATGAACAGACACCTTCAAGCGCTGCTTCTCTGTCTCCCATCAATGATGGTAGTAGTACGGATGCTAGGGCTGCTAGCAAACCGATAACGATTAGTAGTTCAATTAGTGTGAACCCTTTAAATTTAATCGTAGTTTTCATAAAACTTTCTCCTTACTTTAAGGTTTGAAATGAGCGTGCGGAAATAGCCTGTTTGTATATTGCACATTGCAATATATTGTAATCAAACGCTTGGCGTGAATGATTTCCGCCGCGAAACGAAACGTAAATTACGCTGATTTGAACCGTTCAAATCAGCACGCGTTTCCCGCCCGAAAACCCCATTCGCTACGGAAAAAAAACATCAGTCATAAGCTCGAAGCCTCAAAAAATGATTCGCAAAAATATAATTCGGAATTCGGAATTATTTTTTTAATAATCTTTCTAATCTGTTTAATCTGTGGATCAATTTTTTGTCCACAGATTACACAGATTACAAGGATTATTTTAAATTTGAAATTAAAATCTTTAATTCCGAATTTATATTATTCCCATTTTTTTAATTCGCCTGGAATATCGACGACGTATCGGTATTCTTTACCTGATTTTATGATCACTTCCTTTTGACCTCTTTTCAAGATTTTAATATCTACCCTCAATTCTCCAAATCCGTCATGCAACAATAAATCCCTGTACATTAACACGAGTCTGCGAGTTACTGGATCTTTCAAGACAGATTCATCGACATGATTACCCGAACAACCACAATTACAATTGTCATTGCCGGCGCAATTCTCACGTTCTCCTTGACGCATAATTAACCTCCTAAATAAAATTTTTATTGTACTACATATCAAACATTATATTTAAACTGTCAGCGCAATTTTTTCACGATAAAGTATCCTTAAAAATTCATTTTTTTGTAAAAGGTAGGCGGTGTTTCGCCGAAACGCCGCATTACGGTTTATGACGTCAATAAACTTTAATATTGCATACGTCTAAAATAGCTATATTTTAGGCTTTATGAATTATTACAATTTATTGGTAGCATAAACTCCATTGCGACGAAACGCCGCCTACCTGAACAAATGAATTTTTAGAGACGCCCAAAAGAGCTAATAAAGAGGCGGCGCACGCGCCATGTTCAACGAACAGAAATCGTTGACAAAAGAAATATCGTCAATACCGACAAATAACAAAATAAATCCCGAACTAACCAATTCGACAAACGCAATCACGCCGCTGTTAAACATCGAACAAAACGCATGTAACACACACTCGTCATAATGTTCAACAGAAAACATCGATAAATTATACGCAGAATCAACCTCAATGAATTTAGCGCCGATTCCGTCAACATCGCCACTGCTTGAAAACAAACTGTGATTATGAGAACATTTATTCGAGTTTGGCAAAGAATCAGCGTTATTAGTATTGACTACTTTAAAACAACCACACTTTTCACCTAACCCGGGAATCAGATGACACGCTTCGCTCAAGATCGCCAACGGCGCAAACGTCGCTAAAAGCAACACCGCAACAAAACGTTGAAAACCAATCTTTCTTATCAAACGAAACATGACAAAATAAAAAACGCTAAATTAGAATCATTGAAGTTGAGAAATCCCAATAATTCATACAAAATATTTTTAAACAATTGAATTTGTCCGAAAAAAACAATTGCGATTTTTCGTTACAAAAAATCAAACTGTTTTCTACGTCAAACTTACAAGGCACGAAAATATACCACAACAAAATCACCCGTCAATACCCCAACCCAATTTTTCAACTGAAAAAAATCAAGTTTCAAAACTAAATAATTATATTAAAACAAATTAAAATTTTTATTTTTTTTCAAATTTTAACCAAAATAATAAAATTTTTTTAAAGATAAGAGAAACAAATGAGATAAATAAAATGATTTTTTTGTAACAAAAAATATCTGTCCGATCTGTCCCGTTAGGGACAACATGTTGGTAGAAATAAATGATACAAATTTTTAGCGTCCCGTTAAGGACGCAATAAAGGTTAAGGTTGTATTGACATGTTGTCCCTAGCGGGACAAATATATTTTTGACATTGCGTTTCTACCAACATGTTGTCCCTAGCGGGACAGAAATGAATTTTTATAGCCACCAGATATTAAACCTCGCTCATTAGCGGTTGAGTACAACCGCATGCAGGCGGGACGCCCGCGATCCTGGATGCAGGCGAGACACCCGCGATCCTGGGATGCAGGCGTTCCGGCTGCTATCTTTTGGTCAGTGGATCGATTTTTTTGTTTTGATAGTTGTTTGATTTTTGGATTAGGTTATACTTTTATCGTTCTTGGCAATTTTTTTATTGATTACGTTCTGGCAATTTTTGAGGGACAAATGGGACATGAGAGGCAAGTGGGATAATTTTTTTATAACAAAAAACTTTTTCTTTAAATCATCTAATTTTAGAAAACTATACCTTACGCCCTATCCCCTACCCCTACAACTTGCCGCTCAGATTTTAGTGAACGTTTACGAATTTATTTTGTGTATTTAATTTGGAGGAGTTGTGTTTAAGCGTGTACTTATAGCCAATCGAGGCGAGATAGCGTTGCGTGTGATACGTGCTTGTAGAGAGTTGGGCGTTGAGACGGTAGCGGTTTATAGCGAGGCGGATCGCGGGGCTTCTTATCTTGAGTTAGCGGATTTTAGTATTTGCATAGGTTCTGCGCGGTCGTCTGATTCTTATTTGAAGGTTGACCGTATAATTAGCGCTTGCGAAATCGGCGGTGTTGATGCGGTTCATCCGGGTTATGGTTTTCTTTCGGAGAATGCACATTTTGCGGATGTTTGTAGGAGTTGTAATTATGAATTTATTGGTCCTACTGCCGAGGCGATGTCTTTGTTAGGCGATAAAAATTCGGCGCGTACGATAGCGTCAAATGCAGGCGTGGCATGCGTTCCGGGTTCGGACGGTTTAATTAAATCTGAATCGGATGCGGTACGTTTTGCGGATAAGGTTGGTTTTCCTGTTTTGATCAAGGCTTCCGCAGGCGGCGGCGGTCGCGGAATGCGAGTTGCCAATGACAAGGAACAATTAGCGACGGCAATAAATCAAGCAGTACAAGAAGCCCAAAACGCATTCGGCAACGGCGCAATTTATCTAGAGAAATATATCGAGTTGCCGCGTCATGTTGAAGTGCAAGTTATAGCGGACAATTTTGGCAATATCGTTCATTTATGGGAACGCGATTGTTCAATGCAACGTCGCCATCAGAAGTTGATAGAAGAATCGCCGGCGCCGAATTTGACGGAAGAAACACGAAAACAAATGTGTGCGGCGGCAGTGAAATTAGTCAAAGCGGCAAGTTATACGAATGCGGGAACAGTAGAATTTCTAGTCGATGCGGACGAAAAATTTTATTTCATCGAAATGAACGCAAGAATACAAGTTGAACATCCTGTAACAGAAGTTATTACCGGAATCGATTTGATAAAAACGCAAATAAAAGTCGCAGCAGGCGAAAAATTACCCTTTGAACAAACAGACATAAAACAAAAAGGACACGCCATCGAATGCAGAATAAATGCAGAAGACCCAGATCACAATTTCAGACCTTGCCCGGGAAAAATTGAAAAATTGATTATTCCGGGCGGTTTTGGGGTAAGATTTGATTCGTATGTTTTTGCAGGCTATACTGTAAGTCCAGCATACGACTCAATGGTAGGAAAACTAATCGTATGCCAACCGACAAGAGACGAAGCAATTAATTCAATGCGGCGCTGTCTGAGAGAATTAGTTATCGAAGGAATAAAAACATCAACGCCACTACAACAAAGAATACTCGAAAGCCCCGAATTTAAAACCGGCAAAGTCGATACGCATTTCATTGAACGAAAATTTATGAAAAAAGAAGAGAAATAAAATTCGGAATTTTCTCTTAAACCCTTAATATTTAGTAACAGTTCACGGCAATTTGTTTATTAAATTACGTTTTGCCAATTTTGGAAGGACAAGTAAGACATGAGAGACAAGGGACAAGCGAGACAATTTTTTTGTAACAAAAAATCTGTTCTCTAGTTTTCTAAAAACTACTTCCTATTTCTTACACACTAAAATTAATTACTCAAAATTTCGTGAACGGTTACAATATTTAATTATGACGTATTATATTTTTCAATTTGACAGGCGTAATTTTTTGGGTTTTACACTTATAGAGTTATTGTCGGTTGTGGCGATAATTTCGTTGTTATTAGCGTTATTATTTCCTGCGATTCAGGCGGCGCGTTCAAGTTCGCGGCGTTTAAGTTGTTCGAGTAAGATGCGGCAGATAGGTATTGCTATTCATAGTTACAACGACGTTCACGGTCAACTGCCGCCGTCAAAATGGGGCATAGAAGAATACGACGACGGCGACATAAACAACACTCCCGAAGTAAAATCGCCAAAACATAATATTTTGACTTTCTTGTTGCCGTATTTTGAAATGCAAGCGGTTTATTGCAAAATTGATTTTTCCGTGCATTGGTACAATATTAAAAACGACGCCGCAACTAAATGTAATTTGCCGCTATTCCAATGTCCCGAAGCGCCCCATAAAAATCGTTACGGCGACAATATCTATTATGTTTCGGATTATGCGTCGGCGGAAATGATAGAGAAAACAGAGCCGATTTTGAAATTATTCGAAGATAATATCGTCGCAAAAAGGGACGGCGACTCTTATTTGTTAGCGGGCATGTTGCAACCGGACGGAGAAGCGACGACCGCCGAAGCGGTAAGCGACGGCATGTCAAATACGATGATGTTTTTTGAATGCGGCGGACGACCTTTTGTTTATGGTTTAAGCGATGCGGAAGTTTTGGGACGTTCTGAAAGTTCGGCGGATTGGTCAAGTAACAAGTCGCCGTTTTATATTCAAGAAGTTTGCGGCGGCGGTAAAATGCAACTTATGAATTGTACAAATTACGAAGAGATTTACAGCTTCCATGCAGGCGGCGGTAACTTTCTTTTTGGAGACGGCGGCGTCCGATTTATCTTAGAATCAATTCATCCAGATAAATTTATATCAGCCTTCACCGCAACATCCGGCGACGTCGCCACACCGCCTTAATTTTTTAATGCGGAATGCGGGGTTAATAAAAATAAATTTGTGGTTTTTAGAAATTCCCTTAAACAAAAAAAATTGGAGTTTAATATGAAAAAGAGTTGTGTATTGGCGTATTCGGGCGGTCTTGATACGTCTGTTATTTTGTGTTGGTTGTTAGAGCAGGGTTATGATGTTCATGCGGTTTATGTTGACTTGGGTCAACCTTGCGAGGATCGCGACGCTATACTTGCGAAGGCGAAACGTATTGGCGCTATAACGTCGCGGATTGTTGACGTTCAAGATGAGATGTGCCGTGATTTTGCGTTTCCGGCGCTGCAATTTCAAGCGAAGTATGAAGGCGTGTATCTTCTTGGGACGTCGATAGCGAGACCGATTATTTCAAAGGAATGTTTAAGGGTTGCGTTGGAAGTTGGCGCTACGGCGTTTGCTCATGGCGCTACGGGCAAGGGCAATGATCAATGTCGTTTTCAACTTGCGGCGGAGGCGTTAAATCCTGATATTGAGGTGATTGCGCCGTGGCGTAATCGTGTATTTCGCGAGTGTTTTCCGGGCAGGAAGGAGATGATAGAGTATTGTGAAGCGAAAAATATTCCGGTCAAGGCGACGTTGTCGAAGCCTTATAGTAGTGATGAGAATTGTTTGCATATAAGTTATGAGGCGGGTATTTTGGAGCGGCTTGATGTTTGTGGTTTGGATAAAATTGAGTTTGGAATGTGCGTAACGCCTAAAAATGCGCCGGATAATTCTGAGAAAGTAACGATATTTTTCAAAAACGGTCTGCCGGTAAAGGTCAACGGGAAAGAATTAAATGCGGTCGGCGTGATTAAGGAATTAAACAAAATCGGAGGTCGCAATGGCATAGGTATTATTGATATTGTGGAAAATCGTTTTGTGGGAATGAAGAGTCGCGGGGTTTATGAGGCGCCGGGGATGACGTTGCTTTATGCGGCGCATCGTTGTATTGAGCAATTGACGCTTGACCGTGATCTTATGCATTTGCGGGACAGGTTATCGCCGGAGGTTGCGGAGATGATTTATTATGGATTTTGGTATCATGCAAAAATGCGAGCATTGTTAGCGTTCATAAGCGAAGCCCAAAAAAATGTTACGGGCGAAGTAACGCTAGAATTGTACAAAGGAAATATTACGATAATAAACCGCAACAGTGAAAACAGCCTGTACGACGAAGGTATTGCAACAATGGAAAGCAGCGAAGCATACAACCAAGACGACGCAACAGGTTTCCTAAAAATTCAAGGGCTACCTTTAAGAGTACAAGCAAAATTAAAAAATAAGTAACCATTCACGGAAATTTTAAGCGCCGCTAGATTTTAGAGGTTAGGGTGTAGGGGATAGGGAATAGTTTTTTGGAAAACTAGAGAACAGTTTTTTGTTACAAAAATTGTCCCATTTGTCCCTCAAAAATCGCCAATATGTAATTGGCTAAAAAAATTTCCGTGAACGGTTACAAAAATAAAAAATAGGACGTTTCTAAAAATTCATTTGGATTTTATTGTTGAAATGGAGGCAAGAAATAATGAGGAGTGATACGATATTAAGAGTCGATGCAATGAACGTACTTATAGAAAATCTTGGAGAAATCGATGCGGAACGATTCATTAGTATAGTCAAAACAGATAATTTCGACTATACAAAATGGCAAAGAAATTTATGGAAAGATAAGACAATCGATGAAATATACAGTATGGCAAAAGAATTTGAAGAAAAAAAGAACAAGAAATAATAATAACCCTTTCACGGAAATTTTAAGCGCTGGATTTTAGGGGTTAGGGCGTAGGGGATAGGGAGTAGTTTTTTGGAAAACTAGAGAACAGTTTTTTGTTACAAAAAAACTTCAGAAGGATCGCAGGCGTCCAGCCTGTGTTCCTTCAGATCCGCAGGCGAAAAGCCTGCATCACAGGATCGCGGGCGTCTCGTCTGCAAGCGGTTGTACTCAAACGCTAATGAGCGAGATTTTGACCTCAAGCGCCTTTTGGTTTGCCTTGCGGCAAAGTGCCGGCGGGACGCCCGCGATCCGTTGGTCTCACCTGTATTTCAGGATCTCAGGCATTTTGCCTGGGGGTCTTCAGGTTCGCAGGCGAAACGCTTGCATCACAGGATC
>JAISLW010000174.1 GCA_031277105.1 Planctomycetaceae bacterium | reverse complement strand
AGATTATCGCCAGGCGTCAATAAAACCAATTCATAAACATCAAGTACATTTTTTGTATCAACTATCATTGAAACAGACTCGCTAGAAACATTTTTCGTTGCAATCCGAAAATAAACAGGCCCGTAATTATCGTAACGCAATTTATCCGAAACAAACGAAAACGAAACGCCATGCGAAGGCTTCGTATAAGTTCGCTGTAAATCAGGCGAAATCACTTTGGAAAGATCAATTAACGTACTATCGACTTTTATTGTAATTATATTCGATTTAATCCATTCAACTTTAAATTTTTGGTCAATTGACTGAAAAGTAGAAGTATTTTTTGGAAGTTCGTTATTATCTTTCTGTTTAATTTGGGCGCTATGATTTATGAAGTTATAACAATCAAGATGAAACATTTGGATATGGTACTCGCCTTCCAATGTAATATCGTTTTTTTTGTTAAGAGTTGAGGTATTATTCCAAAATATTTGATTCGGTTCGGCAAAACAAGTCGGATTGGCAAATAACGGCGACAAAGGTAAACCATTTATTTCTTTTATCGGTTGTGGCATTTTTTCGCCCTTCATACAATGTCCTGTATACGATAACCAACCAGAAGGCATAAATTTTCTTGTTTCTAAAGCGGTATTTCTCATGGAAACAATAATTTCAACAGGTTCCATTGGGACAAAAATATCTTTTTTTACCGTGATATGTAACTCTTTTTCATTATGTTGTAAATAGGGTGTTTTTTTAAATTTTTCTATGTACGTCGTCGTCCAAAGATTCATGTTTTCATGATCCTCTTTCGATGTATCTTGACAAAATACATTTTGCGTAGTAGTAAAAAAATAACAAAAAAAATATTCATTATTAACCGACATATTCTCATATTCACATCTTTATTTAATGTTAAAGATTAGAAACTTAAATTTCATACATTGGAAATTGTTATTCAATATCGTCTGGTTCGGGTTCTATTGGTTTTGGTTTTTCTTGTATTATATTACCTTGTGCGTCAACTTCGCCACTGGAATATAGTTGTGCTATTTGAAATTTTTTTGGCGGGACAGATGTAATTTGTTTTTGATCTTCCCTGCTAAACTGACTTAAAGAAAATAATTTGTTATATTCATCACTACGACCTCCTAGTTTATTCCGCGTTTTTAATGCCACAACTCCGTCCTTGTAGGGCAAGTTATCAGGTATTTCCATCGGGCGTACCGATGGTTTATACCAATATTCAAATCTCATTTTCGCGCCATTATTAAGCGGTTTACCATCCTTGCCATTCCAAACCCGCCACTTCGCCTCCTCTAAATGGTTGTAGTCTTCTTGTTTTACTTTGAGGCGTTCCTCATTAATATTTTCTTCCAAAATAGGTTTCCACGATTCTGGCGATTCTTTCAATCCACGAGGTAAAACTGGTAGATTACTGCTTTTCTTCAATATTCGTCCCGACAGCCAAGATGATGAACCTTCTATATTCAAAGGCGAATTAGGTTGTTGATGCGTCATAACTTCATGCACTATAATGAGACATATTGCGTCTTTAGAAATGAAACCGACAAGTTGACGACTCCATTCGCCAGATTCAATTCCCCACTCTTTGGTACGTGGAATAGGAAATTTATCTTGTAACTCTATTGTCAAATGTTTAGCGTCTATTAATTCTTGAAGATTATCTACATTGGAAAAAACCGTCCCTTCTTTTAATATAGACGGAAAAGTTTGTTCCATTTTATTTATTTCTTTAAACGGAATTTTTGTAACTGTTGAAAGTAAATTTTTCAGTTCTTTATCGCTGATTCCTTTTTTAGTATTAAAATTTTTTGGAATTATTGATAAAAGCATTCCGTTACCTGTTTCCAATTTACGAAACTGTATTTCATCTGCCGTCCATTCCCAGTACAATAAATCATATAAAAAAGGATTTTGCGACAATAGAAATCGTTGCGGGACAATTTCTGGAGATGGATGGTATCCTTTATTCAAATAAATCCAATTTTTTGATTGGCAAAATTGCTGAACTCTTATGGCAAGCCGGTTATCGCCAAATAAATCCATCTTACTTGGAGGTACTGGAATACCGCCAAGCGCTCGTTTCGTAAAAATACGACCTGTTTTTTTTATGTAGTCGTCTTTTCCCCAAAGATATTCGAAATTATTTTTTAACTTCTCCGACGTATCAACATCACGTTCTTTCCATGCATCTTGCAGTGTACGTATAATAATTGTGCGATCATCATCGGCAATTAAAAAACTATTGATACAAAAAGAAAAAAACAGTAAAACCGAATTACAAAAAATACAAAACAAACAATATTTATAACATATTATATAATCTTGATGTCGCGGTATTGTATCATTAAACCAAAAACGAATATAATTTCGTTTCATTGTAACCTCCTAGTTTACTTCGGTTCCATAACAAAACCGAAGAAGTTGATAATTAAAAGTAAGTATTTTTAATGTTATACATACTCATTACACTTGTAAATGCGTTTTTTGTCTTTGATGTAATTACAGAGTATGCTTGTCTTTTAAGACTAAGATCATTTTGTGTAATTTTCAAAAAATACAAATGCAAGCGTAAAAAGTATAACGTATTATAAATAATGTCAATATGTTTTGAAACCTGCTTGAACTAACTAATATTCAGTGAAATGAACTATAATTGTAATCTACTACTCGTTCATTTGTTGGTATATAAAAGTAACTTGTCTCTGATGGGTTATCAATATCTGGAGCTACAACAACTTTGTAAAATAACCATTCTAGAGAGTCCATTACTTTGTACACAGCCTCATTTTTATTACTATATATTTTATTTGTACCTCCTGGATTATAATGTGTCGTATTATTAATGTTAATAATTAATACTGCTTCAAAGTTATTTAAATCTCCATTTAAGAAAAATCCCAAATATCCTCGATAACTTGCACCTAATGAATTAATTTTTGATTTAAGTAAAGACTGATATATTGCGGCATCAGTTGCATCTGA
Source organism: Planctomycetaceae bacterium (assembly GCA_031277105.1). Taxonomy (GTDB): domain Bacteria; phylum Planctomycetota; class Planctomycetia; order Pirellulales; family Thermoguttaceae; genus WRKP01. The sequence goes on along the minus strand of JAISLW010000174.1, from coordinate 7,728 downwards.
AGCTGGATTTATAGTTGGTACACTTCTATAATAAAAAAAACCGCGAGTAGGATGAATAGCTTTGTTACCCCACCAAAATTACCAATTTTTGCTTCTTTTGGTAAATTAGGTGAATTGATAGTAGCATAATCTGCAATAAGTGTTTGTGCCCCAAAATCGGCTGGCATACCAATTGCTTTACATACTCTTTTATAAAATTCAGAATGCGAAATACAATCAACCAAACCCTCATTAGCTCTGTTCCAAAAATATATCTCTGTATTTTCTGGATGACTGCTAGCAATATTTTTACTTCCAAAACCAAGATAAGGGTTTACAAATAGTTTGTTTTTTATAGCATTTAATATATCTGATGATGTTAAATTAACAAAAACGTTATTGACTGCAAGTTTTATTCTTGCCTCGTTTATATCCACTTGTGGCGTGTCGAAAGTCCAATAGACATATTGTCCAAAGCTTAGCGTTACTATTAAATTATTAGTTGTTTCGTGCCGAATAGGTAATTGATAGTTAAGAGTGTTATATTCAATTGTGCCATTATTGTTTAAACTATCAATGTTGTAATCTTTAGTATTTCCTTCAGATGGTGGAATCCAAAATAAATTAGGATCGTTTGGCTTTGAATTGCCTAAATAAATTTTTCCTTTAATTGTAGCGCCAAAATTTTTTACTTTTATTGTATATTCTATTTTTGCATTTGGGTCGGCGTGTTTCCACGAATGCGTAATAGGTTGATGAATCTGATTTGTTTCTGTCAATATCCCTGTTGTACTGTTTCGCGTCCATGTCCACTGTCTCGTTCCATCTGGATATTGTGTTTTATAAGTTGGCATATTACCTATATCATAACAGTTAGGCGCGGTATTATATGCATTAGGTCGTAATTTTCCATGATCGCTTGTGAATTTGACTGCTACTAATTTAAATTCAGGTACGTTATAAGTTATTGTTATATCGCTGTAACTACTCCAATAGAGATCATTACCGTTACTATCTTTGGCATGTTGGTTATTGCTTTTTAGTAATTTAGGAACGACTATAAAAATTCTATATGTTTCCTTTGTGTAACCAGCCTTTTCAGGAGAGAATTGAATTTGTGTCAAATGTATATCTGTATCCACAATAACAGGTTGATGCGTGAATGTTACTGGATTATTTTCTGTAGGCGTTGATTTTGCCTGATAATTTGTATTGGAACTATATCTGTGTTCGATTTTGATTTTGCGGGCAATTATAGACCATGCGCCTTCTTTATACTCATTTGAGGATGGAGCGTTCTTTGTTTTCTTGACAATTATTTTATTCCACGTCAACGTATCGCCTAAAAAGGCGCCATACTCGGTAGAGTCTACTGATTGTCGGCAGGCGGCGGTAAACGCAAATTAAAGTGCGAACAGTTTAAAATAATTGAATTTGTTATTTATACAAATTTTTTGAATGTTTATTATTTTTTTAATGCCGGCATTATTCCTGTTTTTATAATGTCGATTAAATCTTGGATGTATTTTTGTTCGGGTTTGGTCAAGTTTTTTATTGGCGTTGAGATTTCGTTGTAGGATTTATCCTCAAAAACGGCTTGTCCTTCAAAAACATGTATGAAACGAACCGGATCCTTTGATACCGACCAATCTTGAAACGGCAACATAAACCCAAGATAAACATTGCCAACCCCAGCATAAGACGGTATCGGTTTCGACATAATTTCTTTTACCCGCTTTTTAATTTCGTCTGCGGTTAGTTTTTTTTCGTTATGGCATTTATCATAAATTATATTCTTATCGCCGTTATAAAATACTGTGTAATCATCAGGAATATTTTGGAAAAACGTCTCAAAAAGTTCTTCATTTTCTAACATCGATTTTTTCTCTCTAGATTGATTATCAAGAAAAAGAGCCAGTGAAGTATTCTGACGTACTATTTCGTGATATGTCCAATAAAACCTTATAATCTCATTCAATTTTTCCTTATCGCCACTTTCCCAATATTGTCTCCATAACAAAATACCATACAACGATGACTTGGTATGACCAGGCGGATATCGCTCTATAAATTTTTCACGTTCGCCAATCGGCAAATATAAACAAGCATATTTTGGATCTAATCTTGCTATTTGATTAATTTTTTCTCTGGGTTCATTTTTTTTATCCATTTCATCAGTTATATTGAGCAAAATTTTTTCTCCTTCATTCATAAGTTTATCCAAAAGTTTATTTTTTATTTTGAAACGAATAGGAATACTCATGCTACCAGATAAATTTTCTTCCTTACTCAAAAAAGCAAAACGGAGTTTCGGATTACTCGCATTAAATTTTTCGCAAAAATCTTCGTTCAGACCGCCTAACATTATGGGACCAAGAAATAAAATACGGCTCTCGCCATTATTAAGCGTTGCAAAACAAGGTTGACTTGGATTCCAACTTGCGCGATGGGGTTTTAGAATAACGCCCGATTCTTCGCTCGCAATAAAAGTTAAATTTCGCTTATCACGCCACGGTAACTCTTTTGATTGTACGTCAATATGATATCCGGTTTCTCGATCCTTATAAGCAATAGTATCAAGCATGTCAACTGGCTTACCTGTTTTATTTGTAACAGTAACACGAAGAAAAAAAAGACGATCACAAAATATCTGCGGCGTTATTTCCAATTTCCCTTCGATTCCTTTTGGCAAACCTTCAATCCATTTACAACCCCTCAACCGCTCAACCGGCAAACCCTCTTCCTCATCCGCTCGCACAAATAACGCCGAAAAAAATACGCACAACATAAACGCAATTATCCTGAAAATCATTTTAATTACTCCTAAATTTATTATTTATACTTTTTACACTTGAGATTGCGATTTTTTGTAAATATGCAAAACGTGTTTGTCCTTAAAGAACACGCGCATTTTATAACTACATCAAAAATAAAAAACGTATTCTCAAGTGTGATGAGTATATTTATCTAACTTTTTTGTTCTTGAAGTTATTGTTTTTTAGAATACACGAAATGTCTTTGTACCTAAAATTACATGGATTCTCTAAAATTTATTTGTTCAGATAGGCGGCGTTTCGGCGAAATACCGCCTATTTTTGCAAAAAATGAATTTTTGAGATACTCATAATATCTAATCTTTAGCGCCTTTTGGATATTGTAATTTTTGAATATGTTGTATCTGATTTTTATTAAGTGTACAGTCAAAATCATTATAACGTAAATGATAGTTCATTATCGTTTGGTCAGATATACTTTGGGGATTGATTGATTCCGTACCACCTTTATGAACGCCCAAAAAACTATGAAGTACTTCATGTGCAACAGTACGATCAAAGAATAAACCAGTACTTGCATACTCTTTAAACTCAACATCATCAGTATATTTTAATGGACATACATTTTTACATTTACAATGTGTTACAGTATTATCGCGTATTGTTTCATAAAAAATATAAGCCGTATGATCATTATAACCATGAGTTTGTTTACAATGTCTTCCATCTGTTATACTTATATTATTAGTTGGACCTTTGCTTCCAAAAGCTTCGTGATTATCGTGATCATCGTAGTCGTATTCATAAGCCGAAATAACATGAATCGTCCAATAATCAGAACTAGATTCAGGTATTGAACGATAAGGTATATTCTTGCCATCCTTTTGTTTATTCCCTTTAGCGTATTCTCTTGGATTTTCTATCCATGCAAACTTGTCATCAAGTTTTTTTGACTCCGTATCAATTAATGCAAGAACAGGAACAAAAGGTAATTCTTCTAACTCATTGTTTTTATATACTTCAACTAACACACAAGCTTTTTCTAACTGTTCTGTTAGAACAGTAGTTGTTGGTAATGGCGGTTGAGCATGTAGATCAAAAGTTGCGAATTGTTCGGCTTCATTTTTAGGTGCTATTGTATCCCATTTTGTCTTTTTATCAGCATCAGCGAAATATAATTCTCTATTTATTGTGCTATCTGGTATTGAATCGTTGTTGGAATCGAATATGTATGCATCTTGAATATTGTATCCAGGTTCTTCCATTTGGTCGAGTTCGCACCATAGTGTTCTCCAGACGGTGAGTAATTCTGTTTGTATGATTTGTTCGCTACCGTTTCCATCTGTAATAATAGGCGTTTTGAAATCGTTATCAGTTGTGTTTGTTGTTTTGATGGTGATTTTTTCTGTTGTTTCGTTACGTGGATGTCCTGCGATTATAAAGTTAGCGCCGGGTTGGGCAGGATTTATTTTTAATGCGATACTTTTCTTTGTACTATCTCCTTCAGTAATATTTACCGTAAATTTATCATAATTCATTTTGCATTTATCATTATCATTGATTCCGCTACCTATACGTTCGCCATTGGACGTTTTACATTGATTCATCGGATCAAGTACTTTGAAAAATAATGTTCCCGTAAGATCTTTTGGGATAGATTCTTCAATTGAAATATCTATTACCACATAATTATAACTTTCTTCATTAGGATCCTTTTTTTCAGGAAAAACTTTTTTGTCTGTTAATTTTGCGTATCGGAAATTAGAATCTTTTTGTGCGGTTTCATAAGTCCTCCATACTACAGATTTCAACTTGGTCTGAAATATATTTTTTGTTTCGCTTTTAATTGGATTTTTACCATTTTCTTTTTTAGCGGTTATATTGTGATTGCCTATACCGAGACTATTATCATTATCAACTTTCCCTACGCCGCTTTGATCAACTGCCAAGAAAAACGAATCTTGATTATTTGTATTATTTTGATTGGTTATATCAACCCCTCCGTTATCGTTTACAATACCACTTTGCCAATATGCCTGCGATTGAGGTGCATTTGAACGCGGATTGAATCTTAACGCCGTTGATACTGCGGTAGAGGTTTGTACTGATTTTTTGTACAGTTTAACATCAGTAATATCTGATGGAGTATAAGTAACAGAATATTCATGTTTATCGCAATCCCAGATAACGTTACCATCTTCCGTACTCTTGAATTCATTCATACCATAAGATTTTTCTTTGCAAGTTGGAGTATTTATTTTCGCCGCAATAAAATCCATTTCGCAGTCGGCTACTAATATTATTTCATAAATGGTATTTCCGGCATTATCATAAACGACATTGTTATTTGCATCTCGTTTTGGTTGTTTTATTGCGACAATAAATACAATTCGCCAATAACCGGATTTAGCAAAACGTACTGTTGCCGAACAATCGCCAGTATATGATCGCGAGTACGAAACGCTAACATTGCTAGTCGTACTCTCATTTTGGTTATAGTTTCCGGTAGAGTGTTTTGTTGCGGGAAAAGAATCTGAATTTGAGGATTTATAAAATGCAAGATAACTATATGATCTGTTTAAGGTATCTGCTGCCAATTCATTACTGACGTTTGGATCGCCGCTGAATATTTCCTGTAAATTAACTACATAATTTTGGTTGAGATTAACTAGCGTTGAAACTTCTGTCTCCGCAGGTGCATCGGATATTGTTACTCCAATTGGCGTAGGAATAATACTGAAGGAGACGCTGCCTAATACTGTGTCATAATGTACAAGCAAACATGCCAATAGCATTATTACGACATAAACTACATTAAATCTAATTCTTTGATCTTTCATAATAAATCTCCTTTAAATTTGATTTGACAAACTATACTGTTCGTACTTGATTAAAAGCCTGCCGTCCGAAATCTAGGCAGGCGGCGGTAATCGCAAATTCAAGTACTAACAGTTTAACAATTTTACTAACGTTGCCAATTTTTGAAAAATGGATCATTTTCTCGTTTATACTCTAAGTTACGAATATAATCGGGATAATTCTTTTTGACAAGTTCCCATCCTTTTGCCATTGTAATATTAAATTCGTTACGCATTTTGTTGTTCCATAGACAAAGCCGCCAAGCCAAAGATTCCGACAGAATAGCTTCATTAGTGCCTAATTTGTAATTTTTATTAGCCGTGCGATATAATGCCAATCTCATTTTTCGATGTGCCTCAACATTTTTTAATTTGAACCATTGCGTATCAATTAATTTCCATAATTCAGCGGTCAATTTCGATTCTTCAACAACATAATTTTCAGGCAATTTTGGCGGTTGATAAGGAGTACGGCAAAGCCAAGGAAGACCGATTGAGTCATGAATTGTAGGCGGTCCAATTAATCTATCAATTGCAACTAATGAAATTATAGTATTGTAAGTATAATTACGATCAATTTTAACAAGATAAGAATTATTTCCAGTCAAAACAAATGATTTATGAACTCCACCCCAAAAATCACAAACTCTACTTTTGACTAACGGTTTAATTTTTTTTGTTTCGTTTTCGGCATAAATTGACATTTTTTTCCATTCAGACGTTACAGTTGGCGATATTGAAGTAGGATATATTTCAATTTGATAATCGCGAATACGATTGTGTCCCACATGACCATCTTTATTAAAAAAATAAAGAGATATTTTATAACTACCGGCATTGACAATTTTCAAATGAAACCACAAATCGGGACCATCTTGTGTCAATGGGTATGTCTCGCCATGATCGTCCCATTCAGATTGACGGCGATAGCCAACCAGTGGATTATATGTAGAACGGGTATCTTTCGTTTTGAGCCAATGTACCCAATTTCTAAGTATATCGCCTTTTCTATGATGTGGTCCGATAAATTTGTATATTTGAAAAAAATCTGCTGATACTGAAACAGGATGGTCAAAAGGCGCATTGCCGGCACAAAGTATTGCATATTGCCGTCCATAATGTCCAACCCAATCGCCTTGCGTTTTCCAGTCTTCACCGTAATATGCGGCATAAATTTTCGGCAACGGAGTTTTTAATCGTTCAAGTTTTGTCTGCATTGTTTTTAGTTCATCAATTGTAGGCGGTTTTATTTTTGACGGTAATTTTGGGAAATTATTTTGCGCAACGGAAAATAATTTGTCTTTGTTAAATCTGGTTTTTAACGGTTTTCGGTCAACTAATTTGTACGGTTTTATCGGCTTCACAATTCCGCCGCCGTAAGATCCAATTAAATAATCGCCGTTGCCCAATATCAGAATTTTCGTTACAAAATTATCGGGTAAACCGATTCCTTTTTGATTACCATAAGCTTTTTTTCCCGTTTTTGGATCGGCAATATAAAAACCGTTTTGTCTTGTACCGATCCAAATTACGCCTTGCTCGTCTTCGGCTAAACAAGTTAAATAATCTTCCGGCAAAATTTGATCCATGATTTCTTTCGGCGCTGGTTGCCAATCTTTCGGCGCGCCGCCGTAAAGTCCGCGAACTTTATCAACATAATCCTTGCCGCGCCAATATTCTAACTTGGTAAAAGTATCATTTGATTTCACGAGTCCGGCGTTAGTTGCGATCCAAATTGTTTCCGCCTCAATATTTTTCGTTACAATAATATCATTGATCAAATTTGACGGCAAACCAATTCCGCGCGGCGTTAATGGAACAGGACTAATATTTCCTTGACCGAAACGATCCGGCGCAACTATATTTTTTGAATGTCTATACTCGCCTTTAATTGTGCGATTGAAAATTGCCAAACCGTGACATTGAGTTCCGACAATTAACGTCCCGTCATTTTTAAACGCAAGAGATGAAGCCTGATCTTCAAGTAAACCGTCCTCGCGAGTCAGATGTTCCCAATCGTCCGAGTCTATTTTGTAACGAGAAATTCCTGCAGAAGTTGCCATCCAAACGTCGCCGTCTTTGGGACAAATTTTTATATCAAAGATTCTTTCTCCAAT
>JAISLW010000159.1 GCA_031277105.1 Planctomycetaceae bacterium | reverse complement strand
AGATTATCGCCAGGCGTCAATAAAACCAATTCATAAACATCAAGTACATTTTTTGTATCAACTATCATTGAAACAGACTCGCTAGAAACATTTTTCGTTGCAATCCGAAAATAAACAGGTCCATAATTATCGTAACGCAATTTATCCGAAACAAGCGAAAGCGAAACTCCATGCGAAGACTTATAAGTTGATATATTTTTAATTGGGAATTTTATATTTTCGATAGAATTGTCATTATTAATCGCTGTTAAATTTAATGTATTCGATGTAATAACGTCAATATCGCCGGTTTTTTTTACAGAATACGGGATTATTGTTCATTGTTACAAATACTGAGTAATTGCCTTCTAACGTCATATCATATTGATTGTTTAAATAAATCGACGAAAGATAAATCTTTTTATTACTAGCAAGTGTTTCTGAATACAAACGCCCAAAGTCCGGCACAATTTTCTGGTTTTTCCAAAAATCATATTCCCTTTTATTACGTCGTAATGGTCGAATTTTTATCGATCTATTATTGTCATATTGAATTAGTATTTGAAAATTATCATAATCTATATTCTTTGTACTTTTTGTAATATTTTGTATATACAATTTCATTTGTAAAAGTTCACCTGTTACAAATGAAAATTTTGGAATTTCAGTAACTAATTTTGCATCTTTGCTAGAAATTAACGGTCTATTGAAAAAACGACCATAGCTACCGCTACTGTAATTCAAAGCGCCTAATTCTTCGGACTCAACTTCGATAGCAATAGAAATAATTACTAAAATCAAAATAAAACGAAAAATTTGTAATAACATTTTTATTCTCCTTGAAAATATTTTTTATACTCACAATCAATGTCAATAAAATTTTATTTGACCAACCTGTGACATTGAGTCCCAACTATCAAAGTTCCGTCATTTTTAAACGCAAGAGTTGAAGCCTGATCCTCAATCAAACCGTCCTCGCGAGTCAGATGTTTCCAATTATCAGAATCTATTTTGTAACGAGAAATTCCTGCTGAAGTTGCCATCCAAACGTCGCCATCTTTGGGACAAATTTTTATATCAAAAATCCGCTCGCCAATCGGTCAGTCAACAACATCATAATTTTTCCAATCTTTACCGTTAAAAACCGAAACTCCCGTATTCAAATGTCCAACCCAAAGTCGTCCAAGTTTATCGATTGTCAATCCGTAACCGTTATTATCGCCGAGACCGTTTTTTGTTGTGAATTGAGAGATTTTGCCGTCAACTTGATAATGAAAAACTCCATCATCTTCCGTCCCAATCCACGCCCCGCCCAAGCCGTCTTGAATTAGCGCAACAATAAATTTAGCATTCAAACCCGCAATCTGTTGAACCTGCGGATCAAGGTTCGGCGCCGCCGGTTTGGGCGTTACAAGTTTTGGAGTATTCGGTTTAGAATTTTCCGGTTTATTTTGTGCAAGCGTGAAATTTAAGAGATTCACGATTACAAAAAGAATTATCGTTACAAAAAAACGTCTTTTGAAAATTTTCATAAATTCACCTTAAAATTATTTGATTAAATTTTTGTTACAGAAATTACAAACGCACAATATCGACAATGTAAGACTCAAACGCAAAATCAGAATTTTGAAAATTTTAGATAAACAGAAAAACCTGTCAATACTTCCCCGCCAAAACAAAAAATCTTTTTAATCTGTGTGATCTGTGGATCGATTTTTTTGTCCGCAGATTACACAGATTAGAAGGATTTTTTTAGGGACAAATACGACAGATTGAGGATCGCGGGCGTCTCGCATGCAAGCGGTTGTACTCAACCGCAAATGAGCGAGGTTACATCTCAACAGATTTTTTTGTTTGCCTTGCGGCAAAGTGCAGGCGAGACGCCCGCGATCCTTCGGTCTCGCCTGAGTTCCTTTGGTCTGTTATTCGATTTTTGTCCACTGCTTACACAGATTAGAAAGATTATTAGGGCGGTTTTATAACGATTTCAAATTTTCTCTTAAACGCCAGATAGACGGCGTTAGTAATGCGCTTGCTTTGATTGTTATAATTTTTGAATTATTATCGAAATTCGTTTTTGCTTGAACAACAGCATTAGGACTTGCGTTTGCGGCGATAGATTTTAATTTTGGAAATTGATTCGGATTGCCGGATTTCGCATAAGTTTTGCCTAACTCATAAGCGGAAAATACAAAAAATACATCGTAAACAGGCAACTTTTTTTCTGTTCCTTCAATTGCGATTTCAAGTTGGCGCTCTTGTTTTTTGCGATCCGCCGCCGGACAAATTGAATAACAAACAGCATCGCCTCGCACCGCAAGCAAAATATTTATTCCGTTTTCACCGCCGTTGTCGCCGCCGTTGTCGACTCTGTTGTTATTATTTTTGCCTGAATTATTTTTTGTTACAAAAAATCCAATTGGCGATTCCTTTATCAAATCAGCCAATTTAACCGTAACGCTAGTCAATTTAAATCCGCAAACTTGCTTGTAATCTTTACGAACATTTGCTGTATAAACATCGGGAAATTCTTTTGCCATATCCTCAAACATTAGATCAAACGCATTTTGGAACCGCTCGCCTTCGGCAATCTTGAAAGCGCCTATAATTCCATAATCGTCTGACCATGTCGTCGCAACGTCAAATTTACCACTGCGAATTGAACCAAGCAAACCCCAATAATAACAAACCCCAATCCGCCTAATCATTATCTCCAACTTTCGCCTATCGCTTAACTTCGTCCCCAATTCATTCTTCACATCGCCGCCAACAAGCGGAAAATCCGGCAAATAAACGTCGTCAATATTTTTTGCAATATTATTGTCAATATTATTATCAACATTATTATTGACATTATTTTCGATAGCGAGTTTTTCGGGCGATAAATTTTTGTCGTTGTCGTTTTTATCGTTGTTGATATTATTTTCGTTTTGGCTTAATTTTAGGAGTTCTGTCAAACGGTCGCGTTGATCAGGTTGCGTAATTTTTTGATTTAGATTTTGATTCAAATTTTGATTTTTGTTTTGTTTTTGTTTAATTTTTTTTGATTTAAGTTCTTGTCTTTCTTGTGTAGTTAGTATGTGTTTACCGATTAGTTCGTCGAGGATTATTTCGTATTGTTCGCTTTGTAATTTTGTCATATTAAATGCGAGGTGCGATGCGAGTATAGCGTTTTCGGGCATATAAAATGCGTGAAAAGGACTGGCGTTGTTGCGGCGTTGTTGTAATAATTTTGCTTGTTCGGTATTTGGTTTAGCGATTTCGATTTCGCGAATTATGTAGTTATTATTTTTTTCATCGTATGCGAGGTCGTATTGTAAAAAATCCGCTTGTTCGGCTAATGTTCTGATATGTCCGATGGAGAGTTTTGCGGTAGCTTTTTCGACGGTTGTTTCGGCTTTGGAAACGGCGTCAACTTCCGCTAACGTCAACGCTGCGCGAGTAGCAAGTTTGGGAACATTTGCGAGATCGAATCTGGCTGTTAGCAGGTTTACGTTTTCGTCTAACTTGGGCAATAAACTTGACGGATTATCGGGCAAGGAGTCGAGTTGAAATTCTGTTGCGATAAAAATCCATCCGTTATGTTGTTGAACATAAAGCCTACCGAGCGGCCATTTGATTTTATCTTGTTTTATTGCGTATCTGTCGTCGTTAATTTTTTCGACATATTCATTTCCGAGTTGTTGAATAATTGAACTATTGGGGTTTAGCGGCATGAAAACTAGCGGATAATATAGTATGCCGTCGGTTTGTAAAATTAGCCCGAATGGTTGTTTAGAGTCGAAATGTTTGTTGATAAATTTTTCGTATAAATTGAGCAAGCCGTCAAATATAACCGGCGTTTCGTTGTTGTTATGTTCTTGTCTAATTTTTTCGGCGACGGTGCGAATAGTTTTTTTGTAATCGTCAAAACTTGCCAAAGAGAACGAGACGACGGGTTTTAGTTCTTGTCCGTTATTTGCGAATAGATTTATAGTTTTCATGGCGCGTTCAAGTATTCGTCTATCGTCAATTTCTCTGCCGAGTTGATTGGGTTTAGTTTGTTCGTTTGGTTGTTGACCGGCGCGGTACGCTTCTGTTTCGTCAACATCCAAAATACGCCGAATTAATCTACGCAACGGCTGCGCCGTTACAGAATCAACTAAAACAAATGAAATCATCATCGCCAAAATTACAACAATCAAATTTTTATTTGTCATTTTTATCATTTTTATCATTTTTATAATTGTAATCGTTCATGGAAATTTGTTTATTAAATTACGTTTTGTCAAATTGCTTAGAGACAAGTGGGACTGGAGGGACAATTGGGACAATTTTTTTGTAACAAAAAAACTGTTATTTAACTTTCTAAAAAACTATCCCCATCTCCTATTCACTATTTCCTATTCCCTAACCCCTAAAATCTATCGCTTAAAATTTCCGTGAACGGTTACTTACCATATTTATCATTTTTATAATTCACATACGCCAAAAAAATAATTAACAAACACAAAACAATCAACGCATAAACAGTATAACGCCAACTTTCCCAAGTATAATCTTGACTCCTTCGTAACGTCATAATAGTATCCCATAAAATAATAGGAATACTTGCAACAGCCATCGCAAAAATCACCGGAAGACATGAACGAGCATTGGTATTTTTCATCATATTTTAATTGACGTTTCTAAAAACTCCATTTGTCTAGGTAGGCGGCGTTTCGCCGAAATGCCGACTACCTGAACAAATGAATTTTTAGAGATGCCCTTATGGTAAAGTTGCTGTTTTGTCGTCGTTTCTTGCGCCGAAGGCTCTCCAGACGTCGGGATCAATTGCGTCCGTAACAAAACGTCCTGAATTATCCGCACGCGTAATATTCACTCCGCCTAGATGTAAACTTGCCGTAGTTGAATCTGCCGGATACTCGCCCGCGCCTACGCCACGACCGCCGCCTGGTGTACGATTGCGTAATGGCGATTTCTGATTAGGCATGTAAAAAGTCGAAAAAGTAACATCATTCAAAGCCCGCTCACTACCGCCTATCCAACTCGTAGGAAAACGCTCGCCCTGAAAATTTAATTTACCTGGCAATTGATCAGCAGAACGCTCCGAAATTAAAAAAGTATTGGAAGCGCCATCATTGATACTGGCAAAACTCGGTTGAAAACCCTGATAATGATTATTAGTTCCAGGCGGCGAAAAAGGCGGATGTCCTTGAAAAAATATACCGCCATAATCGCCATTATCTGCATTGGCAAAACGATAATCACGATCAGGATGCGGCGATGAAGAAGACGGAGGAACAATAGGGGAAGTTGCAATATCGCGTTTCTTATGTTCGCCATATCCGAATTGACGATTGCCGCTGTTGCCTACATAATTCGCTTTCGCAAACGGACGATCAAAATTACCTTGATGAATTAACCCCCTACCGCCAGGACAAGCCGGACAAATCCAAGCGCCCAAACTCGTATGCGAAATAGAAGCCGGAATAATTTCAGTACCCGGATGATCTCCACTACCGGCAGCGCTTGCAGGCGTTTCAAAAACGCGTTTGTCCCACGGCGCAACCAAACTTGAACTATACCCTTTGGAAGTGTAACAATTCACAATCTGATCGTAAAGCGCCGTCTGCTCCATCTGCGGCAATAATCTTGCCCCCCAACTAATAGCGCCAAAATTATTAACAGGATTACTAAACTTGCCCGCATCGGCGCCTGTGCCATAAGCCATTGTTAAACCGCACGGAAACATGTCAAATGTATCATGGAACATTTGAGCGGCTAATCCTATTTGACGCTGATTGTTCATACATTTAATACGGCGGGCTGCTTCGCGCGCCGCTTGTATCGCAGGAATAAGCAACGCAATCAAAATGCCAATAATCGCTATCGAAACAAGAAGTTCTATAATCGTAAAACCAAAATTCTTGCCCCGCACAAAAATAATACGCTCTAACTTTGCTGATAATTTTACATCGTTCTGAATTAAACGTCGTAATTGCTTTTTCATCTCAAGTCTCCCATTGGTTAAATTGTTAATTTCAATTTTTAGTTACATTCGTTTTCTTTTAATCATTCGCGATAAAAAATATTGTACTTAAAAATAATCGCCGGCATTGACGTTATAGTTGACGTTAAAATTATACGTGAAAATTTTATTTTTTTACTTACGGATTGCAACATGCAAAATTACTGTTATTATTGTTTACTCGACAGGTGAAATAAATTATTGCGCTATCATAATAAAAAAAATTTATATAACAATCATACCTCAAAAATTTTTTTGTGGATGGCTATTGTAATTTCTAAAATTGGGAATAGACTACTGAAACTTAACTTTTGTAAATTACGTTTTATTAATGACGCGATTATTATTAAGTGAACAATTACAACATTATTTTTAACATGGAAAATAAAATAATAACATCTACAACTAATACCGAAAAGACGACAAATTTGGCAAATAAAAAATTTGGCGCAATGGGATATATTTTGGCTTTCGGTTTGATTTTGATCTTTATTGGTATTCTTGCCAATTTTGTAGAATTGGACAAACGGGTTGCTAACAGATTTTTATATCTGTTTGATCCTCGTCATTGGACTCTTTGGTTAGTTCCGGTTCTTTGGGGGGTTGTTTTTTGGTTTATTGTGAATGCGTTGTGTTATTTTGAATTTATTCGTAAACGTAAATTTTGGATTCAATCCGGCGTTATAGTAGGATTGATACTGGCAACGCCTTTGTTGATGTTTAAACTAACAAATTGGTCGTGGAACGGTTTTTTGGCGTGGTCATATCACAATATCTATTTGCCTGTCGTCATTATGCCGACCGCTAATTACATGGCAACGGGAGTATTAAGTTGGCAATTTTTCATCTTGCCCGCTATCGGAATCGTTGCTATTGTCGTCCTTTTAATCACCGCTAAAAAATATGGGAGAAAAAAATCATGAAAAAAATATCAAATACATCAAAAACATTAAAAAAATCACAAAACAAATCATGGT
>JAISLW010000463.1 GCA_031277105.1 Planctomycetaceae bacterium | reverse complement strand
ATTTCGGAAAATTCTAAACTTGTCCGTATAGATACGTCTTTATTGGAGAAGTCGATAAAGTCAATTGCGATTGACGGGAATATTAACGATTTTATTAGTTATATTTCAAAAAATATACTTAGCAAATTATCCAATTATGACCTTCAAAATTTTGATGAAAAATATATCAAAGCGGTTTTACTTACTTATCTAATTTTGGACGACAATTATATTCCGATAAGCGAAAGCGAGGTCGATTCTGGTCGTGTTGATATATTTTTGCAACGTAACCCAAAATATTCGCAAGCAAAATACGAATGGGTTTTAGAGTTAAAATATTGCAAAACAACGACAAAAAAATCAGAAATTATTCAAAAGCGCAAGGAAGGACTTGACCAATTAAACGCCTATCTTGCAACACGTCAATTAAAAGATCGCCCCAACTTAAAATCCGCCTTATTACTTTTTATTGGCAAAAACAAATACGAAATTATTGAAAACTAAATTAAAAATAATATAACTGTTCACGGAATTTTTTTAACAAATTAGGTATTTGCGATTTGTAAGTATTCAGTACGCATTTATTTTTCTAGATCAAAATTGGTTTATATTAGCCCCATCGGGACGAAATATAATTAAAATTATCGTTACAAAAAATAATTACGACTGCTGAATAGTTACAAAAACTACCCCCTACTCCTACCTTCTAACCCCTAAAACCTAACGTTTAAATTTTCGTCAATGATAACAATTTTTTTATACGTATGTACAAATTATGACAAACGCAAAAGAAGCAAAAGCAAGAATAAAAATCAATAAAATGCTTGAAGAAGCAGGATGGCGATTTTTTGACAACGAAAATGGTAAAGCCAATATCGAACTTGAAAAAAATGTAAAACCTACAAAAAAAATTATTGACGCTTTGGGTGATAATTTTGAAGGTCAAAGAAATGGATTTGTAGATTTCACATTACTTGACGACAAAAATTATCCGATTCTAGTTTTGGAGGCAAAGCGGGAAAATATAATGCCGCTTGATGGTAAGGAACAAGTTCGACGTTATGCGCAAGGATTAAATTGTCGTTTTACAATTCTTTCTAATGGCGATAGTCATTACTTCTGGGATTTAGAACGCGGCGATCCAGAGGTTATTACTAAATTTCCTACGCTGGAATCATTAAAACATCGTTCGCAATTTAATCCGAACAATAAGCGGTTATCGGACGAAAAAGTTGGAGAGGATTATATTGCTACAACAAAATTCTCCAAATTTAAAGACGAACCGCTTTATAAAAATGAAGCAACGAGGGAGAAATTTCTTTTTGATCACGGTTTAACTCTTTTACGTCCTTATCAGATTAAGGCGGTTGAGGCGTTGCAAAAAGCCGCCGCTGAAGGTAAAGACCGTTTTCTTTTTGAGATGGCAACGGGAACAGGAAAAACGCTTATTGCCGCCGCCGTGATAAAATTATTTTTGCGGACGGGTAATGCTAAACGGGTTTTATTTTTAGTTGATAGATTAGAGTTAGAAAGTCAGGCGCAGAAAAATTTTAAAGATTATTTAGAAAATGATTTTATGTCTCTTATTTACAAGACGAATCGTGATGATTGGAATAAGGCGGAGATTGTTATTTCGACGGTTCAAAGTTTATCGGTCAATGATAAGTATAAAAAATTATTTTCGCCAACTGATTTTGATTTGATTATAGCGGACGAATCGCATCGGGCTATTGGCGGTAATTCGCGGGCTGTGTTTGAATATTTTATCGGTTACAAATTAGGGTTGACCGCAACGCCGAAAGATTACTTAAAAAATATTGATCAACGGCAATTATCAGAAAATGATCCGCGGGCATGGGAAAAACGGCAACTACTCGACACCTACAACACGTTTGGTTGTAAAAACGGCGAACCGACTTATCGATTTAATCTGACAGACGGAGTAAAGAATGGTTTTTTGATCAATCCTATCGTAGTGGATACGCGAACAGATATTACTACCAAACTTTTGTCCGAAAAAGGATATGCTGTTACACGTGAAAACAATGAAAATGAAGATGAGGAAAATTATTTTCATAAAGATTTTGAGATAAAATTCTTTTCTGAAAATACAAACCATGTTTTTTGTGAGACATTTATTAAGAATGCTCTTAGAGATCCAATGAGCGGAGAAATTGGAAAAAGTATTGTGTTTTGTGTAAGTCAAAATCACGCTTCAAAAATTACACAGATATTAAATAAAATTGCAACAAAAATGTTTCCCGATAAATATAATTCGGATTTTGCCGTACAAGTTACCTCCAGAATTTCCGACGCGAAGCAATTCACGATCAATTTTGCGAATAATAATCTCAATGGAACAACGCGGTTTTTGGAAGGTTACAAATCAAGTAAAACAAGAGTTTGTGTTACGGTCGGGATGATGACAACAGGATATGATTGTAAGGATATTTTGAATCTGGTATTGATGCGTCCGATTTTTTCACCGACTGATTTTGTTCAAATGAAAGGACGCGGAACAAGAAAATTTCCGTTCAAATACACCGATGAAAAAGGTAAAGAATACAAAAAAGAAAAAGAACATTTTAAATTATTTGATTTCTTTGCAAACTGTGAATATTTTGAAGAAAAATACGATTACGATGAAGTTTTAAAATTACCTATTGGGAAAAATTCCGGTAACGATTTTGAAATAGTTGATATTGATCGTGATGAAATTGAGATTTTCGAACCGGATAAAGTAAGAACATTTATTGAAACACAAATCGGAATTGAGGGAATGAAGGTTGACCGTAAACTGTTTGAAAAAGCACAGACCACGTTACAAAAAGACGAAGAAATTAAAAATGCGATTGATAACGAACAATGGGACAAAGCCGTACAAATATTGCGAGAAAAGTATGAAGACAAACCGGAATTATTCCTTAACCTCGAAAAAATTCGTCAAAGTGAAAATTTAGATCGGCGACTCACTTGGAGAGAATTTCTGGAACGTGTTTTTGGTTTAATTGACGGATTCAAAACAAAAGAAGAAAAACTTGAAGAAGAATGCGAAAATTTCATTGTCATTTATAAACCGGAAAGTAAATATATTCCGTACATTAAAGATTACATGAAAGCATATATCACCAGTGAATATTTCCGAAACGAAATAAATCATCAAAGATTTCCGCGTGACTACGGCGGTTTTACAATGGCAGAATATAAAATGTTAAACGGGTGGGGAAAAATTATTCCTGAATACATAAAGGATTACGTTCCTCTCAACCAATACATGGCTTAAAATCAATATTCCTACAATAACCCCACACTTTTTGTATTGAAAAATTAATTTCAAATACAACAATTTCAAAAATTATGTTAGATCAAGAAACGAAAAATAATATAGACTCAGCCCGTCAAATTCTCGTTGGTAAAGTTCCTGATCCTAAATCGCAAATAGAACAAATTACTATTGCGCTCATCTATAAATTCATGGATGATATGGATCGAGAGAATCAAGAAGCGGGTTTTAAGAAACAATATTTTGTGCGGGATTGGCAGAAATATGCGTGGACAAAACTGTTGGATCAGCGGCTATCCGGCGATGAGCGGCTTGATCTTTATATTCAGGCAATTTCAAACATGCCGAAAAATTCACATATTCCGCAATTATTTCGTGATATTTTTAAGGATGCTTTTTTACCGTACAAGGATGGACGGACGCTTTCATTGTTTTTAAAAGAGATCAATAAATTTACTTATGATAATAGCGAAAATTTGGGCAGCGCTTTTGAATACCTGCTTTCGATTATGGGCAGTCAAGGCGATGCGGGACAATTTAGAACGCCGCGGCATATTATTGATTTTATCGTTGAAGTTGTTGATCCAAAAAAGAACGAAAGAATTCTTGATCCGGCTTGTGGAACGGCGGGTTTTTTGATTTCAGCCTATAAATATATTGTGAAACAAAGTAAAGAAAAACGTCTCACCCTTGATGAAAAAAACAGATTGATGTCTAACATGATTGGTTACGATATTTCACCGGACATGGTGAGATTAGCTCTTGTAAATTTATATTTACATGGATTTTCAGAGCCGAAAATTCATGAATACGATACGCTCACGAGTGAAAAACGTTGGGAAGAATATTTTGATGTTATTTTGGCTAATCCGCCTTTTATGTCGCCCAAAGGCGGAATACAACCGCATGATAGATTTTCAGTAAGCGCAACACGTAGCGAAGTCTTATTTGTAGATTATATTGCCGAACATCTAACGCTTAAAGGACGCGCCGGAATTATTGTACCGGAAGGCATAATTTTTCAATCGGGAAATGCCTACAAAGAATTACGAAAATTGTTAGTGGACGAAAATTATTTGTATGCGGTTGTTTCGTTGCCAGGCGGCGTATTTCAACCTTACAGCGGCGTTAAAACTTCAATCTTATTTTTAGACCGACAATTAGCAAAACGAAAAAATGAAATCCTGTTCGTGCGAATTGACAACGACGGTTTTGACCTCGGCGCACAAAGAAGACAAATTACCAAAAACGATTTGCCGGAAGCAATAAAAATTATCAATGACTGGAAAGATGATAAAAATATCTCAAAAAATCCACGAGTTATAATCGCAGAAAAAAATAAAATCGCAGAAAACGGAGATTACAACTTATCAGCCGAAAGATACAAAATTATAGAAAAACGTAAAAAACAAAAATGGGAAATGGTAAAACTAGAAGAGTTATGTATCTTGATTCGTGGAGTAGTATATTCAAAAAAAGATGAGGTATCCACTGGTGGATATAAAATTTTGCGAGCCAACAATGTTGATTTATTTTGTCAAGTTAATTTAGACGACATCAAAGAAATCAGTAAAGATTTAAATATTAGTAATGATAAAAAACTTTATAAAAACGATATTCTTATATGTTTAGCAAGTGGTAGTAAACAACATATTGGAAAAGTTGCTTTTATTGACCAAGATACAGATTATTATTTTGGTGGATTTATGGGGGTAATAAGAACAAATGAAAAAATAAACTCAAAATTTTTGTTTTATAATTTGAAAGCTGATTTATTTAATTCGTATTTGAGACATACAATTACTGGCGCAAATATTAATAATTTAAATTCATCTATACTTTATAATTTTAAAATTCCTCTTCCTCCTCTTGAAGTTCAAGAGCAGATAGTTGCCGAGATAGAAACGTATCAAAAAATAATAGACGGCGCACGACAAATAATTGAAAATTGGAAACCGAAAATCAACGTTGATGAAAAATGGGAAATGGTAAGATTAGGAGATGTGTGTGAAGTTAAAGGAGGTAAAAGACTTCCCAAAGGCAGTGATTTTTCTAAACATAAAACAAAACATCCATATATACGAGTCTCTGACTTTGCAGATGGATGTATTGATTTAATAAAGCTAAAATATATCAACGATGTTATTTTTTCACAAATTTCTAACTATATAATAACTAAAAATGATGTTTATATTTCCATTGCAGGAACAATAGGTTTGACAGGAACTATTCCTACAGAATTAGATGGATCTAATCTAACCGAAAATGCTGCAAAGTTAGTTATTCAGACGAAAAATTTGAGCAATAGGTATCTTGCTCGAATCTTACAAACTACAAATTGCCAAAAACAAATTGAGCAGTTAACTCATGCTGTCGGTGTTCCTAAATTAGCATTAGAACGAATTAGATGTATTGAGATTCCTCTCCCATCACTTGTAGATCAAGAAAAAATTGTATCGGCAATAGAGGAAGAGGAAAAGATTATTATAGCGAACAAGCGATTGATAGAGTTGATGGAAAATAAGATTGCCGCAGTGATAGCGAGTATTTATCAGGAATAATTTTTTGTAACCGTTCACTAAAATCCGTTTATCAAAATTAGGAATATTTCGTAATTATGTAATCGAAGGAACGCAGGCGTCGCGGCTGCAATTTGCTGCACGGCAAACAAAAAAACTGTTACATTGTAACATCGCTCATTGGCGATTAAGTACAACCGCTAGCAGGCGGAACGTCTGCGATCCTTCCGACGATTTTTTGTAACAAAAATCATCAAATACGTAATTTGCTAAACAAATTTCTGTGAACGGTTATAAAAAACTATTATTTTATTTTTTCAATTATGTTTGATCTTAAATCTGCTAATGGTAACGATGGCGTAACTTTTTTGAGCGTAAGCCGGCGGGCGATGAATGTTGATTTTGAAGTTTTGTTTTCACGGGTTTTATATCCGCAAGGCACAGCTGCGGCAATAAATGCGTTAGATGAAATTGAACGCTTGGAACAAGTTTTATCCGTATTTCGTTTTGATAGCCGCACACAATACATAAATCTTTGCGCTTACAACGAGGCTGTAAAAATCGACGGCGAATTACTAAATCTTATAACGCAATGCCTACAAATATCAACAGAGACAAATGGCGCTGTTGATATTACAAGCGGTTTGCTTTGGAAATTATGGGGCTTTGCTCGCGGTAAAGGCGTTGTTCCTGACAAACATGAAATCTCGACGGCATTAGAATCAGTCGATTATAAATCGGTAATTATTGATTCAATAAATCAAACAATACGATTTTTAAAACCTTCAATGGAACTGAATTTTGGTTGCGTGGGCAAAGGTTTTGCAATAGACGTTGCGGCAGATTGTCTTTGTCAATTTGGAGTTAATAATTTTCTTTTTCACGGCGGTTTTAGTAGTATCTTGGCTCGCGGTAAGAATTGGCGCGTTGGAATTATTGATCCCTTGCGCGGCGAGCGTCGTTTGACGGAAGTGACGCTATCGGATTGTGCAATTAGCACGTCAAGTTCGCAAAAACAATTTTTCAGATACAAAGGACGACGTTATTCTCATTTGATTGATCCGCGAAACGGATTACCTGCGGAAGGCGTTTTTTCTGTTACAGTAATTGCGCCGACCGGCGTTTTAGCAGAATTATTGTCAACGGCGTTTTTTGTAATGGGATTAGAACAAGCAGAAGAATACCAAAAAAAACATCAAGAAATCTCAGCCCTATTCATCTTGCCCACAAAAACAAAAAACAAAAACTACGAAATCAAAACTATCGGAAATTTTCCAGAAAATAAGGAATAGTATCTAGGGAGTAATTTTTTGTAACCGTTCACGGAAATTTATTTATTAAATTACGTTTTGGCAATTCTTGAGGGACATTAGGGACAAGTGAGACAATTTTTTTATAACAAAAAACTGTTATCTAACTTTCTAAAAAACTACTCCCTACTCCCTACTCCCTATCCCCTATCCTCTATTTAATTTGTCAAGAATGCGTCGACGTCGTTTGCGGCGATTACGCCGTAATTTACGGCGCCTAGCCAGCCGGACATAATAATTCCTACGCTTCCCGCATGAAATAATCCGTTGATTTGTTTGCTTAAATTTCTGCTTATTGCTAGTCCTTCATATTTTGTTCCGAAGCTTGCGCCGGCTAGATGTTCGGTGTATCTTTCAAAAGTTTTTGGCGTTGCCGCTTCCGTCCATTCGATATTTTGGTCTAAGTTTGGCACATATTTTTTTAGATGATTTATGGTTTGTTCGATTAGTTTTTGTTTTTGATTTTTGTAATCTGTTTTTGTCAAGTTATCCCAATCGGCGTAATTTGCATTTGTACTTGCGACGACATAACATCGTTCCGAACCTGGTCGCGTTTTTGGATAATAAAACGAAAACGTGCGGCTTGTAATATTTTTATCTAGCAATTTTTCTGAATCGAAAATTGGCGCCGTCGAAGTGAACAGCAGATCGCCGCATTGGTTTTCATCGATTAAGAAGCCTTCTTTTACGGCGATATAAACTTGCGTACTTGAGTTATTTAGTCTTACGTTTTCGGCTTGTTCGATGAAAGATTTGTCGAAAAAATCTTTTCCGATTAGATTAAAGATTGTGCCTTTAAGGTTTGCGTTTGAGAGTATTGTTTTTGCGGCGGCGTGTAATTCATTGCCATTATTTTTGCGATAATTAACGCCGCTAACATTGCCGTTCTTGACGACAATTTTTTCTACTTGCGCATTTTTTATAATATCGACGCCGTTCTTTTCTAATTCTTTCGTCATCATGTTAATCAATAAATCAGTGCCGCCTTGAAACGTGTAAACGCCTTTTGACATAAAATTTGAAAACACAATGCCGTAAGTCAACGCCGGATCGTCCAACGTAGAACCGTTAGCGTAAGTAATCGGCTCCATCAACAATCGCACAATATCAAGACGATTCGGAAAAAATTCATTGAACAAGTCGCGTGCCGTCAACGTCTGATCGTCGTAATGCGACATACTTCGCGCTTTATTAAAAAATGCGATTACAGTTTCGCGTTCTACGCCGAATTGTTCTATTAAAATACGCGTAAAATCATCGCGGTCGAATGTCGTTTCAAGTTGAAATTGCGGGTTATCAAAGCGGATTTTGCGAAGTTGGACTATATGATCCGCTATCTCCTGATTCCAATAACGACGACAACTTTTGATCATGCCAAAAGGAAAACCATGCAACGAAACGTCAAAAATAATCCCATGAGGACGCAAAAAAGACGTAGCCAAACCGCCAAGCTGATAATGACGCTCAAGAAGCAAAACACTATGACCAGAACGACCAAGAATATTAGCAGCCGTCATACCCGCAAGCCCCGAACCGATCACTATAACATCATAAATTTCTTTCATATTTTTTTGTAAAAACAAATTTTTTTTATGGTAATTTTTTGGGTAACCGTTCACGGAAATTTTTTTAGCAAATTACGTATTGGCGATTTTTGAGGGACATAAGGGACAATTTTTTGCAACGAAATCGAGAAGGAACACAACCGTCTCGGATGCAAGGCGCCAACGGCAAACAATAAAGTAATTGAAATCAAAACCTCCATCGCTAGCGGTTGAGTACAACCGCATGCAGGCGAGACGCCCGCGATCCTGGTATGCAGGCGAGACGCCCGCGATCCTGGGATGCAGGCGAGACGCTTGCGATCCTTCCGGCATTTTTTGTAACAAAAAACTGTTCTCTAAATTTCTAAAAAACTACACCCCACACCTTAACCCCTAAAATCTAGCGTTGAAAATTTTCTTGAACGGTTACTTTATTTTTTATTTTATATTTTTCTGCTGCTGCGTTTTCCCATGCTTTGGCTTCTAGTTTTCGTAATTTTGGGTTTGCGTATTGTTTTAGGCAACCTTTCATTTTTTTTACTTCTTTTTCCATTTCTTTTAATTCGTCTTTGGTTGGTTTTGGCGGCAGTCCTAGCGGTTTCATTGTAACTTCGATTTCTTGATCCATCCAATCAACCGGAATATCCTCAACCCCCGCCGATAACAAAGCGCCCAATACAACTCTTGTTAATTTTTTCATCGAATTTCAATTATTAGCAGTATAATTGGTCAAGGATTTTACATATTTATTTAGGTCTTTATCAAACGAGATAATTTCGTATTTTTTATATTTTGAATATCCCACAAGAACGCAGTCAATGAAATCGAATTTTTTGCGGGCGTAAATATTCAATGCTAATTTGACTATTCGTTTATTTGGAATAACTGCGTTTTTAAAATAAATAATATTTTTGATGTGATCAACAACGGCGCGTCTGTCAATTTTATAAACTTTACCCAAAACATAAACAACTTCCGCAATCACCTCAATCGGGATCGTAAATGGATGTTGTAACATTTGTTTTCTAGCGGCTATTGCTTGTTCGATATTATCTTGCAAGATAAATCTTAATAATATATTAGTGTCCAGAATAAACATGTTTATTTTTTATTTTATATTTTTCTGTTGCTGCGTTTTCCCATGCTTTGGCTTCTAGTTTTCGTAATTTTGGGTTTGCGTATTGTTTCAGGCAACCTTGCATTTTTTTTAATTCTTTTTCCATTTCTTTTAATTCGT
>JAISLW010000462.1 GCA_031277105.1 Planctomycetaceae bacterium | reverse complement strand
CAACCGCTAATGAGAGACGTTTAGATCGCAACCGCCTTTTTGTTTGCCTTTCGGCAAAATGCAGGCGGGACGCCCGCGATCCGTCGGTCTGTGATTCGATTTTTTTGTCCACAGATTACGCAGATTAGAAAGATTTTTTTAGGGACAAATGGGAGAATTTTCGTTACAAAAAATCATTATTAAAAAAACTATCCCCTAACCCCTATCCCCTAAAATTTAGCGCTGAAATTTTCTTGAACTGTTACTTTTTTTGTTTATGCTTTTCTGTATTTTGACCAATCGATTCCTAATCTTCTCATTTTTGCACGTAACGTGTGCGGGTTTATTTTTAGTAACGACGCAGTTCCATTATGACCTTCAATTATGCCATCAGTCAACTCTAACGCCGCCTCAATATGGCGCCGTGTCGCATCTTCCAACGACAGAAAATTATCAAACGCCGTTTCATTTTGCACGTCCGATTGTTTATCAGATATTTCAACAATTTCCGTTTGATTGAGATTAGAATCTGGATTGACGGATAATTGATTCGGAATTACGGGGTCAATTTGATTTTGTTGTTGAATTGTTTTCTTGCGTTTTGAATTTTTGCGTTTATTTTTTTGGGATAAATTTTTTTGCTCGTCCACATCATCATCAATACTATTACCAATACCATCATCAATACCATCGTCAATACCGTTGCCGTCAATATTATATTTACCCAAATCGGCGTTGTTATTTTTGATAGTAATTTTGTTTTTACTTTTGTTACTTTTGTTACTTTTATTATATTCTTCCGCAATTTTGTTAAAGCGGTCAACGTCTTGACCATCGGCGTTTTTTGATTGCGTAATAACAACCGGATCAAAATTGACGTCTCCATCCAATCCTAACTCGTGCAGCGATTCCGCAATCGCAAGCCGCCGCCCCTCGCCCAACAAAACCGCACGATCAATCACCGCCCCCAACTCGCGAACATTGCCCGGCCAATCGTATATTCGCAAAACGTCAATATCTTCACGCTTAATATTTATCTCCGGTAACCCAAATTTTATCGTCGCCCGCTTCGCAAAATAAAACGCTAACTCCGCCAAATCCTCCTTCCGCTCCCGCAACGGCGGTATCCTAATCGGAAAAACAGAAACCCTATACCACAAATCCTCCCTAAATAATCCCTCATTGACCATCTGCCGTAAATTCCGATGCGTCGCCGCAATTATCCGCACGTCAACCTGTATCGTCTTACCGCCGCCAACAGTTTCAAAACTCCCGTCTTGAAGCACACGCAAAAACCTAACTTGCGCCGCCAACGGTAACTCGCCTATCTCATCCAATAACAACGTACCGCCATTAGCCGATTCAAACCACCCCTTACGCCGCTCAAAAGCGCCCGTAAACGCACCGCGCTCATGACCAAAAAGATAAGAATCGATCAAATCAGACGGAACAGCGCCACAATTAACCTTGAGAAAAGGCAACTTCACACGCCGCGATTGCTCGTGAATATATCGCGCAAATATCTCCTTGCCGCTGCCGGTTTCGCCCAAAATCAATACCGGAACATCCGACTTCGCAACAAGACGCGACCGCTCAAATACAGACCGAAGCCCCGATTCATGTCCAATTATACTATCCATAAATATCTTGCTATACGTATAACTTGCCGGCAATTATGTTGATAAATTCAAATATAAACCGCATAAATTTTTTGTAACCGTTCACGGAAATTTGTTTATTAAATTACGTTTTGCCAATTTTTTAAGAACAAGTGGGAATTGTTAAAGACAAAATGGACAATTTTTTTATTGCCGAAATTCTATCAACACCCGCACAAAATTAAAAACAGTCTAAAATAAGTCCCCTCAAAAAACAATCCCCTCGCAACCTTTATGCCGTCAAATATAATAGGTAACTCATAAAAACCACAAATTTATTTTTATTAACCACAGAGAACACAGAGATCACGGAGGAAATTTTTAATTGGAATCAAAACGTTATTTTATATCACAATTGACTTTTGAGAAACAGGAGGGACAAGAGGGACAGAGAAACAATTTTGTTATAAAAAAAATTACAGATAATTCCTAACCTCAAATTTCTGATGAATTGTTACAGGGAATTTTTAAACTATTCGTCCTTCAATTTGCGTTTATTGCCGTCAAATATCACGGGACAACCACAAAATATTCAATTTAAAATTTTTTTCAAATTTAACCCGTCATATTTCACGGCAATATTCACGATCCGACATTCAAATTCCGCATTCAAAATTTTCCCCTTTTCACCTTTTTTCTCCCCCCCTCCCTATTCACTAATTTTAACATTGCAATAATATTATACCGCTCACACTTGGGCTTCTCTAAAAATTCATTTTTTTGCAAAAAAGGTAGGCGGCATTTCGGCACAGTGTTTAATTTTTTTAGCCGCCTACATGAACAAATGAATTTTTAGAATGCCCCATTAACTTAATTAACCATTAACTATCTGTTCGTCCTTTAAATTCAGCGATTTAGAAGTATCAAAATTTGCCGTCCTGTTAATAGGTATGCAAAAATAAACGCAAATTTGAGCGCGAACAGTTTAACAAAATTTAACATGAATTTAAAACAAAAAAATATGACAAACAAAAAAGATAATATTTTTTCAAAAACTTTTTTGATCGGTATTGACTCGGACGGTTGCGCATTCGATACGATGGAGCTTAAACATAAAGAATGCTTCGTCCCTGCAACGATCAAATATTGGAATTTACAAGCGGTAAGCAAATACGCCCGCGAAACATTTGAGTTCGTCAATCTTTATTCTAAAACGCGCGGTATCAATCGTTTTCCTGCTTTAGTAGAAACGCTTCGATTACTTTTCAACCGTCCCGAAGTTAAGGCTCGCGGCTTGGTTAAACCTGACTTGACGGCGCTCAATGATTGGATTAGCCGCGAAACGAAATTAGGTAATCCGGCGCTGATAAAAGAAGAAGAACGCTCGCATAACCCAATTATTAAACAAACATTAGAATGGTCGCTTGCAATCAACGCCGCCGTTGATGAAATCGTCGGCGAAGGCGTGCCGCCATTTCCATTTGTAAAAGAATCCTTGCAAAAAATGCAAACACAAGCAGACGTAATCGTCGTCTCCGCAACACCACAAGAAGCCCTAGAAAGAGAATGGAAAAACCAAAATATCGATAAATACGTCGCCGCTATCTACGGACAAGAAGCAGGAACAAAAAGAGAATCACTCGCAAAATCCATAAAAACCGGAAACTTCAATCCCAATAACGTACTAATGATCGGCGACGCTCCAGGCGACCTCAAAGCCGCACAAGCCGTAAACGCCCTGTTCTTCCCAATAAATCCAGGCGCCGAAGAAGAAAGCTGGCGACAACTATTTAACGAAGGTATAGATAATTTTTTCAACAACGCCTTCGCCGGAGAATACCAAACACAACTAATAAATAAATTCAATTCATACCTCCCGACAATTCCAAGTTGGGAAAAATATAATTGATCCGACTCCTTGTATACTGCTCGTACTTGAAATTCAGCGATTTAAAAGCGTCAAAGCCTGCCGTCCGAAAGCTAGGCAGGCGAAGGTAAACGCAAACTCAAGTACGAATAGTTTAAAACGTCGCTAAAAATAAAATGTAACCGTTCACGGAAATTTGTTTAGTAAATATAAACCGGCTTATAACCGGACAAATATAACATGCGTTTTGATTTAACTTATGCCGCATTTCGGGCATTTGAACGCGCGTCGTTTGAACGATTGCCGTTGATCGATTCTACCGCAATAACGGCTGCGAAGTTATTGATAGCGCTGTTTAAGGAGGAAGATTGCCGCGCTGCGATATGGTTACAAGATGCAGGATTATCTCTTGCCCAATTCCGACATGAGTTCGACTTCGATACGCTGGAAAAATCCATGCAACAACCAAATTACTGGACAAACAATCACAACAATTACAATAATAATTACAACAATATTGACAACGCCGACGACAACAATCTTGACAAAATTGATAACGGCAATCTTAACAATACTGATAATCTTGACGGTAATAATATTGACAAAATTGATAGCGGCAATCTCAACAATACTGATAATCTTGACGGCAATAATATTGTTCAATTGCATACGCCGGTTAGTGCGCCGTCTTTTCAAGTTGGTAATTATGGGATTCCTGCGGAGGCGTATTCTGCCGTTGCTTCTGCGGCGTCTAATTCTAATTTTATCAGAGCGGTTGGCGTAACTAATAATTCCAATTCCGCAACGAATATCGCCGTTCCCGCCGATCCCGACGGCGGCGGTTCAAGTAATCAATATTCGCCTAAAAAACGTAATCCGCAACAAACGCCCGATGAATTAACTCTAAACGAAAATAATCCGCCGCCCTTTTCGTCCAAACGTTATTACTCTTTATTTACCGCCAATTCCGATAATTCGGCGGCGTCAAATATTCACGGAAATCAATTGACCAATAAACGTAGTAATTGGTTTTATGTCGATGATCAACCGGTAACAATCGCCCAATTATCGCCCGAATTAGAATCCGCTATCGAAACAGTCAGTCAACAATGTCAAGCCTTAAACCGAAAAAATCAAAAAATTCCAATTTCAGACGGCGGCGTTAGAACTATTGAAACTAGCGGCGATAAATATTCGCAAACGCAACCGCTCGCAACCGAACATTTATTACTTGCTATTTCAATGGACTTGTCCGACGTCGGCAATTGGTTGAGCGATCACGGATTGGGTTCGACGGTTTTGCGAGAGCGGATTGCGGCGCTAAATAATCGTAATAATTTTCACAACAATCAATTTGACAGCCAATTCATAACGCCGAAAAATAACCCCAATAAAAAAACGCAACCGCAAACAAATTTTACAAACGACGACGCTGACGACGAACAATTATCGTACAAAATTTATCGTTTACTTGATGCGGCGGCGAATCGCGGAAACGAAGCGGTTCGCGTGTTAGAAGATTACGCAAGATTTGTAATTGACAATCAAAATTTAACGCAAAAATTGAAAAATTTCAGGCACGCAATGCAAACGGTGTTAAGTCAAGTCGATTTCACAAAACGAATTGCGGCGAGAGCAACTGAGAATGATATTGGCAGAGAATTAGAAGCGGAAAATGAATATTTCAGAACGTCGCCCCAAAATGTTATTGACGTAAATTTTTCGCGTTTGCAGGAATCTTTACGAAGTTTTGAAGAGTTCTCAAAAATAAATTATGCCGAAATCTCAAAACAAGTCGAACAATTGCGTTATCAAAGTTATATTTTGCACAAGGATTTTTTGACCGAAAATATTCGTAACGAAAATTACGCCGCCGAATTAATTTTAGACGACGACAACTCGCAACTTGACAATTCGCAAAACAATTTACGATTAGACGATTCTAAAATTGATGATTTTAAAGACAACGATTTACAAGTTGAAGATTTTGCCGGCAGTAATTTACGAGTTAATGATTTTCAAAACGATTCGCAAGTTGCGGATTTTCGAGTTGACGATATTAGCGGCGGTAATTTGTGGGACGGCGTTAAGGCGGATCGTGTGTTGTTTGATTTGATTTGCGGGGCGCGGTTTTATGTTTTGGTTGATTGTATGTCGAGCGGCGATATTTTTCGCGAGGTTGTGAAGGGGATAATTGAGGGCGGCGCTGATGCGATTCAACTTCGTGATAAATTTGCGACTGATCGTGTGATTTTGAATCGGGGTTATATTTTGCGGGAGTTGATTGACGGCGGGTTTGGCAACGTATTATTTTTGATGAATGACCGTGTGGATTTAGCGAAGTTGGTTGGCGCTGATGGCGTTCATGTCGGTCAAGATGATTTACCGGTTGCGGCGGCGCGAAATATTTTAGGCGACGGATTTTTGGTTGGCGTTTCAACGCATAATATTGAACAGGCGCGGCGGGCGGAGTTAGACGGAGCCGATTATATTGGCGTAGGTCCAGTTTTTAAATCGGAGACGAAGGATTTTAATTTATTGGCGGGTGTGGAACTTATTAAGGAGGCGAGTTTGTTGGGACTGAAAATTCCAGCGTTTGCAATTGGGGGGATAGATGAAGAAAATATTATGGAAGTTATTAAAGCGGGATTTGGGCGAGTTGCTGTTAGTAACGCCGTAAAAAATGCCCCCGACCCAAAACTAGCCGCAAAAAAAATAAAAACTCTCTTACAACAATATATTTGAAAATCAATGACAATTTAAACAATTGAAAAACGTAAACATAAAAAAACGCCATCCGAATATTAAGCAAGCGAAAGAAAGCGTAAATTCAAAAATCAAATCAAAAACAAAAGGGCGTCTCTAAAAATTCATTTGTCCAGGTAGGCGGCTAAAAAAATCAAACACCGTGCCGAAACGCCGCAGTACGGTTTACGCCATCAATAAATTTTGATATTTCACGCATCGAAAATAAACATATTTTAGATTTTATGAATTATTACAATTTATTGGTAGCATAAATACTATTGCGACGTTTCGGCGAAACGCCGCCTACCTTTTTTGCAAAAAAATGAATTTTTAGAGATACCCAAAAAAATCTTATAACCGTTCACGAAAATTTAAGCGACAAGTTTTAGGGGATTGGGTGTAGTTTTTTAGAAAACTAGAGAACAGTTTTTTGTTACAAAAAATCGTCAGAAGGATCGCAGGCGTCTCGCCTGTTGCGGTTGTACGCAACCGCCGTTGAGCGAGGTTATATCGCAACAGATTTTCAATGTAGATTGGAGTTAATTTCTTTTGCTTTATCGCTCATTAGGTATGGCGTATTGTAAGGCGTATTATTTGTTGTGTTTTTATTTTTTTGTTGGTTATTATTTTTGTTTCCGAATAGTGAGGCGAACCATGATTTTTTTGTGGGATTTGTTTTGTTGTTTGTTTGCGTATTTTGTTTTTTCGTGTAATCTTTCATTTTGTCCAGTTCAACGGATTCGCGTTGTAATTTTTCCAATTCGGTATCGCGAAAAACTTTCACGTTTACAATTTCATCGTCTCTACGATGGAATATTTTTGTATTATCAACGTCAAGGTTTTGATTTTGTTGTGTAGAATGTTGTGCGTGGGTTTGGCGATGTTGTTGGTAGTATGGCGGCGGTTCTACCATTTTAGTTTTTTTGTTGTCCTGAAAAAAAGAACAACCCGCAAAAAATAACGCCGAAGAAACAACGAAAAAAAATAATACTAATTTCTTGACCAGTTTTATTGCGTTTACTGGAAATTTATCAATTTGATCTCTTGTAATAATTTTCATTTTATTATTGGGTATCTCTAAAAATTCATTTTTTTGCAAAAAGGTAGGCGATGTTTCGCCACTGTGTTTATTTTTTGGGTCGCAATACGTATAAAACGATTATTAAATTTTAGTAATTCATAACGTA
>JAISLW010000414.1 GCA_031277105.1 Planctomycetaceae bacterium | reverse complement strand
CAAACCTCATTTACCTAATTACCTAATTTTTTAATGAGGTAATGAGGTTGTGGGTGTGGTGGATTCATTTTCTACTGAGGTTGTTTTGTTCAGAAAAATAAGGTAAAAATAAGGTTAGGGAAAAGCAAATTAAAACGCTAACAGCTTAAAAATCGACAATACGTAATCTGCCAAAAAAATTCCGCGAACGGTGACAATTCCGAATTAAAAAAATAATCTTTCTAATCTGACTAATCTGTGGATCATTTTTTTGTCCACAGATTAAACAGATTAAACAGATTATTTTTTTAATTCCGACTTTAAAAAATATTTTTCGTTACAAAAAATTTACATCCTGTATTTTTTATTTTTCTAGCGTGTAGAGTAGAACGTTTATTGATAATTTTAATGCGGCGTCTCTTGTGTATCCTCGGCATTCCAACGTTCCTGCGGATTCTAACGCACAACTAATATCATTCGGCGAAAAAATTACCGCCCATCTGTCGTTTACTTTTATTCCATAAAGTTCCGGCTCGACATTTCGTTTTTGCGTTGTTATTGGTTTTCCTGGCGTGCGTTCCGGCGTTCTTAACTCCAACGTTTTAATCGCATAACCGCCAAACTTGTCCGATAATAACTCATCATCCGACCTAATCGGCGCCATCATTCCTGCGCCAAAAATTTCCTTCATCTCATTTTGAAACGATTCCGTAAACGCTTTCGCCGAACAAATCGAATTTACATACAAAAAACCGCCCGAAGCTAAATACCTCTTCAAAATTTCACGTTCCTCCTTCGAGAACTTAAAATTACTCCGCCCATGCATGAAATAAACCGGATAATCCAAAAACTTTTTACCCGTAACACTAACTAACTCCGCCCGCGATTCGACCGGAATACCAATATTCGCCTCCGTCCAATTTAACAAATTCGACGCCGCCCTCGGCGCAACACTAGCGCCCCCGCTATGTTCCAAAACAGCGACAAAAACCCGCCCCCGCCTCGTCTCATTCGTATCGCTCTTACTTAAATCTCGCGCCATTTGATCTTTCGTTCTCAACTCGCGATTAGTCGCATACGCAAGAATATTCAAACCTATCCCCACGCCCGCATCAACTTGACGCTGCACCACAACCGGATAAGCGCCGTCGCGCTGAAATATTTTCGCCAACTCCCAAAGACACGAAACCGACGGCGCATCTATACGCCCCGACTTGTCCCGAACCGGCGGAATATAAACTACACTCGTCCTACAACCAAAATTTATCCCCTCAATCGGACGCATCTGATCCGGATCAATCACCACATCAGCCGACCAAATCGGATGCGACCTCTCCAATAACGAAAAACCATACTCCGGCTCCGGCAACACCCAACGCATTAAATCACGAAACCCCGCATCAAAAGATTTATCATTTGACTGCGCTACCGCCATTATAAAACCGCCCTGCTCAAGATAACTACGAAGATTACGTGCAAACAACCGCTTCTCACGGTCTGTCGCCGGCAACGGAGATTGATTGCCGGAAAAATAAAGTACCGGCGATTGCAAAAGATCATCAACATCGGCACGACCAGTATCGACGACTTGCCACGTCATGTCAATATTCCAACGCTTTTCAGCATGAAAGGTAATATTGTTAGCGTCGTTTGGATGCAAATTCCAAGTTTCACCGTCGCCGTACTGCATTTTTGCAAGCAACACCGGACGACGACCCTTAGAAAGAAAAAGCAACGCCATCGCAGTCTGCGAATCTATAAACGCCCCCTCGCGCCAACTGCCGTCGACCTTGTCCCGCAAATGCAACAACTTGTCCGTACCTTCGCGATACCAGTCATGTTTGCCTATAAAACGCCGGTTCGTCATCCTGCCTACACGTTCCAAAGCATAAAGATAATAATACAAATACGTCCCATCTACGCCAGGATTTTTTGAAACGGAAAAATGATCCGCTATCCACTTAAAACCTAACGTCAACTTGTCCGCCGCTAATTTGTCCTGCGGCTTAAAACAAATTATCTTTTCCCCCTCAACCGTAGCCGAACCCTTGTCAAGAACACCCGAAGTAATTATTAAACTCGCTAAACCCGCACACGTCATACTACCACGCTGATCCGTACAACCCTTGCCGCCGTCCGAAGGAACATACCCCCACGAACCCGTCGACGGAAAACCCACATTCTGCGTATCACGCCAATAACGATACGCACGCCGCCACGTATCATCACGCACCTTCACCCCAACACGCTCCGCCTCATAAAGCGCAAGAATCGAAAATTGCGAATTAGATAAATCCGTCCGCTGCGTGCCTGGCGTATAATCCCAACCGCCATCATGCGGACTGCCATTTTGACGAACCTGATTACTCTCAAGCAACGCTACATTCTTACTAATCAAAGGTCGATACTTGTCCGGATCAACTAAACAAAACGCCATCGTCTGAAGCGCTATCGAATAATTACGCCCCGCCTCCTTGCCCGTAAAAGCACGCAAAAAATTCATAGCATTGCGAACCGCCGCCGAATCACGCGACTCGCCGCAACTAACAAGCGCTATCACCGCAAGAGCCGTAGAACCACAACGCTCCTCGCTAGAAGCGTCATTCCAACTACCATTAGACTTCTGACAATTTTTAAGAAATTGCTTGCCCTGCTCTATCGCAAGACGAACCTGCTGCGGATCAATATCCTGCGAATATAACTCAAAAACTAAACAAAAAAATAATAACAAAATTAAAAATACTCGCATAAAATCCACACGGTAAAAAAAAAATAAAATAAAAAATAAGCGTATCTCTAAAAATTCATTCTAATAATCTTTCTCATCTGCGTAATCTGCGGATCGCTTTTTAAACGATCCACAGATTACCAGATTAAAAAGATTATTTTAAAAATTCTTTTAAATTGTTTTTACTTTAATTTGCGTAAAGGCAATTTAATTTTTTTTGCGGCGTTTTTTAATTTTTCCATAATCCGTGTTTGTTGCAATATTCTCTTGCGGTTACTGGTTGACTTGGGTCGATTTTGAATATTGCTTTGGGTTCAATATTTGGTTTTAGTTGTGTTCGTTGCGTTATATTTCCTTGTTGTATTTCTATCCAATTTATATAGTGTGCGTCTTCCATTGGGTGTATGACGCTACCGACTTGAACGGTTGCCGTATCGCCGTCGATTGTAACTATCGGGATATGTTTTTCTTTGGCGGCGTCAACCGTGTTTTCAGTTTTCAACGCCATCTCCTTGCCGCAACAAACCAACTTGCCGCCGCCTTGTGCAACTATCTCTACAATATTACCGCACAATTCACAAACATAAATTTCATTTAACTTGGTCATTTCAATTTTTTAGGGTTAAAGGGTTAATTAAACTATTCGTACTTGAGTTTGCGTTTACCTTCGCCTGCCTAGTTTTCGGACGGCAGGCTTTGACGCTTTTAAATCGCTGAATTTCAAGTACGAGCAGTATAAGGTTAAAGGTTAATTAGCAAATACAATATTGGCATATTTTTTTCAAAAAAAAACTACACAGTTCTTATTTGAAATTCAACAATTTAAAAAATGCCAAAATTGCAGAATGGAAAATTATATTCGTATCAAAAAAAAAACAACAAGTAATTTTTAGAATGCCCCAATATTTGTCCGATCTGTCCCGTTAGGGACAGAAATGAATTTTTAGAGACGCCCAGATCCGGCAGACGATTTTTTTGTTACAAAAAATATTTATTGGTCTTCGTCCCGATAGGGACGGTATTTTCATAACCGCAGGTCTTTGACCTGCGGTTAAAAGTGAACACACAACTCTGCCCCGCTAGGGGCAGTACTTTTTGCGTTAAATAAAGGGCGTCTCTAAAAATTCATTTGTCCAGGTAGGCGGCTAAAAAAATCAAACACCGTGCCGAAACGCCGCAATAGAGTTTATGATACCAATAAATTTTATTATTTCACAACGTCTAAAATATGTCTATTTTACACGTTATGAATTATTGAAATTTAATAATTATTTTGTGCGTATTGCGGCACAAAAAATAAACGCAGTGGCGAAACACCGCCTACCTTTTTGCAAAAAAATGAATTTTTAGAGATACCCTAAAGTCAATAAAATCCTGCCCTTTCAGGGCAGCAAGGATGGGCGGATTTTACCGCAGGTCGCAGACCTGCGGTTATGAAAGTTACGCCCTTATCAGGGCGAATATTGAGTGACTATAAATTAAAAAAAATCCGCTAAATAGCCGTGAACGGTTACGATTTTTTTTTCGTCCCGATAGGGACAACATGTCAATACAACCTTAACCGTCATTGCGTCCCTAACGGGACGCAAAAAAATCGTATCATTTTTTTCTACCAACATGTTGTCCCTAGCGGGACAAATATTTATTGTTACAAAAAATGCCAGGATCGCGGGCGTCTCGCCTGCACTTTGCCGGAAGGCAAAAAAAAAGGCGGGTGAGATTTCAACCTCGCTCATTAGCGGTTGAGTACAACCGCATGCAGGCGAGACGCCCGCGATCCGTTGGTCTCGCCTGCAATTCAAGATCGCAGGCGGGATGCCGGTGTTACTTCAGATTCGCAGGCGAGACGCCCGCGATCCGTTGGTCTCGCCTGCAATTCAGGATCGCAGGCATCTCGTCTGCATTTTAGTTATAAAAAAAATTGTCCCTCTTGTCCCTCTTGTCCCACTTGTCCCTAAAAAAATTGCCAAAACGTAATTTACTAAAAAAAAAATTCCGTGAACGATTACATTAAATCAATGATGAATTTTTAGCGACGTCCAATATTCAAATACTGGAATTGCATGTTATACTGTTGTTTGTATTTGAAATTTATTGATCTAAAAACGTCAAAACCTGCCGCCCGAAAACTAGGTAGGCGACAGCAAAAGCAAATTCAAGTAAGAACATTTTAAAATAATTGAAGGAGACATAAAATGTCAAAACAATTGTCAAAACAATACATTTACATAGTTCAAGCGTCGTTAGAACCGCCCAAATGCAAAATAAGTAAAACTAATAATTTAGACAGAAGATTAAAAGAATATAATAACATAACCGGTAAATCAAAAGAAAATCTTTACCAATATTTATTCACCTGCGAAGTTAAAAATATGTCAAAAGTAGAAAATGATATAAAAGACAATTTCAATATTTTGCGAGAAGAAAAAAGTAAAGAAATATATTTTTTCAATTCCGCATTATTTAATCGTTACGTAACTTTTATAAAAAATCATAAACAATTTGTCAAAGAAATATTCATCAAAACGGACGATAAAAAACAAATCGTAAAAATCATAAAGAAAACAATACCGTCGCTTGAAGAAAGAGGCGTCACTCAAAAAGACGTTATGCAAAAAGCGAAAAAAATAAATAACGACGAATTTTATACAAGATATGAAGACGTTGAAAAAGAATTGTCAATGTATGATAAAAAAATATGGAAAAACAAAGTAGTCTTTTGCAATTGCGACGACGCTGTTGATGATAAGGAAAAAAACACGTCCGCGTTTGCGTTATATTTTTTGCAAAATTTCAAAGAACTCGGATTAAAAAAATTAATATGCACTCATTACAGCGGCGCGGTTAATTTATTTAATCAAGGGGCGAAAGGGTACATATTTACCAAAGACGGTTTTAGAGCGTTTAAAGAATTTCCAGAAGGTTATACCGGCAGTTTTGATCATCCCTTGTCGTTAAAAATACTTAAAGACGAAGCGGATATAGTATGCACAAATCCGCCCTTCTCACGGGCGATAGATTATTGGGAAATCGTAATTAAAAGCGGAAAGAAGTTTATTATTATTTCTAATATAACAAATGCGGTAAATACGGCATATATACATTATTTTAAAGATAATAAAGTATGGGCAGGATATAATGAAATAGATTGGTTTCTTACGCCTAAAAGAGAACTTACCAGAGCGGCGGGATATTGGTACACAAATTTTGCGATAAAAAACCGACCAAAATATAAACAATTAAAAATAATTCCATTAAAAGATATACCGGAAAAATATAAAAAATACGACGACTCTAAAATATTACTGGTAAGTAATTGTTATATTCCCAATGATTATGAAAAACCTTTTGCCGTATCAGCCCGTCCAATCTTAAACGGCTTATTGGAAAAAGGATATAAAATTATTCAAAGCAAAAGATATACGCCATATATTAAAGGAAAAGAACACTTCGCAAGAGTATTAGTGCAAAAAAAATA
>JAISLW010000393.1 GCA_031277105.1 Planctomycetaceae bacterium | reverse complement strand
GCGTAGTTTTACTATCAGATTGTATTTTGTTACCGTAGTTAATAGTCTCTTTGTCAAAATCAATCTCAATAACATAACCTGAATATGATTTGTAATATATCTCTTTTGTATTTTCTTGAAGGACAAAACCTAACTTGTCAACTAATTTCTTAATTTGATTTTTGTCGAATGTTTGCATCGTGTTCTATTTTGGTTGTGGGTAACGTTTACAAAACTTTATTGATTATGCTTGTCCTTCTGATCCGAACAGGGTGAAAAGAGATTCGGCTAATTCGATTATTTTTTCTGTTACGAAGGCGTCTAATTTTAATGGATTTATTGTTCCTGTTGTTTCGTTTAGGTATTGTTTCATTGATTGCGTGTAAACTAATTTTAGCGCCGTTGAGATATTTATTTTGCTTGCGCCGCATGCGATTAGTCGTTTGAATGTTTCATCGCTTAATCCGGTGCCGCCGTGTATAACAATTGGGCATCTTGTCGCTTCCGATAATCGTTGTACCAGATCAAAATTTATAACCGGTATTCCTTTGTAAACGCCGTGCGCCGTGCCTACCGCCGGCGCAATTGCGTTTACTTCTGTTTCGTTGATATATCGTATCGTTTCGTCAAATCCTGCCAGCGATTCAATATTATGCGAAATATCATCTTCTACGCCGGCAATAATTCCGACTTCGCCCTCGACGTCAACGCCTTTACTATTCGCATAACGCCGGACTTCGCGCGTTTGACGTATATTCTCCTCAAACGGAAGATGCGAACTATCAAACATCACCGAATCCCAACCAAGATCGCAACATTGATTACAAAATTCTATACTTTGACAATGATCCAGATGCAACGCAACCGGAACCGGAACGGCGTCAATTAGCGAACGCACAAGAACCGACAGCCGCTCCGGTCGCAACGCCTTAACCGTCGCAACTGAAGTCTGAACTATCAACGGACTACGCTTACGCGCCGCAGCCTCAATAACCGCTGAAAGCGTAAGATGATTCAATATATTTATCGCCGCTACGGCATACTTTTTATTCTGCGCCTCGCGAAGCATTTTAGAAAAATTAGTTTTCATTTTGGTAATTTTGTTACGCTAATTACAAAAAAATCCACATCGACAAAAATAAACAAATATACCTGCTCGTACTTGAAATTCAGCGATTCAAAACATTCTGACGGCAGGCTTTTACGCTTTTACATCACTGAATTTCAAGTACGAGCAGTATACAAGTTTCCAAATGTAAACGAAATTTAATATGTAATTAGGTCAATAAAAATGTTAATTGAATTTACGAAAAAATTGAAATTCAGCGATTTAAGTAATTGCGTCCGCCTACTGAATGCAAAACGTAAACTTACCAAATCGCAAAAAATTCAAATACAATCCGCATAATTGCCGCCATATTATATACGGATAATTATTACGGATTACGGATAATTGTTACGGAAAAAAATCTGCAACGGTTTTCAGTTTAACAACATTTTATTATTTTGCAATTCATATTTTGTAACCGTTCACGGAATTTAATAAACAAATTTCCGTGAACGGTTACAGAATCTTTGAATATTCGCCAAGTATTTTTTTTATTTTTAAATAAGTTAAAATATGATTTTATACTATTCGTACTTTAAATTGCGTTTTTAAAAATACGCGCAACTATTGAGTAGCGAATTTTTGATCAATAAATTACGTTGAATGTCGCCATGATAAATGGGCGAAAAATAATTACAATTAGCGTTACAAAAAATCAAATTAAAAAACGCAATTTAACGTGCAAAAAAAGTTAGAGGTTAGGGAGTAATTTTTTTAGAAATTTGGAGAGCAGTTTTTTGTTACAAAAAAATTGTCCCTATTGTCCCTCCTGTACCTAAAAAATCGCCAATACGTAATTGCTAAAAAAATTTCCTGAACGCTTACAAAAACAAACTAAAAAAACAAAATGAAAACAGAAGTTGAAAATACAAACATAACTCAATCACAACCGCTAAATTTTCCAAAACAAAATCATCTCAAAAAATGGATGCTAAATATACTCGCCGTGATGTTTGGTCTTATTGTGGTTTGCGGCGCGCTTGGCATATTGGATATATTGGCGCAACAAGAATTAAAAAAAACAGGCGACGCATTGCCTAAAATTATTCTTTACCGCTGGAAAACATCCTACCGAGGAACCGCAACGCCCCTCAATAGAATCGATCCGCTAAACGGTCCAACTTGCAATTTAGAAAATATGTCTCTTGAATTAGTTGAAAATAATTTGCCGTTTATTATTGCCAACTATTTTAAAATTTACCTCCGCCAATCAGACGCCGCAAAATTTGACAACTACTCGACGCCGCAACCGACTATTATTACGCCGGAATTATTATCTAAATTAGAACGCCCGTTCATCGTCTGTCTCGGCGGCTCGACAACCGACCCGTTCTACAAATCACAAACAAATATAAACAACAACAAAAATCCCAATATTAACGGCGCTTGGGCTGAAGAACTCGCAAGACTAATGCAAAACCAAAATATCAACGGCACAGTTTTTTGCGGCGGCACGTCAGGCTACAATACCTCAAACGACTTGCTTAAACTAATAAGAGACGTAATCGAAATCAAACCAGACGCCGTCGTCTCATACGGCGGATACAACGACCTAGTTATGAAAAGAGATTTCAAATTCTATAATAACTTACAATACGATTACTACAGAGTAACACAAATTAAATCAGCCGTATTGCCGCGAACTTTCTTCCTACCAAACTTAATAAGATACTTCGCAAAAATAAAAGAAATTAAAAAAGAAGAAGAAAGAAAAAAAAATAATACCTTCACACAAATCGAATTATACGGCGGCATAAAATCAGAATTGAACGAAACAGATTTTATGATAAGAAACTGGAAACTAATGAACGCTATATGCCAATCGCAAAATATAAAATTTTACGCAATCCTACAACCTTGCGTCGGAAGCTCGGAAAAAACAATAAATAATAAAACAATAATCGAAAAAAATTGGAATAAAAGCTACGTCAATATCGACGAACAATGGAGACCTTCGCTAAAAACACTCGTCAAAAATTACAACGACGCAAAAAACAAAATACAAAAAAATAATAACAACTTCATACATGACTTTACAGACATATTCGATAATCACAACTTAAACGAAATCTACGCCTACGATATTGACCCTTGCCACATAAGCCAAAAAGGAAACAAAATCATCGCCGAAAAAATATTCAACATAATCAAAAACAATACAACCACGAACCAAATAAATATAAACAATAACAAGAATCAAAAAGAATACAAAGAATAGCTTCTTAAACTGTTCGTACTTGAGTTTGCGTTTACCTTCGCCTGCCTAGCTTTCGGACGGCAGGCTTTGACGCTTTTAAATCGCTGAATTTCAAGTACGAGCAGTATAAATGTAGAATTTTGGATTTTGACAATTTTTTGTAACGAAAATTGTCCACGAAGATCACGATACGGCTGTTTATTGCGAACAGTTATAAATTAAAATAACCGTTCACGAAATTTTAAAAGCGTAGAGTTTTTAGAGAATAGGGTGTAGGGGATAGATTTATTGTTACGAAAATTGTCCCGATACACCTTACACGCTATCCACTAAAATCTTTTGCTTAAATTTACGTGAACATTTACAAATTAAATTTAAGTTAAATAAGATCGATAAAATGAAATCTATTGACATTAAAAGGGCGATTGATACTGGTCAAGCGTTGGTATTAGTTTGTCTTATAATTTTTTTATTTACGTCTATACGTATATTTGTTACGTTTGGTTTAATTATTTTGTTGGTCAACATGGTTTTTCCGGTTGTTTTTAAGCCTGTTGCGGTGTTGTGGTTTGGGCTGGCGGATGTGTTGGGTTTTTTTGTTTCAAGGCTAGTATTGACAATAGTGTTTGCGGCGCTTGTAATACCTGTTGGATTTGTGCGTATATTGCTTGGTCGCGATACGTTGCAAATAAGAAAATGGAAACAAAAGCATCCCAAAAATAGCACAACCGAAAACGATTCCGTTTTCGTAATCAGAAATCATACGTTTACGGCAGACGATCTTAAAAATCCGTATTGAATAGTATTGATTGGACGAACATCGTTGCGAAATTATTGCGAAATTATTGCGAATACGTTGAATTTTAAATACGATGCGTATTACTCAAATTTTAACCTTTAAATTTTTTTGGAGAACGAAATGTCATTTTTACGTGATTTGTGGGGATTTTTTATGACTCGTAAAAAATATTGGTTGGCGCCGATAATTATTGTTTTGTTATTGCTTGGACTTTTGATTGTTTTTGGATCGAGTTCAGCGTTAGCGCCGTTTGTGTACACGTTGTTTTAAGCGGATTTCATTTTAACTGTTCGTATTTGAAATTGCGTTTACCGTTGTTGCCTGCCGAACTATTGGACGGCAGGCTTTGACGCTTTTAAATCGCTGAAATTCAAGTATGATCTGTATAGAGACGTCTTTTTATTTAGTTGGGGTGATTTGATGGTATATATTCTTGGCATATCGGCTTATTATCATGATAGCGCTGCGGTTTTGCTTGATGATGGATTTATAGTTGCGGCGGCGCAGGAGGAGCGATTTAGTCGTATTAAGCAGGACAGTAGTTTTCCGTTTGGCGCTGTTGGTTATGTTTTGGGCGAAGGCGGTATTAGTTTGGATCGAGTGGATCAGGTTGTGTTTTATGACAAGCCTTATCTTAAATTTGAGCGATTGCTTGAAACGTATCATGCTTATATTCCTAGTGGTCTTTTGAGTTTTTGGTCTGCGATTCCGGTTTGGATACGAGAGAAATTATTCTTGCGTCAAGAGATAACGAAGGCGTTGCGTAAATTTGGCGATAAGATTCCGCCGTTTTATTTTCCGGAGCATCATCTTTCTCATGCTGCTTCTGCGTTTTATCCGTCTCCTTTTAGCGAGGCTTCGATATTGACGATAGACGGAGTTGGCGAATGGGCGACGACGTCGCTTTCGTATGGTAATGGTCGTGAGATTACGGTGTTGCGGGAGTTACATTTTCCTCATTCGCTTGGTTTGTTGTATGCGGCATTTACGGCGTATTGTGGATTTAGGGTTAATAGCGGCGAGTATAAACTTATGGGGCTTGCGCCGTATGGGCGTAAGAATAGCGAGCGTGTGAAGTGTTGGAAGGAGTTAATTTATGCGGAGTTGGCGGATGTACGCGGCGATGGTTCGATGTTAATGAATCAGCGATATTTTGAGTATGCGACGGGTTTGAGGATGTATAATCGGCGTCGTTGGGAGTGCTTATTTGGCGTTCCGCCGCGTAAAGCGGAGTCGGAGATTTCGCAGGAATATATGGATATGGCGCTTGCGATACAGGAGTTTACGGAGGAGGTAGTGTTGCGTTTGGTTAAGACGTTGATAGGATTGACGGGGTGTCGTAATCTTGTGATGGCGGGTGGTGTAGCGTTGAATTGTTCGGCTAATGGATTTCTTTTGAAGCAAAAAATATTCGACAATCTCTGGATTCAACCTGCTGCCGGCGATGCGGGCGGCGCGCTTGGCGCCGCTCTTGCAGTGCATCATATTGTCAATGGCAATCAACGAAATATTGTTACAAAAAATGATCGGATGCAGGGCGCTTATTTAGGACCTAAATTTAGTATAGACGACGTGGTGCGGATGGCGAAACGGTATGGCGCTGTTTATAGTGTTTTGGGTGATAGGGACGAGTTGTGTGATGTTGCGGCTGATTTGATTGCGGGCGGCAATGTTGTGGGTTGGTTTCAGGGGCGGATGGAATTTGGACCGCGGGCGTTGGGCAATCGTAGTATTTTAGGCGATCCGCGAAATCCTGATATGCAGAAGCGGTTAAATTTGAAGATCAAATTTCGCGAAGGTTTTCGACCTTTTGCGCCGTCTGTTTTGGCGGCGGAGGCGGGTAATTATTTTGATATAGAGGTGGAGTCGCCGTATATGTTATTAGTTGCGCCGGTGGCGGCGGCGTTATTGAATCCGTTGCCGGACAATTATGACGAGTTACCGCTTTATGAAAGGCTTTATTTTCAAAGATCGAAATTACCGGCAATTACGCATGTCGATTATTCGGCGAGGATTCAAAGTGTTGATGAAAAAACTAATCTGGAATATGCGCGTTTATTGCGGGCGTTTCAGCGGCGGCATAATTGTCCGGTAATTGTAAATACAAGTTTTAACGTAAGAGGAGAACCGGTCGTTTGCACGCCTGAAGACGCTTATCGTTGCTTCATGAGAACTGAAATGGATTATCTCATAATCGAAAATATCATCTTCAACAAAAAAGAACAACCAATCTTCAACGAAAAAGAAAATTGGAAAAATACATTTAAACTAGATTAAAGAAATTCGGAATTTGGAAAGCGAAATTATTTTTAACAATCTTTTAATCTGATAATCTGTGTGTAATTTGTGGATCGTTTTTAAAGCGAATCGCAGACCAACGGATCGCGGGCGTCTCGCCTGCAATTTGTCTGAACTATGATTTGTATGATTATTGTGATTTGTGTGATTAGTATAAAAATCACGCAAAGTATAATAATCATAAAAATCAAATTTCAGACAACCTTGTCCCATTTGTCCCTAAAAAAATCTTTCTAATCTGCGTAATCT
This sequence comes from Planctomycetaceae bacterium, assembly GCA_031277105.1. Lineage (GTDB taxonomy): Bacteria > Planctomycetota > Planctomycetia > Pirellulales > Thermoguttaceae > WRKP01. The sequence goes on along the minus strand of JAISLW010000393.1, from coordinate 7,977 downwards.
GTGGATCGTTTTTAAAGCGAATCGCAGACCAACGGATCGCGGGCGTCTCGCCTGCAATTTGTCTGAACTATGATTTGTGTGATTATTGTGATTTGTGTGATTAGTATAAAAATCACGCAAAGTATAATAATCATAAAAATCAAATTTCAGACAACCTTGTCCCATTTGTCCCTAAAAAATCTTTCTAATCTGCGCAATCTGTGGACAAAAAAACGATCCACAGATTACACAGATTAAAGAAAGATTATTTTAAATTTGAAATTAAAATTTTTAATTCCGCATTCCGAATTTAAAAAAATTTATTTTATTTCCGTGTGGTAAATTCCTTGTGAGGTTGTTGAATTATTGTAACGATAAGTCGGTATGTTATTATTATTTTGTGGGAAGGACGAATGAATGGTGTTGTTTGAGAGAGTTGATGGGATGATAGTAGCAGACGTATTTTGATTTTGCGTTGGCATGATATTTTGCGGCGGCGTTTGTGTTGGCGGCGAAGTGTTATTGTTATTGTTTAATGGCGTTGCGTGTATGTTGTGATTTTTTAGGAAGTCGTCGCTGCAAATATTGATAGGCGGTCTTTCTTTGGGAATTGGCATTACGTACAAACTGTTTCCTGCGGCGGTTGCAGTTTGGTTAAATTGCGGAGAGCCTAGATTTATAGTAATTTTTCCAGTAGCGCCGGCGTAGAATATTTCAATTTTTCTTGCGTAAGTGATACCGTTTTGTACGTCGTATCTGTAATCGTTTGATAATGCCGCCGTGATTAATTCGTTTTGTGGCGAGAATATTTCTTGTTTTGCGATTAGTCCGGTTTTGGCGTCGATGGTTGTTTTTTTGACGAATTGACCTGTTTGCGTATTTCGTCTAGTTATGATTATCCAATTGCCGTCGCCAGACGGATAAGGTCCTTCGTGTAATTCGTTATCCTTAAACTCTACAATTCCCAACGCCTCAAAAAGCCAATCAGGTTCAATTGGTAAAATATTACGAACCGGACAATTTGGAAACTGATCGTGCCGGCAATAGTACAAATTTTTCTCACGTTTAATATCTATCCAAAATAACTCATCATTACTGCCGAAATCTAGTTCTTGACCTGTAATAGAAGTGCCGCCAACGATGCGTATTCGTTTAGGACGCTCGCAAGTTAGATGGACGTTGATCGGCATTGACATATTGGGAAATGTAAGAAAAACATTATCCGCTGAAATAGCGCGAATCATTGTGCTGTTACGATTTATCGGATCAATAATTTCATGTAATGTAGGTTTTGCCGAAACAGGACGAGCCGCCGGTTTAGGATCAGAACGATCAAATAACCCACGCAACGCCTGACAACCAGAAAACATTAAAAAAATTAATAAAAATAAAAAACTAATATATCTCTTTCTCATTGACAATCTCTTTTCAATAATATGACAACCGGTCAATAGGACATCTCTAAAAATTCATTTTTTTGCAAAAAGGTAGGCGGCGTTAAACGCAAATTCAGGTGCGAGCAGTTTAAAGTAGTTCGGCGAGTTGGTTTTGTATTTCTTCTAGTCGTTGTAAATTTGGCATGGCGACTGGTATTTCAAATGAGTTATTTTCTTTTATTGCGTACACGAGCATTTTTTTTTGTCCGTTTTCGTCTTGTTCTTCTCGGTCGTATCGGAGTAATCTGCGTCTTATTAACAACAACGATAAAACATACAATAAATCTGATTGTTCAGGTTTGGCAAGTAATTGGTTGAACAGGTTTAATAGGATGTCGTTTGGGGCGAGTTTAATTTTTTTATCGTTTAAATTTTGTACGGTAGTTTTCCACCATGCGATGAAATTTTCCGGTGGTCCGTTCCAATTTTCGTTTGCAAAATCACGGCGCAAGTAAGTATCATTCTCTTCAATTAAAATTGAAAAGAACGCTTCGCCAGGCAATAACTCCCGACCACTAACACTACAATTACGCGCCGCTTTAGGAACTTCCATTAGCGAATAATAAGAATTAAACAACAACAGATCAAGACCAATTTTTTGTAACCGTTCACGTAAATTTAAACGATAGATTTTAGGGTGTAGGGTGTAGGGTGTAGGGTGTAGAGGAACAATTTTTCGTAACGATAAATATTTGTCCCGCTAGGGACAACATGTTGGTAGAAAAAAATGATACGAATTTTTAGCGTCCCGTTAAGGACGCAATGAGGATTAAGGTTGTATTTACATGTTGTCACTAGCGGGACAGATAGGATAAATATTTATTGTTACAATAAATCTACACCCTATCCCCTACACCCTATCCCCCTAAAACTCTACGCTTCTAAAATTTCGTGAAAGGTTACAATTTGTTGTTACCAATTTTCGTATTTTTTTAATGATTCTTTGTTTACGCTTGGTTTTATGTTTTGCATTGCTTTTTTGAAATCGTTTGCGTTTACGGGTCTGTCGACGCCGGTTTGTATTGCTTCGGTGAATGGGATTAGTTTTGCGCGTTCGCAGATATTTATAATATCGGCGCCGCTTAATCCTTCGCTAATTTCAACTAGTTCGCTAAAATTTAAATCTGCATCGACAATACATTTTTTCAATCCGATTTCAAACATTGCTCTTCTTGCGGGTTCGTCCGGCAATGGGACATAACATTTTTCGCAAAATCGCGGCGGTCGCAAAATTGCGTCGTCTAAATCCCACGGCGTATTTGTCGCTGCAAGAAATACCAGCCGCCCGTCGCGCCCGCCAACGCCATCCAACTCTTGCAATAATTGAGTCAGAAGTTGTAACGTTGCGCCGTGCATATCGTCTGTTCTGCGTTTGGCAAGAGAATCAATTTCGTCAAAAAAAATACACGCTCCGTCAGGTTCGTTGCGCGCTTGTTCAAATAATGCCGCAAGATTTTTTGTACTTTGACCGTAATATTGACTCAGAATTTCAGAACTCTTGATTAGATAAAACGGCAAACCTAACTCGCCCGCAACAGCGCGTGCCAAGAGCGTTTTGCCCGTTCCGGGCGGTCCATAAAACAACATGCCGCCGCCGCCGGTCAAACCGTAAATCAGAAGTTTATCGGGAAAACGAAACGGTAAAACCACGCGTTGCATCAGCGTACTCTTCACTTCGTCCAAACCCGCAACATCCGCAAACGTCAACGTCGAACCGCGCGAAAATACAGGCGGGTCGTTTTCATCGTTTGAATTTTTAGATTTTTCTTGTTGATTGCGTTGACTCAAAATTTGCGTTTTTTGGGGTTGCGAATTTGCGGGAGTTCGTTTAGATTTAATTTCGTCGCGCAATAAAAGCGACGTCTCAAGTAATTGACTTGCCCGCAACGTCAATTTTTTTTTCGTCGCTGCGTTTGCCGCTTTTTTCGCTTCGACGAACAGTAATTCCGCAGCCTTTGCCGTTTCGATTGCGGCGCCGTTTCTATCGCTTTTTTGTAACAATAAATTGGCGTTATCAATATACGCCGTCAATTTATTTGCCCAAGAGCACATTATGCTTTCTCCTTCATCGTTTGATTTAATTCATTGACTGCGTTAGCGGTTCGGTCAAGAATTTCAGCGTAATCTTTTTCAGACGATTCAAAATTCGCCGTTGCCGTTTCCGTATGATGCAAAGTTTTGCCGAGTAATTCCGCATCGTATTCGGAGATTAAAATTGCTTCGCTTGAGTTATCTGTTTCGGTCATTGCGTTAGTTGCGCCGAGTAGTCTGGCGAGTTTTTCTTGTTGCAATTCGCCTTCGACGGTCGCTTCTTGGATAAATGATTGCAACTCGTCGATGTCCATTTTCATAACAAGCGAACCGACGCCAAGTTTTTCAAAAAATGTCTGATTCTCCTTGACTGCAATAAGACCTATTGTAGTCTGATAAATTGAGTAGCATGTTTTAAGACGCGTTTCGATACTTTTCATTTGTATTTTCAAAGTTTCGAGTTTTCGGATGATAGTTTTTTTTGCGGTTTCTTTTCCGGCGGCGTGTGCGGCGCGGTAGTCGTCTTCGCGTTGTTCGCGGTCTTTATTGAGTTGTTCTTCTTCTTTTTCAAGTTTGCGAATATCGCCTTCAAGCTTAAATTGCTCGCGTTTCAACTCGTCTATTTGAACGCGCGAAAGCGTAAGCTTCCTCTTGGAAAACAATGAAAACGGATTAAATATTGACATAATTATACGGTGGGATTTAAGGATTAGAGGACATAGTTTAAAATTCCGAAATTATTCTTTTTATTTTTTAATCTGCGATTTTTATTTCGGATAATACAATTTCAAATTCGCGTCCGAAGTTTGGATTTAATTGTGGATTGTTTGTTAAATTGTTAATTTTTTCGCTAACTGATTTTTCGGTGTAATAATTTATCGTATCGGCGTCGATGGTTAATTTTTCGTTATGTTTAATGCTGATCGATCTAATATTCAGGCATTTTGCTAATTCGTATCGTTCTTTGTCTATTTTGGCTAATTGCAAAAGCGCTTCTTCGGGCAAACCGCTTTGTTTACTCAATTGTGAAATAATCGGGACAAACTGTTTTGTTTCTATTTGCATTTCGAGTAAATATGAAAATCGTAATAAAAAGTTGCGTTTATTGGTTGGTATTAAAAAGGGCGTATTCTTTTTTAGCAATTGTCCGTTGTAATGCGTTCCGTTTGTCGAGTGGTCAGTCAACGTGATTCCGTCCTTTGTCAATTCAAGCGTAAGATGCAAACCCGAAAATAAATTCGACAACGTTTCATCAGTCAATTGTAACAAAATATTTGAATTTGAACTTCGACCGAATTGAATTTTTGTAACGTTAAATATATTTTCAGGCGCCGGTTTATCGACGGGCAAGAATTTTTCTAAATCGTTTCGGCGTGCAAAGCGATTTTTTGCAACTGAAATTTTGCCGCAGTCTTCCCAACATTGCCACTTGCCCGTCTGTTCGGAATCGGGTAAAAAAACATACGGCGTAAAATTGCAAATTGCGCCGTCGGCTAATGTTAAATTACGTTCAGTTTTAGAGGTTAATTTTGTACAACGTAATCCGCTTGTCGCTAATGCTACGTTAAGATTGGTCTGATTGCGATCCGATTCAATAAGAGATCGCCAATGTTCTTGGACAAGATTTTTAATTTCCGTAACGGTAATTCTTTTTTTGCCCGCAATAAGAGCGCTAAAACCGCCGTTATGTAAATCAAGCAAATCGAACTCAATACAAAATTGAGTTAGGCGTAAATCGCCGCCGCAATCTTCATCAATCGCAATAGTAATTCCGTTCATCGGAACGATCCAGCATACTTCGCCGCTCTTTAATTTTTGCGGTAATTGTTTGTCGGAATATATTACTTCGCCGTTCTTACAAATTATATGCCATTTGTCAGTAACGTCGCCAATCCTACCCAACGATGAAACACAATAAGCCGCCGCTTCTTCGCTCTTAACAGATTTACAAAATAATGAACATATCTTAAACATCGGATTAAATAAAAAAAATTGTTACGGAAACTTCTATACTGCTCGTACTTGAAATTCAGCGATTTAAAAGCGTCAAAGCCTGCCGTCCGAAAGCTAGGCAGGCGAAGGTAAACGCAAACTCAAGTACGAATAGTTTAAAAACTACTCCCTATTCCCTATCACCTAACCCTTAAAATCAAACGCTTAAATTTTACATAAAGGGTTACATTTGAAAATCAGTAACCGTTCTCGGATTTTTTTTTAGCAACTTACGTATTGGCGATTTGCAACTATTCAGTACATATTTATTTTATAACCTAACCTCATTTTAACCTAATTTTTCTTAACTTAACAACCTCAGTAGCAACAAATCCCCCAAAACCAAACCTCATTACCTAATTTTTTAATGAGGTAATGAGGTTGTGGTTTGGTTGATTCATTTTTCTACTAAGGTTGTTTTGTAAAGAAAAATTAGGTTAAAATGAGGTTGCAAATACAGATCGCACTTGAAATACATCGATTTAAAAGCGTAAAAGCCTACAGCCCGAAATCTAGGCAGGCGAAGGTAAACGTAAATTTAAGTGTGAACAGTTTAAAATAAATTCAAAATAAAAATTCAACTGAATAGTTACAATTTGTTAAAAATAATTCTGAATCCCGCATTAAAAACATCCGCTAAATTTCCGTGAACGGTTACTGAAAATCATTCGTTTACTAAAACGACGCGGAAACCGGTACTGTTGTTATGCGTGTTAGGGCTGCAAAATTTTATTGATGCGGAGCGGCATTCTTTGGCGGCGCTATTCCACGAACCGCCGCGTACTATTCGCGGCGGAACCGTTTTAGAAAAAAATCTTGTAAATATATTGACGACAATTCCAATAATTATTTTGACAATCATAAAAATTAATACAATCCCAACGTCAAAAGCAATAAATACAATAGCACAACCAACCGGTACAAAAACAATATTCATAAGACTATTCCACTGCGGATGCTGTAATAAATCATATAATCGCACGTAACCAAACGTAAATCCCGCAATGCCGCCGACGATTGCAAAACGAATTATCCAGATGATAAATGAATTGAAAATATTGGTCAAGTAAATTCGTATTGATTGTAAGACGCTTCCTTCCCAGCTGTCGTTGCACCATTCCCAGACGTTTCCGTGCATATCGTAAATTCCCCAATTGTTTGGCGGGTAAGTTCCTACATTTGTTGTTCGTTTTAAGTTTTTACCTTTTGTTTCAGTTCCGTATGGTTTTGTTCCTTTGCAATTTGCTTTGTCGCCGTTTAGTACGAAGCCGAAATGAAACGGCATTGTCGAGCCTGCTCTGCATGCGTATTCCCATTGCATCGACGTCGGCAAAGCGAAATGAAAATTTTCTATTGCCGGATTATTTTCTTTTAGTAATTCGTTGTTTAATCTTATGATGAAATCTTGGCATTCGTACCATGTTATATTTTCGACCGGTAATTTTTTACCTTTGAAATAACTTGGTTTTTGGTTTGTCAATGCTTCCCATTGTTCTTGTGTAATAGTTGTTTCGCTTATCCAGAATCCGTTATGAATTATTACGGGGCGTTGTTCGTCGTCGTTTATGCTTCCTATTTCGGAGCGTAAACTTCCCATCATAAACAATCCTGGCGGGCACCATCTGAATGCGTAATCGGAACTGTTGATTTTTAATTTTATTTGTTCGCCGACGTTGACTGTGTTTTCGTTATTTTCTGTATTTGAGTTTGGATTTGAGCTTGAGTTTATATTTATTGTGTTTGGTTTTTTTGTCAAGATTATTGACTGCATTAAATCGACGCAATTTTCGTAACGGTTTTTCCGTTCTTTTGCCAATGCTTTTGCCAGCGCCAAGTTGACGTTGTCGGGTAGTTCTGCAATTTTAGGTGCTATTTTTTGCGAAACTTGGTATCCTAGCAACATTTCATTATCCGCAATAAACGGCGCCCGCCCGCTTAAAAATTCGTACAAAACTACGGCGAGCGAATATTGATCTGTTTTTGCGTCTTGTAATTCGCCTTGCCATTGTTCGGGCGCTTTGTAAATTAGCGTGCCGAACTTGCTTGTTACCGCTTGGCTAACATTGGTCAAACTCGTGTGTATCTGCGCCGCTAAACCAAAATCAATAATAAACGGAATACCAAACTCGTCAATTAAAATATTATCCGGCTTAATATCGCGATGAATAATTTTATTTTTATGCGCATAATCTAACGCCTCCGCAACCGGAAACAAATATTTAATAGCGTCGTCGATTGTGATTTTATTATTTTGGTTCAATAAGTTCAGACGAATTTTATTGAGCGTTTGACCGTTGACGTATTTCATCACAATATAAAACCCGTGCCGCTGATCGACCTTCAACGCATAAACGGGACAAATATTCGTGTGATGTAGGGCGTGCGTTTGTTGAAAGATATTTTTAATGCGTTCCATCTCCTCTTGCGAATGTTGAACTTCGGGAGGAACGATTTTGATACAAACTTGACGTAGAAATTTTTCTTCGTTATTTTGGGTAATAATTTCATCGGCGAGCCAAACTTGCCCCATGCCGCCTTG
>JAISLW010000353.1 GCA_031277105.1 Planctomycetaceae bacterium | reverse complement strand
TTTAATTATACTAATGCGAAGTCATTTTTTATTTTCTCCATTTGTTTTCTGGATTCACGGCGTAGGTCGAAAGCGTTTTTCATTTTTGTACTAATATCTTTAATGACGTTTTTATTTGGCAAATAAATACGCGTATTTGCCAAGTCAATATCGGAGATATTTGGAATTGCGGCGCCTGTCCTGTACATGAACATTTGCTTTAGAAATAATTCCGTCCTAAAAAAATAGAGCAAATAATAAAAATCTAACTTGAAATTTCTTAATATCCTAAAACCATTCGTACAAATACATCCGTCAAATTCTTGCGTTACAATTGCCGTAGCGTGTTTTGGCGTACCTACTGAATTTCCGGCAATCGCCGTAATAATATCGCCTTCTTTAATTTCATAACTTGCACGACTCGGCAATTCGTGAACCTGATATGTTGTTGAGTTGATTATTTCGTATGAATGAGCGCTGACGTCAGACAATTCAACATATTCTACCCATAAATCATTCTCTTTGAGTTTCGGCGTTTTTGTTTTTATAATATCACAAATCTCACCCAACTTAACAGTTTGTCCGTCATGTAAAATCGAAAACATTTTACGATTTTCAGGAGAATAAAAATCAAAATCAAAACGCCCGTTTAATTCGCTATAATCAATTGAAAACGAATTTATATCATCAAGTTTCGATTGCTCCCTAAATTTTTTATATTGCTCTGCAATAGCGCTAAAATTTTCATCGAAAACAGGTAGTCCGTTTGTTTTTTTCAATGTTTGTCCGTATTGATCTTTTTGATAAACCGGCGTGCCGTTTTTATTGCCTTGATAACCTAATTTTGTTACTTTACCGAAAAAAACGCTATATTGTTTTTTTGTGTTTGCAGTATTTTTTTCTAAAAATAAAAGCGACGTTTTAACGCCGGTTCCATACGGGATAAATGTTTCTTGCGGCAGATTTACGATAGCGAGAATTTTGGCTTTCAACTTAATATAATAACGTAAATATTCCAAAGACGGATTTTCAAAATTACCATTGGGCAACACAATTCCCATCCGTCCGCCTTCTCGCAACAATTGTAAACACCGTTCAATAAATAATATATCAGCGTTTTGATTGGAGTAAACGGATTTCGTTTTATAAAAAATATTATCTTTATCCTTTTTTGACCATTTACAACCTAAATCGTATTTTGAGATTATGGCGGTATTATTGATTTTTGCGCCGAATGGCGGATTAGTCAAAACGCAATCAAAATTATTAAAAGGCGTCAAAGATTGGATAGCCGTAATATCATCAAGAGAATTTAAACAGTACAAATTAGTTTTTACGTTAGATTCCAAGAGTAATTTCATTTTAGCGATTCGCAATATGCTTTTGTTGATGTCCAATCCGAAAATGTTATTTGCGATAATATTGGCAATGTTAATATTTTCATGTTTATTTTGTAAATATTTTAAAATTGCCGTTAGAAAACCGCCGCTGCCGCATGCAGGATCAATTATTGTTTCGTTGATATCGGGTTGTATCACGTCGACGCAAAAATCGATTACAGGTTCAGGCGTAAAAAATTGTCCTAGTCTGTCCTTTTCTTGATGCGATAAAAATTTCTGAAACGCCAAGCCTTTAGCGTCCTGCGAAGAATCCAATAAAGAGATTTCTTGTAATTTTTGAACTGTAAATCCTAACGATAATTGACTAATCTTTATTCGGTCATTCAGATCAAAAATATCTTGATATTCATTTTGAGTCTGGTCAAATAATTCTGTAATTCGTTTTATAAAATTTTGCGGCAATTCGCCTGATTCAAGTTGGCGTTGTTCTTCTGTTGATATAACGAATTGATTGAGCGAATTATTTTCATCGTAAATCTTAATAAATAAAATTTTCACGAACTCTTCCAAAGCCTGTTGCGGCGAAAGTCCGTCGTTGGCATAAATATAATCATGAATCTCTTCAAACCGCCGCAAGAGACGATCTTCTTTAGCAAGCGATACGCCGAATAATAATTTCATTGTTATTTATCCTCCACTACAATATTCCGGTTATCTATTTGCATATCTGTTACTGTAATTGCGTCATTTTCTGTTAAAGTTTGAAAAACATCGTCAAAATTGTCATACCATTCGCCGGTTAAATCCAATTGAAAACTACCGTCTAATTGCGGAAAAACAAAACCCATAATATAGTTTTGTTGTAAGTGTTCGGCGTCTTTATTGGATGATTCCAGTTGTTTAGGGTTTGCGAATAAAAATTTATGATTGTCATAACGAAGAACAATATCAACAGAAATAACATTAAATTCATCTTTTCGCGGAGTTGCTTGAGTGCGTTCACTTGTGCCGGAAATTCCTGAAACAAAGTGAGTGTCTAATACTTTTATTTTTGACATGACATATTGTAATCGTTCTTTGATTTTTATATCAATTTGATCGCGCGTATAATTTTCTAATTCTTTCATGTCGTGATATTTTTTGGTTTCATTTTTTGGAGGATTGCTTAAATAATCGCGGATTTCTTCATATTTATACAGAACCGGCGCGTTCAATAAATCAGGTAAATTATTTTTTATCCAATTGTCGATTTGGGATTCAACGTTTTGCGTTTTATCTATCCAATGAATAATTTCGTTATGATTAAAAAGCGTCTTTTTTAATTGGGGAAGATTGTATAATTTATGCCAATCTTCGGTATTTGATTTGACTCCTTTCGACTCTAAAACGTACCAATTGCAATTATCTTTTTTTCTGAAATAAAGATCTCCGTGATGATTGGGATGTTTTTTTCCTTCCCATTTTTCGCGAATTCGTTTTACTTCGTATCCTAAATTTTCCAAATGACGCTTTAACAACAATTCCGTAACAGAGCCGTTGACGTAACCTTGAGCGTTGGGACTCATTTTAAGAGCCGCTAAAAATATCTCCAATGTCGTTTTAAAAGTCCTGGCAACAAATATTTTAAGTTCCTGAAATATATCCATTTTATTGTTAATTGTTTTTTTATAATATATGAGG
>JAISLW010000153.1 GCA_031277105.1 Planctomycetaceae bacterium | reverse complement strand
GTTATGAAAGTTACGCCCTTATCAGGGCGAATATTTTTTGCAACTATACATCAAAAACAAAATAATCACTCATGTTACGCATCATACGCAGAAACAAGGCTAAATATAGTAACTATATTCGGTCTGAATTTGACCGCCTGCATAACGTGAGTTAATAATTCATAACGTCCAAAATAAATTTATTTTAGGCGTTGTGAAATATTAACATTTATTAGCGCCATAAACTCTACTGCGGTCCAAAATTAAACACGGGGCGAAACGCCGCCTACCTAAACAAATGAATTTTTAGAGATGCCCATTCGTATAAAATTCTATTTATGGTTCAACAGGAATATCGTATTCTTTTGATTTTCTGCGTTTTTCTTTCGGTTTCCAAACTTGCGTTAAAAGTTTGTCGAAAGCGTTAATTATTACGTTTAATTCTAATTTTTGATTATCTTTATATTCTTTTTGCAATATTAGCGCGCTGGATTTAGAAATCATAAGATGATGCTCGACGCCGCCATATTGCCAGGGAATCATTACATTAGAAAGTTCGCCGACTTTCATTAAATACTTAAAAAGTTCATCGTCTTGAATTTGACTACCAGACACTCCTGCGACGTTAACTCTTGCCGATAGATTACGGAACCATGCGCTGATATATTGTGGACATTTTTTATAAACTTCTTGAAAATTAACTTCCATTTCCAAAAGCGAAACATGCTCAATAGAGTTTAAATTTTTAAGAACCTTTTCACAAATTCGTTTTGGTTGCGGCAAAATAACTATATTACGTTGCAGGTCTAAATAAGCCGGAAAGTCAACCGGATGCCTGTATGAAGTAAACTCGGCACGGCGCAATTCGCCTTCAATTTCTATAAATGTATAACCATAATCATTACATTCAACTTCGCTATTGATATGTATTGATTTTAACGACGTATCTATGTTCTGGTCGATCAATTCGATACTTGTTACAAAGTTCTCGTTTTGACCGGAAAAATTACGTTGTATTAAGTTTTGGACAGACTTATTAATTTCGAGATTCGGAAACGATTCTATTTTATAGAACTGAAATGGTTTCATAATGAGGCTGTAATTGGTTGTAACGCTAATATATTTTTCAAGGCGGAAAATGTATGTAAAAGATTTTTGCCTTTTATAATAATTTTGCGTTCGTTAGCGACTATTGAGCATTCCGATTCAGTGTCCGTCCGAAAACTAATATCAAATGAATCTAATAAATCGTTTGGTAACGTATTGACAAAGAATCCGTAATAGGGATTTTTTTTATCCTCGAATTGTATTTGAATTTCGCTTGTAACAGAAACCGCATTCGCAAGTTCTTTTATCTTATCTGCAAAATCAGATAGAAATCTGCTTTGTTTATCGTACAGTCCAATCGGCACGGTTATTATTCTGTCAGATTGAACGAAAAGCGATTTGTCGTCAAATTCAAGAACGTAACGCTCGCCTTTTTCGAGAATAATTTCTGCCTTTTGCTGACTTATTAAATTTGTACGGTTAAAATGTTTTGCAACTTTTTCCTTTTCAATTTCCTCAAGCAGATTTTTTAGAAAAGCGTTATTCTCTGAAGAATCGTTTGGTAGAAAGAATCTAAAAGATGGCAACCAATATGAATGAGAACGAGTAAAAAACGAAAATAATCGATTTACCGCCAAATAAAAATTTCTATTTCGGTGATAAGCAAAAGATACTATCAAAGTCCATAAAGTAATTTCCCACGAAATCGCCGTAACAAGCCATTCGTAATCATACTCGCTCAAATAGTAACTGATAATTATAGGAAGTATAAGTAAAATAATACCGCCTATCGTCAAAAGCGATAATAAAAAAGTATTTCTTTTTGTTATATTTTCATTCATATTTATCAACATTTTTAATAGAAAATTAATATTAAACTGTTCGCACTTTAATTTGCGGTTTACCTTCGCCTGCCTAGCTTTCGGACGGCAGGCTTTGACGCTTTTAAATCGCTGAATTTCAAGTACGATCTGTATACATCCGCAAATTCAACGCTTCAAGTTTCATTTATTATTTATCTTTATTACTCATTTAGTTAGTTTTGACAGCCAAAATTAACAAAATTAACAAGGCGATGATTCTAATCATTCTACTAAAAAATTCAAGGGCAGTTTTCTATACTGTTTTGTAAAAAATTAAAAAAATATCTGGCGAAATTCAATTACAATTATCGTTACAAAAAATAAAAAATCATTTAAAATGCGAAAATATAACATGCTTTACACGTTATTTTTTATGAGTATACTGCTCGTACTTGAAATTCAGCGATTTAAAAGCGTCAAAGCCTGCCGTCCGATAGCTAGGCAGGCGGCGGTAAACGCAAACTCAAGTGCGAACAGTTTAAAATCAATTGCTATTCAATATTTATTTATGATCATTAAACTATCGCGTTTCGTTGGGTTGTTAAGCGTTTTATTTTCTTAAATTTTATTTTATGAGATTGGGGGCTATTTTTTTTGCGACGTATAAGGCTTGAGATAAGTTATGACGGTACGAATTATCATGGTTGGCAATCGCAGCCGGATGTTTCTACGATTCAGGATTCGCTTGAGGCGTTGCTTTGTGGGATGACGGGCGAGCGGATTAAGGTTACGGGCAGTGGGCGTACTGATGCGGGGGTTCATGCGATTAAGCAAGTTGCGTCGTTTGGCACGGAGTCGGCGTTTGGGGCGGGCGTATTTTTGCGGGCGTTGAATGGTCTTTTGCCGGTTGATATTCGCGTTCTTAAAGCGGACGAAGTCGAGTTAAATTTTCATCCGATTCGCGATGTTGTATCGAAGCGTTACAGATATTTGATAGACGACAATTTACCGTCGTTTCCGATGTTGCGGAATTATAGTTGGAGTTGCGGGGTAAGGTTGAACTTGGAAGCGATGGCTTGTGCGGGCAAGTTTTTACTTGGCGAGCAAGACTTCGCATCGTTTCAAACGGCGGGGTCTCCAAAAAAGACTACGGTACGAACAATTTTAGACGTATTGATTAGGCGGCTTGAGGCGACGGCGCTTTATCCTTCGTTGGTTTGTATTGAAGTTGAGGCGACTGGATTTTTGTACAATATGATGCGATCAATTGTTGGCACGCTTGTTATGCTGGCGAAGTCAAACGAGCCGGAGTTAATGAAAAAAATAATAGACGCGCGCAAGCGTTCTGCCGCAGGACAAACAGCGCCGCCGCAAGGATTATATCTGCTAGACGTAAAATATAAAAAATAATGCCGCATGCAGAATTTGTAACAGGTCGCAAAATTTAAACTGTTCGTAATTGAGTTTGCGTTTACAACCGCCTGCCTAACAATCAGGCGACTGGTTTTTGTGTTGATGGGATTGATAAATTTTGAGTCGTCGGTAATTGATATGCTTGTATATTTTTGGATCAGTGTTTATATTAAACTGTTCGTAATTTAATTTTCAAATACGAACAATATAATTTCTAACGGTTATCTCTAAAAATTCATTTGTCCAGGTAGGCGGCGTTTCGCCGAAACGCCGCAGTAGAGTTTATGATACCAATAAATTTTAATATTTTACAATGTCTAAAATATATTTATTTTAGACGT
>JAISLW010000150.1 GCA_031277105.1 Planctomycetaceae bacterium | reverse complement strand
AATTGAAGTGCATTTAAAAACGCTATCAATAAAAATTTATAACCAAATATCTTATGAAAACCAAAATCCGTCTTGACATTCATAAATGTACCAAGATTTAATTTCCTAGTCTTTGGTTTTGGAGAATCATCTTTAGGCGAAGTAGTCGAATGTTTAATCATCGTTCTAATTTCAGGTTAAATTTAAAAAAACATAAGTTAAAAAACACGTAAAGTCATTGTGGAAAACAGGAGGATTTGTTGTCTATTATACTTTGCGCTATGTAAAATTTCTAATGGGTATCTCTAAAAATTCATTTGTAAGGTAGGCGGTCGTTTCGCCGCTGTGTTTATTTTTTGGGCTGCAATAGAGATTACGACGCTAATAAATGTTAATATTTAACAATGTCTAAAATATATTTATTTTAGATGTTAATAATTATTAAAGTTTAATAATTCTTTCATATCTAATGCGGCGTTTCGGCACGGTGTTTGATTTTTTTAGCCGCCTACCTTTTTGATAAAAAATTGAATTTTTAGAGACGCCCTGTTTTTTAATTTTGCGAAGTATATGTATCGTATTTGAAAATTCGTGTCGTCAAAGCGTCAAATTTTACCGTCATGTAGTTAGGCAGGCGACGGTAAATGTAATTGCAAGTGTGAACAGTTTAAATTAATCCACAGCGAATAGCAGCGATTCTTCTCTTGCTAATCCTGCGGCGCCGATATAGCAGGCATACGAACCAAGTTTAGCGAAATCAATTTTGAAAAATTTAGTTAAATCGGACATTCCTCTATTATTAACTTCGTTGCGAATTTCGTTTAGAAACATTTCGCCTATATTTGATCCTTTGCCGCCGAACATCATCTCTCCGCCGATCAAAACGCATGCCGGATCAACCGTCTGGATAAGCGTTACGATTCCTAACCCAATATATTTTGCCGTATCGCAAACAATTTGTATCGCCAACTTATCGCCTTTGTCTGCTTCTTCATAAACCATTCGCGGTATTTCATTCAGCGGCGTATGTTCATTAACACGATCTGCCAACGAGCTACCTCTCCCGACTTCCAATAATTCACGCGTCCTGCGCGCTACCGCCGGAGAACTCGCATAAGCCTCAAGATGACCTTGCTTCATACAACTACACCAACGCGCAAAAGGCGACGAATCAATAATTACGTGACCAAATTCGCCGCCGAAACCATTGGCGCCTATTACTTCATCGCCGTCTATTACCATCCCGCAACCAATGCCGTTGCCCAAAAATATCAACGCTAAACTTTGCATACCTTGCGCCGCGCCTATCCAATACTCCGCAAATGCAGCCGCATTCGCATCATTGCAAAATACCGTAACTTCACATCCTAATACTTCGTTCAACTCTGATACTACTGGGAAGTCGCACCAATTCGGTAAATTAGACGGACGATATAAACGTTCCGTCTGCGGACTCATCGAACCCGGAAAACAAAAACCAACTCGCGGAACTAAACCAAAATCTATGCCCGTCTTCTTGACCGCATAATCAATCAACTCCGCTACGCGTTTCATTTCTAATTTCGGATTCTGCTCGCTACACGCCGTCGATGCAAAATAAGAAATCGTCTGACCTTCGCTGTCAACTATACCAACCTTGACATAACGACCGCCATAATGAACGCCTATAAATAAAGGCGAAACCGCATCAGACACCGAAAAATGTATCGCCTCCTCCAACAACAATAAACTACCCACAATATAAACTCCTATCAAAATATTACTAATTTGTTAAACCTAATTTCACAAAAAAATATAGGTCGCCTCTTGCACTCCATAACTCCAATTTTAACATTATACAAATTCATACTTATACAAACTATACTCCATCTTCGACAATATACGCTGAACGCAAGCAGATTTTTAAGATATTGATCGTTGAAATCTGGTTATGTTTCGTATGTATACTGCTCGTACTTGAAATTCATCGATTTAAAAGCGTCAAAGCCTGCCGTCCGAAAGCTAGGCAGGCGAAGGTAAACGCAAACTCAAGTACGAATAGTTTAATATGTTCGTTTGTTATTCGTCTTTTAACAATAATTCTTTGATTTGTTTTTTACGCAATTCGTTTGTTTCGGTTTGGATTTGTTTTTGTCCTTTTAGTATTTCGCGTAAAATATCAATAATTTCGTTGAAGCTTTCCATTGACACCATGTTATCGCGGATGGAAGTCATTTTTTTTAGTATCATGTCGATTTGGTCGATGGTTATTTTTCGTTTTTCGGTTGCTTCTTGTCGTAGTGGTTTATCGCGTACTGCCAATGTTTTTTCAAATATGCCTATCAATCTATCCAAGTCTGGAAAATCACGTTCAACTAAATTTGAAATAGGCGTAATAATGCCGCCGTCGATGCGCGATTCAGATTCGGAGTTAAAAATTTTGTTGTTAATCATTTCGCGCCGGATTGTCTTGAAGGAATCGACTATTGTTCTTAATTCGTAAACTTCTTTTTGGGTATCTCGCAATGCTCTTGAGATATTGTATTGACCGAGTACGGCTTGTTCTTTTGAAATCGTGTCGAGTAATTCTTTTTTTCGCGCGTCTAATTCGTTTTGTTTTTTTGTTTTTTCTTCTTCGGGCGTATTGTCTGGAATTTTCATTGCTTCGACTTCTGCGATCAAATTTTTCGGCGGCGTAAGCGGATAATTTTCTGCGTCAATTAATCGTTTAGTTATTTCGACTTCGCCGATTAGCGTTTCGAAATGTTGTCGAAGCGAAACTTCGCGCGCCTCAAGCAGTAACTTCAAGCGTTCCGGCGTTACTACTTCAAGCTCCCACGTTGGACCGAAACCGACTTGAAACGTTTGCGGAACATCAAGATCGAATTTATCCATTGCCTCTATTCGCAATGATAATTTATCGCCTGGTTGTAATTTCAATTCATCGACTTTAAATTCAGTATTTAGAGTGAAGAGTGTTTGAGTATTTTTGGCGCCGTTGATTTCGGTTATTCCTTCTATTTTTTCGGTTGTGTTATTTTCGGTAATATTTTCGGTGTTATTTTGTTGTTGTTTATCGGTTGAATTTAGCGTTTTATTTTTTTGTGTTGTTTCGTTTGTTGTTTGGTTATCTAGGTTAAATTGTATGAAAAACTGTGTTGATTTTTTTTCAACAATTCTATTTTTGGCGTTATTGTTATTATTTGTAATTTTATTTTGGTCGATATTTTTATTTTCGTTATTAATTTTATTTTCGTCTTGTTTTGGTTGTCTTATGATTGTGTGGCGGTAGATTGCGTTTGCTATGCCGTTATCGTCTGTAATTTCTCCGAGTGTTGGCAGGACTGCGTTTGGCGTAATCATATTTCCTACGCCGTCAAATCGCGCCGTAACTGTAGGCGGTTGATCTTTTATGATATTGAGTTCAAATTTGGCGGCTTGTTTATTGCGAAGTTTATCGGTATCTTGAAATTGGAATCCGATTTTTGTGTTGTCGCGTAATTTGTCGAGGGCGTAGTCAAATTTGACGAATGCGTTTTCGATTTTTTCGTCGCGGATATTTTCAGGTTCGTTATCGTTTAGAATAATTTTTGCGTTAAGTAAGGGTTTGCTTACTGTTATTGCGAGTTCGATTGACGTGCCGTCTGGGATAAATGTTCGGGCGCCGGGCGTAACTGTTCGTATTTCGCGTTGCATGTATGCCGGAAATTTTTGTAATAATTTTATATCTGTTAAAACCGGCGGCGGCACTACTTCAATCATAAGTCCGTCGATTGTAGTATCGGCGGCATTGATACGCAGGTTAATTGTTTCAAGCATTTCGGCAAACGTGTAAGAAAATATACGCCAATCGGAACCATCGACTGTATCGATACGAAATTGATCGATCAAAATTATACGGTATCCGCTTTCTTTTGTGCCGATACGTAATTTTATCGTATCGGGAACGAGCGGCATTGTCGTATCGGCGCGAACTATCATCGTAAATGAATCGCCGCGACGGATGCGTATTTGATTTTCGTTAAAACCATCGACGACTATGCGAGAACGGCGCGGCCATTCTTGGCTGGACAAAAGTAAATTACGGGAAAACCATATTGAAGACGTTTCGGAAAACTTAAAACAAAAAAATATCGCAACGCCTAAAAGTAAAGCGACGCCAAGAAAACGGAGAAAGAGTTGACCGGAACGAAAAAATTTACGCGTGTTTATTCCTTGTAATTTATTTGAAGCGGTAGTCAATGCTTCTTGTAAAAATTCAGGCGCAATTTCGTTTGCGGCAAATTTCATATCTGCCGCCTCGACTACTGTGATAAGGGACTCCTTCAAATCGGGAACATAGCGTTCAAACAAGTATGCGAGTTGTCCGCTTTTAATTCCAGCAAAAAGACGACGAAAAATATAACGCCATAAAATATAAACAACAAAAAATATTATCAATGGCAAAATAGCGATTCGTACAGACAGTGAAAATTGAAAAAAACGATCAAGTAAAAAATCAAACGCAAGAATAAAAAACGTATAAAATATCGTTATAATAAAACCGTCAAAAAAAACATAAAATCGTAATATACGTCTTAAAGCCTTTAGACTTCGTTCTATAATTTCGGGCAGTGAAATTTGTGTAATATTATTATTGGTTGACATTTGATTATAATTTGGTGTAACCGTTGCGGAAATCGATTGAATAAATCGCCGTACCGGATTTTAAGGATATTAAATTGTTCGTATTATTTGAATTTGCGTTTAATGCCGTTTGCCGAACTATCGGACGGCGGGGTTTTGGCGTTTTTAAATCGCTGATTTTCGAGTTCGAGTAGTATACAAATTTTAATTACTAATTCAATTACCCCTTTTGTTTTTTAACTGTTCGCAAGTTTGTATATTATCGATTATTTCTAAAATTTCATCCTCAAGAACAAATCAAATCCGTAAATCAAATCAATCAAATCAGTCAATCAATCAAATCCGTTAAACGATCCGTCAAGCGATATTTTCCTGAAACAGCGTTTGACGGATCGGATGAATCTTTGTAACCGTTCACGAAAATTTAAGCGACAAATTTTAAACTATTCGTACTTGAGGGTATCTCTAAAAATTCATTTGTCCAGGTAGGCGGCGTTTCGCCGAAACGCCGCAGTAGAGTTTATGATACCAATAAATTTTAATATTTTACAATGTCTAAAATATATTTATTTTAGACGT
>JAISLW010000107.1 GCA_031277105.1 Planctomycetaceae bacterium | reverse complement strand
CCGAATTTGGATAAATTTGCATCCGAAGGTATTTTATTTCGTCGCGCTTATGTTAGTTGTCCGCAATGCGTGCCTTCACGTGCTGGAATTTTTGCGTCCCGTTCTCCTGTCGGTATTGGCATGTCGCGTTTTTCAGCGGCATTTCCCGCCAACATCAAAACGTTTCCCGAATATCTTCGCGAACGCGGTTATTTTACGGGACTTGCGGGCAGAAGTTATCACATGGAAGGTTACAGCGGCAAAGGCGATCCGGTTCGCAATGTTGACGGCAAACTTGAATACCGCCGTTTTGCAGACAGATTTGATTACGCTCAATCAGGAAATGCACTCGCACAACTTACCGAATTTCTTGATAAAATTCCACAAGAAAAACCGTTTTACCTTCAACTGTGTTTTAGCGATCCACATCGCCCCTACACTAAACAAAATGTCCCGCATCCGCTTGATCCGGACAAACTTGTTTTGCCTTCTTGGTTTCCCGATACGCCGGAACTCCGCAAAGACCTTGCCGGTTACTATGATGAAATCAACCGTTTTGACCGTGATTTTGGCAAAGTTCTTGCGGAATTGGAAAAACGGTCGCTTAATGAAAACACGCTTATAATTTTTCTAGGCGATAACGGCGGCGCAACATTACGCGGTAAAGGGACGTTGTACGAATTCGGAATACATGTTCCGTTTATTGTCCGCTGGGCTGGTAAAGTTGCGGCTGGAAGTCGCAGCGACGTTTTGATTTCAGCAGAAGATATTGGTCCCACGTTGTTAAATATTGCCGGAATAACGCCGCCGAAAGAATGGACAGGACAAAGTTTTCTACCGGTTTTGCAAGGAACAAAAGACGCCGCAGGACGAAAATATGTTTTTTCGGAACGCGGACCGCACGGCAGCGGTTTACCGAATAATTCCGCCGCTTTCGATTTGGGACGAACAATTGTCGGACAACGTTACAAATTGATTTATAACGCTATTTGGCAAATTCCATATCAACCCGTAGATTTCGCCGGACAACCATTTTGGAAAGAAGTTCAAGAAGCGGCGACAAACGGAAAAGTTCCAGAACCGCTTGCTCCTTATTTTAACGGA
Source organism: Planctomycetaceae bacterium (assembly GCA_031277105.1). Lineage (GTDB taxonomy): Bacteria > Planctomycetota > Planctomycetia > Pirellulales > Thermoguttaceae > WRKP01. The sequence continues at coordinate 4,688 of JAISLW010000107.1, read as the reverse complement.
AAAAACCGCAAAATATTCGAACTATACGACTTGCAAAACGACCCAAACGAATTGAATAACCTCGCCGGAAATCCAGATTACGCCGAAATCGAAACACAACTAAAACAAGATTTAACAGAATGGATGATACTTGAACGCGATTTCATCCCGCTGCCATTCATACAACCAAAAAATAATAATAACCGCCAACGCAATAATAATAATAATAACCGCCAACGCAACGCAAAATAATATGATTTCTACGCCCGACAATATTGAATATTTACAAATAATCTTCCAATCTGCGTAATCTGTGGACAAAAAAACTGATCCACAGATTACACAGATTAAAGAGATTTTTTTAATGCCAAATTCCGAATTTAAAAAACTACCCCCTAACCCCTAAAATTTCCTGACGGATTACAAATTTTTTACAAAGGAAAAATAAAAAAATGAAAACAAAAATTATTTTGTTTATGTTTAGTTTGTTAATTTGTGTTGTTGTTTCAGCGGCGACGGCGACGTTATCGAAGGCGGCGGAGCGTCCTAATATTATATTGATTTTATCTGATGATATGGGATTTTCTGATCTTGGTTGTTACGGCGGCGAGATTTCAACTCCGCAATTGGATCGGCTTGCTAGCGGCGGCGTGCGGTTTACGCAATTTTATAATACGGCTCGCTGTTGTCCGACGCGTGCTTCATTGTTGACCGGCTTGCATCCGCATCAAGCAGGCATGGGGCACATGACCGGCGCAAAACATCGCGAGCCTGGTTATCGCGGCGATTTGTTACCTAGCGCAGTTACAATTGCGGAAGTGTTGAAGACGGCAAATTACCGGACTTATTGCATCGGTAAATGGCACGTAACAGACCAAACTAACCCAAACGGTTCAAAACATAATTGGCCGCTTCAACGCGGTTTTGATCGATATTACGGAATTGTTACGGGCATGGCGAATTATTTTGATCCGCATCGTTTGGTGCGTGATAACGCAACAGTTTCACCGTTTGCGGACGCAGATTATAAACCCGAAGGCGAATATTATTTGACAAACGCACTCAGCGATAACGCCGTAAAATTTATCAAAGACCACAAAACCAAAACTCCCGAACAACCGTTTTTCATGTACGTCGCTTACACCGCCGCTCATTGGCCAATGCACGCGCCGGAAAATGCAATTGCGAAATATAAAGGAAAATACGACGCAGGTTACAAACCCGCACGCGAAACGCGTTACGAAAAATTACAACAACTCGGCGCAATCTCAAAACAATGGGAACTTTCACCGCAAGCAAACGATTGGGAAAATGTTCATAACAAAAAATGGGAAACGCGCTGTATGGAAGTTTACGCCGCAATGATTTCAGAGATGGATAAAGGAATAGGTCAAATTACTAATTCGCTTAAAGAAACCGGATTGTATGACAACACGGTAATTTTGTTTTTGCAGGACAACGGCGCTTGCGCGGAAACTATCGGACGGACGGAAACGCCTGATCAAATTGACCGTCCCGACAAGCCGCCATTTGAACCGATTGCGCGCGATGTTATTGATCCGCCTTTGAACAATCGGACGCGCGACGGTTATCCGGTTCGACGCGGTAAAAATGTATTGCCTGGCGCCGGCGATACATTTATCGCTTATGGTCGCGGTTGGGCGAATGTTTCAAATACGCCGTTTCGCGAATATAAACATTGGGTACACGAAGGCGGCATCTCAACGCCGCTAATTATTCATGCGCCCGCGCTGATAAATGATTCCGTAAAAGGAAAATTTTACCACGAATACGGACAACTCGTCGACGTTATGGCAACATGCGTTGACCTCGCCGGCGCCGAATACCCAAAACAACGCAAAAACGTAGCCGTAACGCCGCTAGAAGGAATAAGTTTGAAACCCGCTCTTGATGGGAAATCGTTGCAAAGAACAAAACCGCTCTTTTGGGAACACGAAGGAAATAGAGCAATTCGCGACGGTAAATGGAAACTTGTCGCAAAAGGTCCGCAAGGCGATTGGGAGTTGTACGATATTGAATCCGACCGCAGCGAAATGCACAATCTAGCAACTCAAAATCCACAACTCGTTGAAAAATTATCAAAACAATGGAACGAATGGGCAGTTCGCGCAAACGTGTTGCCGTGGCCTTGGACGAAAAAAAATAACGACGTCGTTCCCGACAAAACACGCGGCGTAAAATTAAAATTTGATTTTACCAAAGACGAAAAAAAGATTGCCGATATTTCGGGTAAAGAAAATAAAATTTCAGTTTACGGCAATATTAAATTTACGAGCAAAGACGACTTTTCGGCGCGATATTTTGACGGCGAGTCGTATATTGAGGTTGATAAATCGGCGGCGTTATATTGTGCTGAAACTGCGTGGAGTGCGGAAGCGACAATAAGAACAAATCAACCAGACGGCGTAATCTTGGCATACGGCGGCACAAGACACGGTTACAGCTTATTTTTGCAATCGGGTAAAGCGGTATTTGCGGTAAGAATTGACGGCGAAATTTATACCGCCGCCGACGACAATGTTACAGAACTAATTAACAAAAATAAAAATAATCGCATCACAATAAAAGGCGTTATTACGCCCGATAAAAAAGCGGAACTGTACGTCAACGGCAAAAAAAACGCAACCATAAACTTGCCCGACTTCATCCTAGAAAATCCCGTCGAAACATTGCAAATCGGAACCGATAAAGGAGGCAAAGTAAACGGCGCCAATACGCCAAATTTCAAAGGATGGATAGAACAAATCGAAATCAAACGCTGATAGTTAAATTCGGAATTATTTTTAAATTTGATTTTTTGTAACGAAAAATTTGTCCCAGTCGTCCCCCTTGTCCCAAATGTCCCACGAATTTTTTTCATTGACCTTTAACCTTAACCTTAACCTTTAACCTTTAACTTTTAACTTTTAAATAAAAAGATTATGCGAGTACGAAATTTTTTGTTGTTATTGTTGTTTGTTTTTCCTTTAACTTTAGATTTTTCGCTTTTAGCGGAGGAGTCGGCAAAGCGTCCGAATATAGTTATTTTTCTTGCCGACGATCTTGGTTGGGCAGATGTTGGCTGGCATGGCAACGAGATTAAAACGCCTAATCTTGACAAACTTGCTTCGCAAGGAATCAGATTGGAACGCTTTTACGTTCAACCGGTTTGTACGCCGACGCGGGCGTCGCTTATGACTGGGCGTTATCCGATTCGTTACGGTTTGCAAACCGGCGTAATTCGTCCTTGGGCTGATTACGGTTTGCCAACCGAAGAACAAACATTGGCGCAAGCGTTACGCGAAAACGGTTATTACACCGCAATTTTAGGCAAGTGGCATCTTGGCGAAACAAAGAAAAAATATCTGCCGCTTCAACGCGGTTTTGATTATCATTATGGTTTATATCTTGGCGCGCTTGATTATTACGAGCATACGCGCGACAACGGACTTGATTGGCATCGGAACGGTCAACCGGTTCGTGAAAAAGGTTACACAACAGATTTGCTTGCGGCGGATGCGGTAAAATTGATCAAGTCGCACGATACGACTAAACCGCTGTTTTTGTACATTCCGTTTAACGCCGTTCATGGACCTTATCAAGAAGCGCCCGACCCAAAATGGAAAGAACATTACGCTGACTTGCAAGGAAAACCGCAACGAAAAATTTACGCCGGAATGGTTTCGACAATGGATACGGCAATCGGCAAAGTTGTTGCGGCGTTGAAAGAAAAAGGTATTGACGATAATACGTTGATCTTTTTTTCAAGCGACAACGGCGGACCGAATCCAAAAAATATAACGGACAACGGTAAACTTCGCGCAGGAAAAGGAACTCTGTATGAAGGCGGCGTCCGCGTTCCAGCATTCGCAGTTTGGCAAGGAAAAATTAAGCCCGGAACAATTTCGGAACAACCAATTCATATCACCGATCTTTATCCAACTTTGCTTAAAATTACCGGAACGAAAATTAAGCAAAAGTTACCGCTTGACGGCGTTGATATTGTTGAGACGCTTTTGGAAAACAAACCGTCGGAGCGAAAGGAAATTTTACACAACGCAGAACCAAACCGCGGCGCATTGCAACGTGATAATTGGAAACTTGTTTTAACTAATCTTGACAAACCGAAACAGACAAAAAAGGAATTGTTCTATCTGAAAGACGACCCAAACGAACAAAACGACCTTGCAACAAAACATCCCGAAAAAGTAGAAGAACTCTTAAAACGATATGAATCTTACGCCAAAAACGCCGTCCCAGCATTAAGAAAACCAAAACCAAAAAACATAAAACAACAAGAAGTCTGGGGCGATTTTAACGACGAAAATTGAAAGTTATGAATTGTACATAAATAAAACGGGCGACTCTAAAAATTCATTTTTGGGAGAACCGATCAATCATTCGATGATTCAATACGCCTGCGATCCTGAAATGCAGGCGAGACCAACGGAACGCGAGCGTCCCGCCTGCACTTTGCCGATAGGCAAACAAAAAGACTGTTGCGAGCTAAACCTCGCTCATTAGCGGTTGAGTACAACCGCATGCAGGCGAGACGCCCGCGATCCTAAAATGCAGGCGAGACCAACGGAACGCGGGCGTCCCGCCTGCACTTTGCCGATAGGCAAACAAAAAGGCGCTTGAGATCAAAAAATCGCTCATCAGCGGTTGAGTACAACCGCATGCAGGCGAGACGCCCGCGATCCTGGAAT
>JAISLW010000103.1 GCA_031277105.1 Planctomycetaceae bacterium | reverse complement strand
GGGGCGTTTCCTTGCGGCGTGATGAACGAAATTATGAGACGACTTGACCCCGATAAAAAATTTACACAACAAGAACGTTACCACAAAAAATTAGAAATCTTACAAAAAGTAATTTATTGCGTCGACATCCAATCAATGGCTGTACAAATTTCATCGTTACGATTTTTCTTGTCGCTCATTCAAGAAATTATTCCCGATAAGAAAAAAGATAATTACGGAATCGAACCCTTGCCCAATCTTGAAACAAAATTTATTTGCGCCAATACATTGATCGGTTTAACAAAAGAAAAAGGCAAATTACAACTGCAAAATATTAAAACAATCGTTAAACAATTACAATTGACCCGCGAACAACATCTAGTCGCAAATACGCCGCAAGATAAAAAAAAATTACAAGAAGACGACAAAAATTTACGAAAATTATTAAGCGCCGCAATGGAAGACGCAGGCGAACTCTCACACGAAACCGCAGAATTACTCTTAAAATGGAGCCCTTACGACCAAACAAAATCAACTCCGTTTTTCGACCCGCATTGGATGTTCGGAATCGAAGACGGTTTTGATATTGTAATCGGAAACCCGCCGTATGTTTTTGCAAGAAATAGTAAAAGTAAAGGTATTTCAGACGACAATAAAACATATTACTACGAAAATTACGAGATCGCAGAATATCAAATAAATCTTTATCCATTGTTTTTTGAAAGAGGAACAAATTTATTGGCAAAAAATGGATACTTGATTTACATCACTCCTAATAACTGGTTGACACTTAACACAAATCAAAAATTACGCCGCTTTATACTAGAAAAATCAAACATCACAATCGTAGTTTTTTATAAACGCATTTTCGCAAACGCCGATGTCGATCCGGCAATTGTTCTTTTTCAAAATACAAAATCAACCGGCGGTAAAATTAAACTCGCCGAATGGGATAAACAATGCAACATAATAGGCGAAATAGAAAAACAAAAATTACTCGCAACAAAAAATTGCATAATTAACGTCGAAGCAGTCAAAGAAAATGAAACGTTTAACATACTAGACAAAATCGAAAATAACAGCGTCCCGCTTTCAAATATCGCCTGCGTTAAATCCGGTTTAAAAGCGTATGAAACTGGAACCGGCAAACCACAACAAACTAATAAAATGAAAAATAATAGAGTTTATCATTCAAAAACTCGCAATGATAAAAATTACATAAAATATTTAGACGGTAAAAATGTTTGTCGTTATTTTCTTGGTTGGAGCGGCGAATATCTGAAATACGGAAAAAATTTAGCGGCGCCGCGATCAAATTTTGACCTTTTTTCAACGCCGCGAATTTTAGTCCGGCAAATACCGTCGCCGTTACCGTTTTGTATAAACGCTTGTTATACGGCGGATATTTTATTAAATGATTTAAATTCAATGAATATTATTTATATTAAAGTTTCGCCGTTATATTTGCTTGGTATTTTAAATTCAAAAATTATTTCTTATTGGTTTGCCCACAAATTCGGCAAACTACAACGCGGCATTTTCCCACAATTCAAAATTAACGAATTAGCACAATTCCCAATCAAAAACATTACGCCAAAAAAACAACAACCAATAATCGATCTAGTCAATCAAATACTTTCATCCAAAACGAAAAACCCTACCGCCAATACAACAAAATTAGAATCCAAAATTGATCGATTGGTCTATGAATTATATGAATTGACAGAAAAGGACATCAAAATTATTGAAGGTTAGGAACGCATCCGTATCGCCTGCAATTTACCGCAAGACAAACAAAAAAATTGTTGCGATGTAATCTCGCTCATTGGCGGTTGAATATACTATTCGTACTTTAAAATACGTTTTTTAATTTGATTTTTTGTAACAAAAACTATTCTCTCTACACCCTATCCCCTAAAACTTAACGCTTAAATTTTCGTGAACAGTTACAAAATATTTGTTAAAAAAATTTTCTCTGTGAATTTTGTGTTCTTGGCGTTTAATAAACAAAAAGCCGGTTTTTAGAATTTACATTTAGAAGTTACCGATGCCCTTTTATATCTGTTATTGACGTATTATATTTAGCGGCTAAAATTTTGACTTTTTGCAATCGGGTTATAGATTGCGATTAAAATTTTACGGTGATTTGAGAGATGCGTGGGGCTGGCGGGACATTAGAGGCAAATTTTTTGGAAAATTTTTTTTGGAACAAAAAACTATCTCCTGTCTCCTAATTACTAAATTACTAATTCCGAATTTTTGTAACGAATAATATTGGTTTATAATTTTATGACAATAAAAATATCTGTTGCTGCGGCGCGTGGCGTTGAGTTTATTGATAGTCAAGTTCAGTTGAGCGGATGGGTTCGCACGCGGCGCGATTCTAAAGCCGGCTTTAGTTTTGTCGAACTCAACGACGGGACTTCGCTTGGCAATATACAAATTATCGTTCCGCAATCATTGCCCGATTACGAAACTATAATTAAATCTATTACGCCTGGTAGTTCAATTTTGGCGGAAGGCGTATTGAAGGCTTCGCCGGCAAAAGGTCAAAACACCGAAGTAGAAGCGACGTCAATCAAGTTGATCGGCGGTTCTGACGCGGCGGTTTATCCGTTGCAGAAGAAAGGTCATTCGCTTGAATTTTTGCGTTCTATTGCGCATCTTCGGGTTCGTACTAACACGTTTGGCGCTGTTGCGCGGATACGGAATACGGTTAGTTATTCGATACATCGTTTTTTTCAGGACAATGGTTTTATTTATGTTCACACGCCGATTATTACGGCGAGTGATTGTGAGGGCGCCGGTCAAATGTTCCGTGTTACGACGATTGACGCAAACAATCCGCCGCGCGACGCCGATGGTAAAATCGATTATTCCAAAGATTTTTTTGGCAAGTCGTCTTATTTGACGGTGAGCGGTCAATTGAATGTTGAAACGTACTGTATCGGTTTGGGCAAGGTTTATACATTCGGACCGACGTTTCGTGCGGAAAATTCAAATACGTCGCGTCATGCGGCGGAGTTCTGGATGATTGAGCCGGAAATCGCTTTTTGTGAATTGCCGGAAAATATGGACTGGGCGGAGCGTTTTTTGAAACGGTTAATATCGGACGTTCTGACGGAACGGCGTGAAGATATTGAGTTTTTCAACAAGACGGATTCAACTTTAATTGATACGTTAAATCATGTAGTTGCGAGTAATTTTGTACGTTTAACTTATACCGACGCCGTTTCGATATTGGAGAAGTGCGGTAGAAAATTTGATTATCAAGTTAGTTGGGGAATAGATTTGCAAAGCGAGCATGAGCGTTATTTGACGGAGGAACATTTTAAAAGTCCGGTAATTTTGTATGATTATCCGCGAACAATTAAGCCGTTTTATATGAGGTTAAATTCGGACGGACGGACGGTGCGGGCGATGGATGTGCTTGTGCCGAAAGTAGGCGAAATTATTGGCGGTAGTGAAAGAGAGTACAGACTGGACGTTTTGGAAGAACGAATGCGGGAACAGAAACTAGAAATTGAAGCCTATAATTGGTATGCCGATTTACGCCGCTACGGAACGGCGCCGCATAGCGGTTTCGGCTTAGGTTTGGAAAGGGCGTTAATGTTCATTACCGGAATCGCAAATATCAGAGACGTTTTGCCTTTCCCAAGAACGCCAGGAAATTGCGACTACTAAAATTTAATTCGGAATACGGAATTTAAGATTTAATTTCAAATTCAAAATAATCTTTTTAATTTGCGTAATCTGCGAATCATTTTTTGTCCACAGATTACGCAGATTAGAAAGATTATAAAAATAATTCCAAATTCCAAATTCAGAATTACGAATTTAAAAGATCAAAGATTATGAGAGAGTACGATAAGCATGGCGTTTATATTTGTTATCCTGACAATTGGGATATGAAAGATGCGTGGATGAATAGGATAGACGGCATGGTTCAAATTACCAATGGCGACGGCGCTTTTTGGATATTGAAGAAGTATCCGGCGGGGCAGAATCCAGATGAGATAGCTGAGGAAGCATTGGAGGTAATGCGTTCTGAATATCAAGACATGGAGATTGACCGGATTGAAGAAATTATGTATGAAAAATATGTAACGGGTTATTCAATGACGTTTTTTTATCTTGATTTAATGAATGAGGCGCGGGTGTTGACGTTTGATACGGGCGTATTGACTTATGTTATTTTCTGGCAAACCGGAAATCAATTAATAATTCACGCAGACAAAGAAATACCGACAGACAGCGTACTCGACGCCATAACAGTTTCATTTCTACGCGGGAAAATAGCGGGGGCGGTGTAAGTGATAGGAAGTAGTTTTTTAGAAAACTAAATAACAATTTTTTGTCATAAAAAAATTGTCTTACTTGTTTCTCCTGTCCCGCTTGTCCCTAAAAAATAGCCAAAACGTAATTTAATAAACAAATTTCCGTGAACGGTTACAAAAAAACTACTCCCTATATCCTATCTTAAACCTATAAATTCGTTATAGATATTTTTTGCGTGTATTTCGTTTTTTGGGTTTTCGATGATTGCTCTTCCGTCTTGGAATAGGGTGAATTGTAAATTGTCGTTTGTGAAATTTAGGATGTATTGGTTTGTTTTAACGTTTCCTATTTTTTCTAATTTTTTTGCGTATTCGATTAAGTTGATATTCGTTTGGGATTCGGGCGAAATTTGTATAGCGTTTCTTCCGCATATTTTTTGTATTTTTGCGTTGGCGTTTCGGGACAAGTAATCATAAATTTTGTGCGAGCATACTGGGCAATCGGGATTGCGTTTAATTTTTATATTTTTGAATCGATTATTCCACAGGTCGATGGTCAATAAACCTTCGCGAATTGCGTTTGAGTTAAGAATAATTTTGACGGCTTCGGCGGCTTGTATTGATGCGATTGTTCCTGGAGTCATTGCTAAAATTCCGGCAGTTGCGCAAGTTTGTTGTTGCGTTTGGGGGTGTTCGGCAGGAATGAGACATCGCAGACAAGGGCTATTTGAATCGCATGAGTTATTAGAATCGCCGCCGGTATTATTGCCGGTATTATTGCATGTATTATTGTAACGAAAATTCATCGTTACGCATTGCGATCCGAGAGCGGCGGCGTAAATCCACGTAATTTTATTTTTGACGCTCCATTCGTTGATCAAAAAACGCGTCTCCCAATTATCAACCGCATCTAATATCAAATCGACGCCGTCTAATATCTGCGCAATATTACCCGAATTTAACTCCGCAACAACAGGCTCTAGGATAATTTCAGAATTTACTTTTTTAAGATATTCGCAAGCCGCAATTGATTTCGGTTGTTGATTTGTTACGTCGGCTTCGGTAAACAGAATCTGACGTTGCAAGTTAGTAAGTTCGACATAATCGCGATCAACTAAACGCAAACGACCAATACCAGCGCGACATAAAATATTAGCAAGCGCCGAACCAATCGCGCCAACGCCAATTATCGCAACAGTAGAAGCAAGCAATTTATCCTGACCGTCAACGCCAACGCCAAAAAATGCAATTTGACGACTATAACGTAAATTAGACATCATCGTTAATTTTTATTTGCTAGGTAAATTCTATACAGATCGTACTTGAATTTCAGCGATTTAAAAGCGTCAAAGCCTGCCGTCCGAAAACAAGGCAGGCGAATATAAACGAAAACTCAAGTGCGAACAGTTTAAAAACCGGTTTTTTATTAATCGCCGAAAACACTGATTTCGCAGAGAATAATTTTTCTAAAAATATTTTAAATCAAAAAGTCAATTATAATAGGGCATCTCTAAAAATTCATTATTGGGAGAAACGATCAATCATTCGATGTTTCTCTAAAGTTTCTCTAAAATTCTAATACGCTCTTTAACAAACCGCATTACTTCATTAAAAAATTAGGTATACAGATCGTACTTGAAATTCAGCGATTTAAAAGCGTCAAAGCCTGCCGTCCGAAAGCTAGGCAGGCGAAGGTAAACGAAAACTCAAGTACGAACAGTTTAATTAGGTTTGGTTTGTGTGGGCTTTATTGCTAATGAGGTTGTTAAGTTAAGAAAAAAATTAAGTAAAAAGGATATTATGCTATAAAATAAATATTTTGTAACCATTCACGGTATTTTTTTAATTTGGAATTAGTTTTAAAAATAAATTTTTAATCTGCTGTGTAATCTGTGGACAAAAAAATGATCCACTGATTACGCAGATTAGAAAGATTATTTTAACAAGGATCGCAGGCGTTTCGTCTGCATACGGTTACACTCAACCGCCAAAGATCGAGGTTACATCGCAAGAATTTTTTTGTTTGCCTTGCGGCGTCTTGTAGCCGAGACGGTTGTGTTCCTAACCTTCAATAATCTTGATCTCATCTTCCGTTAAATCGTACAATTCATAAACCAAACGGTCAATTTTGGATTCTAATTTTATCGTATCGGCGTTTGGGTTTTTAGATTTTTCGGAATATATTTTATTTACGAGTGTAATAATTGGTTGTTGTTTATTTGACGACGTAACTGGAACGGGAATTTGTTTAATTTCGCCGATAGGAACGTGATTTGTTTGGTTGTAATATTTGAACCAGTAATTTAAAATTTTTGAATTTAAGAGACCTAAAATATATTCCAATGAATAATCTTTATTTTTTGGGAAACAGTAATTTGTCGTATGTCCGCATAGAACGTTTTCTAAAATTGTCGCTTTAATTCTTCTTTCTAAACCGGCATTGGCGACTTCCTGAAAAACGATTCTTTTTAGTTTATAGTGATTTCTGTTTGAAATAATTATAGGGCAAAATTCAACCGGTTTGTTTATTATTTGGTAGTATTCGATTTGATTACCGCGAATTAAGGGCAAATAACCATTTTTTTCTTGGGCGATAAAATTTTCTTTTTTTGTGCTTACATTTATTTCGCCTTGCCATCCGAATATAATTGAATCGAATTTTTGATTTTGTTTTTTTATTTTTTCGATTATTGAATTTGTCCCTTTAAAAAAGAGACCTTTATTTTGTAAAATTATTTTTGATGATAAAATCGTTTCAATGCCGGATTTTACATGTTTAAAATAGTAATCCTTCTCGTCTTTGACCATGACCAACGTAATCGCAACCGCTTGAGTTATATGTTCAAAAATTTTATCTTTTTCGGCGTATTCAATAATTTCTTTTATTTGATTTTCAAGCAATATTTGTCGTAAAATAACGCTATCTTTGCTGCTGATAAAAGTATTTGGCGTTATGAATGTTAAAATTCCGTTTTGTTTTAGTAGTTTTAATCCTTTTTCAAAAAATAATTTATACAAATTAACTTTACCGCCTTTGCCGCAGCGATAATGCGAATGAAAAAATTCAATGTTATGAAAATTAGAAGATAAAACTACATACGGCGGGTTTCCGATTACAATATCAAAACCGTCTTCGATTCCAAACATCCAATGCGGATCAAAAAACGGCGTTGATTTTGTTTGATCGTATGGGTTCCATCTTAAGAGTAATTCGGCGGTTTCGTGTGAGAGATCGCCTGCGTCTTCCATTGCGGCGCTTAATAATTTTCGTAAATTTTTGTCGTCTCCTTGCAATCTTTTTTTATCTTGCGGCGTATTGGCGACTAGATGTTGTTCGCGGATCAATTGTAATTGTTTAACGATTGTTTTAATATTTTGGAGTTGTAATTTTTCTTTTTCTTTTGTTAAACTGACTAGTGCATTGGCGCAAATAAATTTTGTTTCAAGATTGGGCAAGGGTTCGATTCCGTAATTATCTTTTTTCTTATCGGGAATAATTTCTTGAATTAATGCCAAGAAAAATCGCAACGATGAAATTTGTACAGCCATTGATTGGATGTCAACACAATAAATTACTTTTTTCAAAATTTCTAATTTTTTATGATAACGTTCTTGTTGCGTAAGTTTTTTATCGGGATCAATTCGTCTCATAATTTCATTCATCACGCCGCAAGGAAAAGCGCCGGAACCGCAAGCCGGATCGAGTATCTTGCATTGCAATAAAGCGGAGTCGTTTGGAGAATCGTTTTGCAAATCTTTTTGTGAATCGTTTTGTAAATTATCTTGAGAATCGTTTTGAGAATTTTTTTGAGAATTTTTTTGCGAATAATTTTGTAAATATGAGTCCAGCGCTTCGTTGACCATGTAATCTACGATTTCGC
>JAISLW010000099.1 GCA_031277105.1 Planctomycetaceae bacterium | reverse complement strand
AAAAATGAATTTTTAAACTATTCGTACTTGAGTTTGCGTTTACCTTCGCCTGCCTAGCTTTCGGACGGCAGGCTTTGACGCTTTTAAATCGCTGAATTTCAAGTACGAGCAGTATAGAGATACTCCTCTGTGTTCTCTGTGTTCTCTGTGGTTAATAAAAATAAATTTGTGGTTTTTAGAAGTTCTCTATTGGGCGATTTACCTTTTTGCAAAAAATAAATTATTAGAGATTCACAAGAGAATAGTTGTCGATAAATACGAATAAATTATACTTACCTGCAAACGATTGTAAGTTGCGATTTAGCCGTGCGCAGTTTAACCTTTGCGGTTTATTCAGATCGTACTTGAATTTCAGCGATTTAAAAGCGTCAAAGTCTGCCGTCCGAAAGCTAGGCAGGCGAAGGTAAACGAAAACTCAAGTGCGAACAGTTTAAAACTGCTTTTATTTGAAATTCAACGCATTTAAGCTGTTCTTAACTTTAAGCGGTTTAAATTAATTTAACAATAACGCTCTGAAATTTTGCGGCATTGATTGCTGATGTATTTATGGAATTTGCGATATTTTGCGATTAGTGATTTTGTCGTTTTTTTTCGTTTTGGGGCATTGGAGGATATATGATTATTGTATTAGTGAAAAGGATTAAGGAATCGCAGCGGCGTTCTATTTTTGATTTGCTTATTGACGGCGGCGTCAAGTATTTTGAGTCTTATCTTGACGGCAATCAAGTTATAGTTGTGCCGGAGGTTAGTTCTGTTCAAGAGTTAGGCGGTATTTCAAAATTATCCGGCGTTGCGGAAGTGATAGAAGTAACCGATCCGTATCAATTGTGTAGTCGAGTTGCGAAATCGACGGCTACGGTGATAAGCGCTCGTGATTTTAAGATAGGCGGCGGATATTTTGGGATAATTGGCGGTCCTTGTACCGTCGAGTCGGAGCGTCAAACGTTATTGATAGCGGAGGCGGTTCGCAAGTCCGGCGCTACGGCGTTGCGAGGCGGCGCTTTTAAACCGCGTACAAGTCCTTACGCATTTCAAGGTTTGAAGAAGGCGGGATTAAAAATTTTGGCAAAAGCGCGTTCAGAAACGGGGTTGGCGATAGTTACTGAGGCGATGGGTTGCGACGAGGTTTCGCTTGTTGCGGAGTATGCGGATGTGATTCAAATCGGGACGCGCAACGCTCAAAATTATCGTCTATTGGAAAAATGCGGCGAGATGCGGACGCCGATTTTGTTGAAGCGAGGATTTAGTTGTACGCTTGACGAGTTTTTGATGTCGGCTGAATATATTATGTCAGGCGGCAATGATCGGGTTATACTTTGCGAGCGGGGGATTAGGACGTTTGAGACGTATCAGCGTTATACATTTCCGGCGGGTTCGGTTCCGATGTTGAAGACGTTGACTCATTTACCGTTATTGGTTGATCCGTCTCATGCTGCCGGCAGGGTGGAGTTTGTGCCGGCGTTATCGTATGCGGCGGTTGCTGTTGGCGCCGATGGTTTATTGGTAGAAGTTCACAACGACCCAAAATCAGCCCTATGCGACGGAAGACAATCATTAACGCCAAAAGAATTTGAAATCATGATCAAAAAATGTAAAAAAATTATAAATATCGTTAAATAAATGCAGAATGCAGAATTAAATATTTAATTTCAATTTTAATCTGTTTAATCTGTAGATTTTTTTTAATTTGTCCCGCTACACCCTACGCCCTATTCCCTATCCTCTAAAATCTTTTGCTTAAATTTTCGTGAACGGTTAAAAATTTATTTTCCCTAACCTTATTTTTACCTTATTTTTCTGAACAAAACAACATCAGTAGCAACAAAGCCCCCACAAAACAAACCTCATTACCTAATTTTTTAATGAGGTAATGAGGTTGTGTTTGGTGGTTTCATTTTCTACTGAGGTTGTTTTGTAAAGAAAAATAAGGTAAAAATAAGGTTAGGGTAAACGCAAATTAAAACGCTACCAGCTTAAAATCGACAATCCGTAATTTGCTAAAAAAATTTTCCGTGAACTGTTACAATTCGAAATTCGGAATTAAAAGATTTAAACTGTTCGCACTTGAGTTTGCGTTTACCGCCGCCTGCCTAGCTATCGGACGGCAGGCTTTGACGCTTTTAAATCGCTGAATTTCAAATACGAGCAGTATAATTTCAAAATTAAAAATCTTTTTAAACTGCTCACACTTTAATTTTCATTTACCTTCGCCTGCCTAGCTTTCGGACGGCAGGCTTTGACGCTTTTAAATCGATGATTTTCAAATACGAACAGTATAATCTGTGTAATCTGTGGATCAAATTTTTTTGTCCACAGATTAACAGATTAGAAAGATTATTTTAGAGATTATCTTAAAAAATAATTCCGCATTCAGTATTACGTATTCTGTATTTTGTATTAGAAACTATTCTTCTTCATCGAAACGTTTATGTATTGAGATAAATTGGTCTTCGAGATCGACAAAACAATCAACTACGTCCGGATCAAAATGTTTACTTCGTCCTTCAAGTATAATATTTCTTGCGGATTCGTGCGTTAGCGCTTTTTTGTAAACTCTTTTTGAGATTAGTGCGTCGTAAACGTCGGCGAGCGCAATTATTCTTCCGCAGAGCGGAATGTTTTCTCCGATTAGACCGTTTGGGTATCCGCTGCCGTCGTATTTTTCGTGATGTGTTGCGGCAATATCGCGAGCCATTTTTAAGAAGGACGCGCCGGGGAATTTTTTCAATGTAGCGTCTAATGTTTGAGCGGCAATTGTAGTGTGCGTTTTCATTATGTCAAATTCATGCGGGTCAAGACGACCAGGTTTCAACAACACCGAATCCGGTATCCCAACCTTGCCAATATCATGCAACGGACTAGTTTGAAATATTAACCGGACGAATTCAGGATCGATTACGTCTTGATATTTTTCTACCGTCGCCATCCTTTGGGCAAGAGTACGACAGTAATATTGAACTCGCTCAAGATGAGCGCCCGTGTCAACGTCGCGCGACTCCGCAAGTTTAGCCAATGCGAAAATTGCAACGTCGCGCGTCTCAAGTGAAAGTATCCTTTCGCCGGAACGTAATCTTGCAAGCACTTCATCGGGTTTGTAAGGTTTGGCAATAAAATCATCGGCGCCCGCTGAAAGACCTTCGACCATTTCTTCTTTGTGCGAAGTAAGCAGAATAAAATAAATATAACCCGAATATTCGCCAGAACGAACCTTACGGCAAAGTTCTAATCCCGTCATCACAGGCATCTCCCAATCAGAAATAACCATACGGCACGGATTAGATTCCAGAATTTTAAGCGCCTCCTCGCCGTTCATAGCGGCAAGCACGTCATACCCCGCATCCGTAAGCAACGCCTTCAACGCTATTAAAGCGAGCTTACTGTCATCTACTATTAATACTTGCATAACCGAGAACTTAAATGTCTGTTAAAAAATATTATTCAAATATAATTCAAATTATAAAAAACAAAATACTATAACGCTACGAATCATTCTTGAACATCTGCGAATAAAAATATAATCATAAATATATACGTATCGTACTTGAAATTCAATAATTCTAAAACGTCAAAGCCTGCCGCCCGCAAACTAGACAAGCAAAAGTAAACGCAAATTCAAGTACGAACAGTTTAAAATATTACAAAAAATTAAACTACAAAAATTACCGTCAAAAAATAACTCAAGTATCATACCACAAAATAATACATTGAAAATACGCCCCCAAATTTTAATTGGAACCGAAACTGTATCGAATATTAGTAACCCTTCACGGAGATCCGTTTAGCAAAATACGTATTGCAATTTTTTGAGGGACAGGCGGGACAAGTGAAACAAGAGAGACATTTTTTTTGTAAACAAAAAACGTAACCGTTCACAAGATTTTAGAAGCGTCGAATTTTATATGATAGGATTTAGGCGCTAGATTTATTGTAACGAAAATTGTCCCCTTTATTCCCTACCATCTAATTTCCGTGAACGGTTATAAAAAAACTTTTTACGCTCTGCTTAAAAATTCGGCGCTTCTTGTGTCAACGCGGACGATTTCGCCTTCTTCAAGATATTCGGGGACTTGAATTTCTAATCCTGTTTCTAGCGTAGCGGGTTTTGATCTTGAGGTTGCTGAGTTTCCGCGTGCGGCAGGGTCGCATTTTATAACTTTTAGAGATACGGCGGCAGGGATTTCTATTGCCACACATTCGTCGTTATAAATCAACGCCTTCACGCCTTCAAGTTCTTCGGTAATAAATCGCAACTCATCGGCAATATCCTCCTTCCTTATGTTATATTGATTATAATCTTCGTTGTCCATAAACACGCATTCGTCTGCGTCGGCGTAAAGATATTTTACATCGCGTTTCCTGAAATCAGCCGGATTAAGCGACTCGGTGCCTTTGAGCGTAAAGTCAACCTTCTGCTTCGTTACAAGATTACGCGCACGAAATTTATACAACGTCGCAGCGCCACGCGCCGAAGGCGATTGAACATTTACCGTCTCAATTATATAAGGCATATCATTGTAAACCACAACCTCGCCCCGTTTCACGTCTTTGGCAATCATACTTAAACATCCTCCAATATATAAATTTGGGTATTATAAAAATTTATTTGTCCATATTTACCTGAACAAATGATTTTTTAGAGACAACTATTTTTTTACCATAATTTTTAAACGCCAATTACCCCCAAAAAACTAAAATTAACGGTAACTTCTAAAAAACAAAGTCAACCTAACGCTAAAAAACAAAGTCGAAACATTATATCGGCGAATAAAAAATCGAACAGGGGAGAAGTATATTGTTAGTACTTGGCAATTTCTAATAACCAGTTTTTTATTTATTAAGCGCTGAGAACACAGAGTTCACAGAGAATAATTTTTTGTAATCGTTCACTGAAAGTTAAGCGCTAGATTTTAGGGGCTAGTGAGTAGGGCGTATCTGGACAATTTTCGTAACAATAAATATTTGTCCCGTTAGGGACAACATGTTGGTAGAAAAAAGTTATACGCGAATTTTTAGCGTCCCATTAGGGACGCAATGAGGGTTAATGTTGTCTTTA
>JAISLW010000098.1 GCA_031277105.1 Planctomycetaceae bacterium | reverse complement strand
ATTTTTGAAATATTTTAGTTGAATCGTTATTTATTGTAATATTAAAAATTATGGATTTTATGGGTAGTTGATTATTGGGATTGCGTATTCTTAATCTGTAATTCATGCCGAAAAACTGTGATATATTTATTCAGGTTATATTTATTTTTGTATTCAAAATTTTATTTCAATTTACCTTTTTGTATTAGGTCAATTTCCGTTATTTTCTTATAACTTCCATGATAAACCAGCATTATCGTTGTCCTCCGTTTTCGTAACAGACGTCATATAAATGCCGTACCGTCCAAAAAGGATTTTCGGTATGCAATGCCCACCAGTTTTCGTTCAAATAATCCCATGCGCCGTATTTTTTGAGATATAAATACGCTTTCGGTATCGACATTTTGAACGCTTTGGCAAATTCAGGCACAATAAAACTCAAAAACGCCACTTTATCGCTTGTTATTTTATCCAATTTCATTGACATAATACTGTTAATTACTGTTAATTATTTCATACGACAAAAATTACGACTTTATTTTAAGCCTCCAATTTTGTCTTGATTTTATTTTCCATGTTCGGACAAATTTTCTAACATTGGTCGTTTTATCCGCGCAGATTTTTCTTGCGTTTTTTTATCATTTATAATCTTTATTTTCTTCCTTAAATTTTGCTATTAACTTATGATTAGTTTCTATGATTTTCTCGAAATTTATCATATTTGAATTGAATACTAAATCGTAGTTTTCATCTTTAGGCTTAAATTGGTTTATTCCATACGCAATACTGTTGGCAAGCGTATTTTTTGTAATTATTGCGCCGGCTGCTACAACAGAATTTTCACCAATTATTATTGGTCCTAAAATTTTTGCTCCATCAGCAATTACCACATTTTTACAAATAATCGGATTACCAATATTTTCCCATTCATTACTAATTTTGTTAAATTTCAAATTTGATCCAATAGTTACATTTTGATAAATTACAACATTTTCATAAATTTTCGACGCCGCAACCGTACACCCGCGAGCATGATGAGCAAACAATACGCTCTTGTCTATTTCAATACAATTAATTTCACAACAATAAAACTTCTCCAACAAATTAGCGGCTACCTTCTTTAATATCTTACTCTTGGAATAACAATTTATTCTTACCAGTTTATCAAACATATTCATAGACCTCATTTCAATAGAAATTACTATTCTAAGCAACAATTTTTTTCATTAAAATATCCGGTGTTTTTTCCTGCGTTTTCATTATTGTTCATAATCTTTATTTTTGAATTATTTCGGGATATGTTTTTTTAACGCCATATCTTTCTTCTACTTCATTGTCGATTTCACCAGTTTGTCAAAATCGGATTTGTAGGTTTTGTCTTGAATAACGCGGTACTTTTCAAATTCGCTCTCGGCAAATGCTTTGGCTATTTCGTGCGACATTTTGTCGCTATCCTGCAAGATTTCGCGTTCGTTGAACTGTAAAAAAACATTCAATTTTTCGACCCAGTCGCTCATATACATTATTTTTCGGCGTTTAGCCTAATCTTCGGCGTAATCCAAATACATGGTTACAATGCGGTTTAAACTTGACAGTTCTTCTTCGTTCAGGTAATTTTTCGCAATACTCACATCGCCTTTGCGAATTTTGCCTTTCGGCGCGTTTTTCCACGAAGTCAATCCTATGTTTGGTTTCAAATGATTGACTCTATGATAAATAATTTCAGCCGCTGTTTCCCGTGTAATTGCCCAGTGCAGCTTGTTTTGGACGGTGACAAAAAACGTTTTTGTCGTTTCGCTGTTCACGTCATAATCGGCGCTGCAATCGACATAAATATCGGTGATTTTCTGATAAAATCTTCTTTCGCTGCTACGAATATCGCGGATTTTCTCAAGTGTTTCGTCGAAATAATCCTGACCGAAAATGTATTCGGGCTGTTTCAAACGTTCTACATCAAGCGCCGCGCCTTTTTGAATGTATTCCTTTAAGATTTTTGTCGCCCAGATTCTAAAGATTACAGCCCTTTCGGAATTTACGCGATAGCCGACAGCTATGACTGCTTCGAGATTGTAAAACGCTGTATTGTAGTTTTTCCCATCGGCGGCAGTATGTGCAAATTTTGCACATACTGAATTTTCATTCAGTTCGCCGGTATC
The DNA here is from genome assembly GCA_031277105.1 of Planctomycetaceae bacterium. GTDB lineage: Bacteria > Planctomycetota > Planctomycetia > Pirellulales > Thermoguttaceae > WRKP01. The sequence continues at coordinate 1,252 of JAISLW010000098.1, read as the reverse complement.
AAAAATATTTTTGATATGTTTTGTTATCACCGACCGTTCGACTCCAAACAGCGTGGATACAGCCTTTTGCGTAAGCCACAAATTTTGCTGTTGAAGCAAAACCTCAACTTTCGGAGCGTTGTTGCCATCGCGATAAATGATAATTTCGCGGATCTCGCCCTCGTGGATTATATTATTGTTTTTCTTTGCCATAATTTTATGATACTGTTTTTTATGCGTTATATACTTTTATTTTTCCTGTTACGGCGTCCGAAATCAGGCGTTGCCGGTATTCCTGTATCCGCTATGTTTTCGACTGCTTTTATATTTTCCGTGTTTTCAACCAGTCGGTCGAAATCAGACCGGTAGGTTTTATCCTGAATAATGCGGTATTTTTCAAATTCGTTTTCGGCGAAATCTTTTGCTACTTGAGCGGCGATTGTTCCGCTGTTTTGAAGAATATCACGGTCGTCGGCTTCAAGGAATTTGTCTAAACGTTTAGCCCAGTCTTCCATTGTCATGGGGATATGACGTTTAGCGCGGTCTTCCGCCAAATCCAAGTACGCATTGACAATTCGTCCCAATGATTCCAGTTCGGTTTCGGTCAGGTAGTTTTTGGCAATGGCAACGTCTGTTTTGACGATTTTACCATCGGGACAGTTTTCCCACGAAGTCAAGCCCATGTGTTCTTTTTCAGCGTTTGCCCTCGACATGATGAGTTCGGCAGCAGTGCGACCATGCACGGCATAATGGAGTTTGTTTTGGACTTTTGCAAAGAATGTTTTTGTCATTGCCGCATCTTTGTTGTAGTCCATTGCGGTGGCGTAAATGTCGGTGATTTTCTGATAAAAACGGCGTTCACTTAAACGTATCTCGCGAATTTCAGCAAGCAGATGTTCAAAATAGTCTTCTCCGAGAAATGCTCCGTTTTCCATACGTTTTTTGTCAATGACATATCCTCTGACGGCATAATCGCGTAAAACGGACGTCGCCCATTGACGAAAAACAGTTGCCCGCACAGAATTGACACGATAACCAACGGCAATAATAGCGTCAAGATTATAATGTTTGGTCGTATATTTTTTGCCGTCGGAGGCAGTTACCGAGAATTGCTCGGTAACTGAATTTTCGTCCAACTCATTCTCTTTGAATATATTTTTGAGATGTAACGAGATATTATCTGTTGAACAGTCAAACAACGTAGCCATTAGTTTTTGGGTTAACCAAATGGTTTCGTTCTGTACGCGTACTTCAATCACTTCGTCTTCGGACT
>JAISLW010000549.1 GCA_031277105.1 Planctomycetaceae bacterium | reverse complement strand
CTCAGCGGTAATCTCTGTTGCAAAGAAAAATAAATTTTTAGATGCGCCTATATTACATTTTTTATAACGATTATTATAATTAGGCGATTCTATACGTATCGTATTTGAAATTTAACGATAGATGTACGTACTGAAAATTCATTGATGTAAAAGCATAAAAGCCTCTGTCGCCCAATAACTAGACAGAAATAAACGCAAGGTTCATCACCGATAAGTTTAAATAATTCACAAATGAATTTTTAAAGGTACTCCTAAAAACAGTTTTTAATTTAAACGCCGAGAAATCAGAACTCACAGAGAATAATTTTTTAAAAATATTTTAAATCAAAAAATCAATAAATAACATTTTGATCCCAATCCAATTAAAAAATTCCTCCGCGTTCTCCGTCTGCGTCCTCTGTGGTTAATAAAAATAAATTTGAGTATCTCTAAAAATTCATTTTTTGCCAAAAAGGTAGGCGGTGTTTCGTCACTGTGTTTATTTTTTAGGTCGCAATGGAGTTTATGATACCAATAATTTTTAATAATTCATAAAGCCTAAAAAAAGTCTATTTTAGGCGTGCGAACTATTAAAGTTTATTGATACCGTAAACCGTACTGCGGCGTTTCGGCACAGTGTTTAATTTTTTTAGCCGCCTACCTGCACAAATGAATTTTTAAAGACGCCCAAAAACTATTCCCTGTCCCCTATTCCTTAAAATTTTATTCCACCATAAGATTTCCGTGAACGGTTATCTTTTTATTTTTACTATTTTTGTTCAACTGTTATGAATCTTGTTGTTGCGTTTGGGGCGGTTAATTTTATGACGGCTTTGCGATTTTCGCCTGGTTTTGCGTTTACTTTGAAGATTGCGTTGCCCTTGCCGTTTTTTTCGGATAATTCTAACCATTCTGCATCCGTTTCCGCTTTCCATTCGGCTTTATTCGACGTAATAATAACCGTTTCATTGCCTCCTTGTTTTGCGAAATCAAGTTTATTTGGAAACGGCACGACTAACTTCTTTTTGTCCGCATTCCCTTCCGCCGCTTCAAAATCAGGACGCTCTGGATACAAATAATTATCCTCTACCCAATACTTCGCCTTGAAAATTGGATGTTCGACAAAATCATTCACATGTTTTCCGTCGTTATTATAACCGTTTTTTACGTCGAACTCTTTGAAACTTTTTAACGATCTTGGATGATCGGCGTCGGGATTAGTCAACCAATTCGGCACGCCTTCATTTGCGACTCCGCTCCGTTCAAGAATTCGGTTCCAAACTGCCATCCGCACGCCTACGCCGTACCAAAGATGTTCTAATTCTCGCATCGCTTCAAATTTTTCCGGTCCATAAAATCCCGCAAACATTGCATTGTAAGCCGTTGGATAAACGCCTACGTTTTTATATCCGGGCTTGCCGATGAACTCCTTCCAAACGACTTCATTCGGATCGTCAGACCAGTCGATATACCAGTCATAACCTCTTGCCCATTCGCGTGTGAAATTATTCACCATATTTACGACATCCTTGACCGTGCCGTTGTTGTAAGTAGTCGGATGCATTCGTCCCGTAACGGGGTCTTTTGCCTTCGGCGAATCTCTGTCAACAATCCACCCGCCGCGTAAATATAAATCGGGCATATTCGCTAAACAATGTCCCGCATATTCGTGAACGAGCCAATAAGCATAACTTCCAGGTTGACCTGCCGGATTAGAAAGTATCGCAAACTTGCCGCTCAACGCAAACCCTCCAACCGCCGCATTTGAAGCGCAAATATACGTCGCCTCATTCGCATTAGGATAGTTAATTTTTTTCATATACTGCCGGCAATATTTTTCCATCTTGCCAAAATCAGTCGGTTGCCGCGACGTTGTGCCAAATTGATTAAATCCAAATTTACCACGCTGCTCCGATTCAGAAAAATATGCGTAAAAATCAAAATACTCATGAAAATTTTTCACCACATCGACATTGGAAAAAATCTTATACAATCCCCGCGAATAAGTTTCAAATACGCCGCCCTTCTTGAAATCACTCATATCCCAACCATCGCCAATAACGAAAACCGGAATAGGCTTACGCCCTTCAGGCGGATTAGATTTGTGAATTTGCAAAACATAACCGTCGGGATAATAGTCGTTAGCGTCAACTTGGTCAACGCCGATCCATCCGAAATAAGCGCCGGCGGTAAGTTTAATATTGCCGGTTCGCGCCTTATTATTCGATTTGATTTTTGCGGTAATTGTAAATTCGCCCTTGCCGCCGCTCGCCGGCTCAACACTAATCCAATCATAATCCGTCGTCAATTGCCAATCGCAATCAGTTTTAACGCGGAAACGCTTAATTGAGTCGTTTTGAAACGGCACAGTTAAAGTTCGGACTTGTAATTCATTATTGTTAAATTCCGACTCCGCCGCAAATACAAACGAAACCAAAAAATTAATAATAATCAAATTTAACGCAATCTTTGTAAACAAAGAGAAATTCATTTTTAAGTCTCCTTAAAGTTTTTTAAGTTGTTAAAGGTTTTTTAAGTTGTTAAAGTTTTTTTTGTAACCGTTCACGGAAATCTGTTTAGCAATTACGTATGGGTAATTTTTTTTGAGAGACAAGCAGAAAAAGTAGGATAATTTTTGTTACAAAAAATATATCCAATAACATCTAGTCCAAACGATCTCGGCAAACTGTTACAAAATTTCAATAAGTCAATATTGTCTATTTTTTTATTAAACTGTCCACTAGAGGGCTTCTCTATCTGTTCGTATTTGAAAATCATTTGATTTTTAGCGGCGTTCAATTGTCTATTTGTGAAATCAACTTGACGAAATTATGTTGGCGGTTACAATACGCATTCTTTGCTTACAAAAAGTACAAACAGTTTAGGTAACCGTTCACGGGAATTTAATAGATGATTTTTTAATTCAGAATTTAAGGAAATTATGTTTTTAAACTGTTCGTACTTGAGTTTGCGTTTACATTCGCCCGCCAGATTTCGGACGGCAGGCTTTGACGCTTTTAAATCAATGAATTTCAAGTACGAACTGTATATTAAAAAAATTGTCCCTCATGTCCCGCTTGTCACTTAATAATTGGCAAAACGTAATTTAATAAAGGGTATCTCTAAAAATTCATTTTTTTGCAAAAAGGTAGGCGGCGTTTCGCCGCTGTGTTTATTTTTTGGGCCGCAATGGAGTTTATGATACCAATAAATTTCAGTAATTCATAAAGCCGAAAATATGTACATTTTAGAT
>JAISLW010000548.1 GCA_031277105.1 Planctomycetaceae bacterium | reverse complement strand
CTCAGCGGTAATCTCTGTTGCAAAGAAAAATAAATTTTTAGATGCGCCTATATTACATTTTTTATAACGATTATTATAATTAGGCGATTCTATACGTATCGTATTTGAAATTTAACGATTAGTGTTGCCCAATTGTTTTTTGTTGTTGCGGGACAATCAGAATATTAACGTAGGTCAATAGCCTACAAAATTTTTGTTTACAATTTTAGGAGTTGAAAATGTCTAAAAACAGTATCAAGATTTCTTTTTTGCGCGTGAATTTGTTTTATTTTATTGTTTTGTTTTGTTTAGCGTTTGACGGTTGCTCGTGTTCTAATAACGATCACGATCACGAACACGACTCCGGTCACGAACACGGTCACGAACACGGTCATAATCATTCTAAAACGACAAATCCACAAACCGACTCTACTACCAAAAACAATAACGAACAAATAAAAAATAACGAAAAAAACGCGATGGAAATTCTTAATAACATGGTTAAAACTTATCGTAACGCAAAATCTTATGCGGATCACGGACGCGGAATGATCGTCGGTAAAATGACGCAACCAGACGCCGAACCTGTTACTTGGTCATGTACGGTTGCGTTTAAGAAACCAGACAAATTGCGCATCGAATGCAACGAAGGTAAATTAGTGTCAAATAACAATAATTGTTATGCTTTAATTAGATCGCTGCCGGATCAAGTATTGTCTTTTTCTACGCCACAATCATTTAAGTTAGACAAATTGTTTAGCGACGTTGAACTTGACCAGTCGATGAATATAGTTTTTCCTAGCGGAATAATTCGTTTTCCGCCGCAATTGATACTTCTTTTTGCGGACGATCCGCTTAAAACTTTCTTGCCCGAAGGTTCAAAAACAGAATTATTAGAACCGCAATCAATAGGCAATATCCCATGCGACGTAATAAAAATAAAACACGAAAACGGCGACAGAGCGCTTTGGATAAGTAAACGAAACAGCGCCCTGCTAAGGTTTGATTATATGGTTGAAGGTTTGCTTGTCGCCGCTGAATTTGAGAGCGTGCGGACAATCAGAATCGATATGAACGACGCACAACTAGATCTGCCCATCGCCGAAGAAGCATTTCACATGCTACAACCAATAAACGCAAAAAAAGTATCCGAATTTAAACCCGTCGAAATGGAAATTCTAGGTAAAAAATTGACCAATACAGAATCGCTAAATTTTGAAGAGCTAATTTTAAGTACAGATAATTTGAAAAATAATTTAAAAGAAAAATCGACAAAAACTGCAACAGACGACTTGACAAATAAAACAAATAACACCGCATCTGAAAAACCGGAAAAAAATATCAACGCAAATAATACAACAAATAAAACCAATGATAAACCTACAATTCCAAACGAAACAACGCCGAAAATACCGTTGCGAAAATCAGTCGCTGAACTAAACGGTAAAATTGCGGCGTTTTGCTTCTGGACAACTTGGAGCGAACCGTGCCGCCAGGCAATAGAAGAATTTTATAAGGCGGAAAACGCAAATTTAAGTAAAGACAATATACAATTTTTTGTTATAAATTCGGACGGATTAGGCGACGGCAAGTTGGCGGGCGATAATAAAAAATTATTGGATTTGGCAAGTCAATATTGTATTAGTTGGGGGCTTCGGCAACCGTATTGGTATGAAGTCGGCGGCAAGTTGACGGGCGCTTTGGCGGTCGATTCGTTTCCGGCAATTGTCGTGCTTGGGAGCGATAGCAGAGTTGAATTTTATTCGCGCGGAGGAATGCAAGCAACGGCGATTAACGACTTGCTAAAACAAATTAAAGAAGGCAAAAAACCGTATGAAAAAAATTTAAACGACTTACAAAAAATCTTGCAACAAAGAAAAATTCAACACGCAAACGAATTGAAATTGATGACTGACAAAGGGATTTTTGCGTCAATTCGCATGCCGGTAAAAAATACGCCGCCAGAAGTAACGCCACAAACTCCGCCGAAAACTTTTATGTTGGAAAAAAAATGGGAAACGCCGCTTGTTTCGACCGGTAATATTGCCGTATTGAAAATCAAAAAACAAGACAAAATAATTGATAAAACTATTGACAAACAAGACAAAAAAAACAATGACCAAATTGACGTAAATAAAATTGACGCTAATAAAATTGACGCTAATAAAGTTGACGTTAATCATGCGGATCAAAAGAGCGAGACTGTATTACTTGTTCCGTGCGAGGGCAACAGAGTTGCGTTTATAGATGCGGACGGCAAGATAATAAAAAAGGTTACTCCGGCGGGTTTTTCTAATGACGAGCTTTTGACGTTGGTTCGGACGTCGGTTGATTTGTGCGAAGTCGGCGCAGGCGGTAATAGTGAAGTTAGCGGGTGTTATATTGGTTTTTCGTCTAATAGCGGCAGTGTGGTTCATATTTTTGACGTTGATTTGAAGCCGCTTTTGCGTTATACGCCGCATCGTCAATCGGGCGAGGTTAAGTTAAAGATTTCTGATTTCAAGTTTGCCGATATTGATGGCGTTGGCGAGCCGGAGGTTGTTGTTGGCATGGTTGCGATAGACGGTAATGTTGCGGGCGGCGATGCAATTTGTGCGATTGATTTAGCGGGCAAGGAGATTTGGCGGGATGATGCGGTTACGTATCCGTTTCAAGTTAGCGGTTATAATTACAAGGGCAAGCGCGGCGCGTATGTTTTGGACGCAATTGATTCGGCGGCGGGATTGAGGAAGTATTCGGCGGACGGCAAGCGGTTGTTATTGTTTAATCCTGCCGGCAAACATGTACGAAACTTTTTATTTGATGCGGCTAGCGGAAATTTATGTACGATAATTTCGGCGGCGGACGGCGATAATGTTGAGATGGCAATGTTGCAAGATACGGGTTCGATTAGTTGGCGGCAAGCGTTACCGGTTGGAGAATATAATTTGGCAACTGTTGATTTATTTGGCGATACGCGGCGGCAATGGATAGCGGTATCAAGGTTAGGCGCCATTTTCATTGTCGATAAAAATGGCAAGTTGATAGATTCTTTTGCAATAGGCGAACCTGTAACAGGATTAACCGTAATCGCAGGACAAATCATTGTCGCAACAGGAAACAAAGTTATAGCATGGAAAATAAAAAAATAATAATCGTTCAAGGAAATTTAAACGAGGTAACTTCTATACTGCTCGTACTTGAAAATCAGCGATTTATACAGATCGTACTTGAAATTCAGTGATTTAAAAGCGTAAAAGCCTGCCGTCCGAAAGCTAGGCAGGCGAATGTAAACACAAACTCAAGTGCGAACAGTTTAAAAGCGTCAAAGCCTGCCGTCCGAAAGCTAGGCAGGCGAATGTAAACGCAAACTCAAGTACGAATAGTTTAAAAAACGGTTTTTTAGAAGTTTCCATTAGTAATTAATTAGAATTTAGAATTTAGAATTTTATATATTTTATGTCGAAGAAACTTAAACAGTTGTCTGTATTTCTTGAGAACAAGCCTGGCAATGTTAGTCATGCGTGCCGGATACTTGCGGATTGTGGGATAAATATTGAGACGATGGCGCTTGCTGACACGGAGCAATTTGGGATATTGCGTTTATTGGTCAAGGAGTGGCGGCGGGCGAAGTTAGAATTTGAGCGTCGTGATGTGATAGTGAAAATTTCGGAAGTTGTGGCGATTTCAGTAGAGCATTGTCCGGGCGGATTGGCGAATATTTTGGAGGCGATGGATGATGCGAAGTTGAATATTGAGTATATGTATGGATTTTCTCTTGTGCCGGCTATTTCAAAACGCGAAGGCGATACTGATACTGCTTCATCAATTAGTATTTTCCGATTCAACAATCCAGACCTCGCAATAGAAAAAATAAAAGAAAGAGGACTAACTATTCTAGGCAACAAAGAAATATTCGGCTGCGAAATAGAATAAACTGCTCGTCCTTGAATTGGCATAACCGTTCACGGAATTTTTTTTAGTAAATTACGTTTAGCGATTTTTAAGGGAAAAGTAAGACGATTTTTTGTAACAAAAAATTGAGAAGGAACGCAGGCGTTTCGCCTGCGAATCTGAAGAAACACCAGGCGAAATGTTTGCGATCCTGAATTGTCTGCGATCCTGCAATGCAGGCGAGACCAACGGATCGCGGGCGTCTCGCCTGCACTTTGCCGCAAGGCAAACAAAAAGGCTGTTGCGATGTCAACCTCTCTCATTTGCGGTTGAGTACAACCGCATGCAGGCGGGACGCCCGCGATCCGGTGACGCAGGCGTTTC
>JAISLW010000545.1 GCA_031277105.1 Planctomycetaceae bacterium | reverse complement strand
GGGATGGTGCGTAATTGTTTTAAGCAGAATATGAGTGTTAAAAAGATTGCTGATCTTACTGCATGCTCTGTGGAAGAGATAAATGAGATGTTAAAGAAGTTGAAGTTAATTTAATATTTTGGGCGAATTTATTTTTTTGGCTTTTTTGTAATTTGGCGTATTTTCATATTAGACTTATCGTAAGACTTATCGTAATAAATTTGTTGAATTTATAATTATGATTAAAATACTTTTTTGCAAGTTGTTTAGTTTGTGAGTTGTGATATTGGTTATTGTTTTTTATTTTGGTCAAGAAATATTAAAAGGATTTCATGGTTTATGATTTCTAATTAACATCGTTCCTTAAACAAGAGAGAGTTAGATATGGATAATTCATCGCCCGTTACAGATATGATGCGTATTTCGGATACGGAGTTTCATTTGATTCGCGATCTTGTTTACAGTCGTTTTGGTATTGCGTTGACTGATCAGAAGAAGGGTTTGGTAGTTGGTCGTTTGCAAAAGATATTGAAGCAGCACGGGTTCAAGTCGTTTAAGGAGTATTATGATCATCTTGTTGCGGACAAGACAAATATTGCGTTGACGGAGTTAGCGAATCAGATTACGACAAATCACACGTTTTTTTTCCGCGAGCCGGAGCATTTTGAATTTTTTAAGAGTGATATTTTGCCTTGGATGGTGCGCGAGCATAAGGCGAAAAAAAATAATGATCTTCGTATTTGGTGTGCGGCGGCGTCAAGCGGCGAGGAGCCTTATACGTTAATTATTACGCTTCTTGAGTATTTTGGCGTAGATTATAAGAATTGGGATTGTGGTCTTTTGGCGACGGATGTTTCTGAGAAGGCTCTTGTTGCGGCGAAACGCGGAGTGTACGATCAAACGCGGCTTCAAGGCGTGCCGGCTGCGATAGTAAATAAATATTTCAAGAAAACAGCCGATGGATTTGAGGTTATTGACAGGTTAAAGAGCGAGGTTACTATACGCAAGTTTAATTTGATGAATGAGAAGTTGCCGTTTAAGAAGCCTTTTGATTGTATTTGGTGCCGCAATGTTATGATATATTTTGATTCTCCAACTAAGCATGCGCTTGTCAATCGAATGTATCAACAAACAGTCAATGGCGGTTATTTGTTGATAGGTCATTCGGAGACGTTATCGCGGGATCAGACGCGTTGGAAGTATGTTAAACCGGCAGTTTATAGAAAGGAAGAGTAAACGGTTAAGCGGTTTAGAGATGTAAGCCGGATTGTCGATGGGCAAAGTTGATATTTTAAACTGTTCGTACTTGAATTTCGGCAATGAGACGGCGTGCGAGTTAATTTCAGTTAAGGGGTTATGCGGCGGTTACTGAAATTTAATTTGCGGGCGGTTTAAATTTGCGTTTAACTGATTTGGTATATTTTTTGATATGAATTTGGAGAGGATTATTCTATGCAAAAAAGGACGATTCGCGTTTTGGTTGTGGATGATTCTTTGCTTGTCCGTAAGATACTTTCGGACGGCTTGGCGAAGGATCCTAATATTATGGTCTGTGGTACGGCGGGCGATCCGTATGAGGCGCGTGATGAGATAGTTCGTTTGAAGCCGGATGTTTTGACGTTGGATGTTGAGATGCCGAAGATGAATGGTTTGGAATTTTTGCGTCGTTTGATGCCGCAATATCCGATTCCGGTTGTGATGGTTAGTTCTCTTACGGAGCGCGGGCAAAAGACGACGCTTGATGCGATGGCGGCGGGCGCTGTGGATTTTGTAGCGAAGCCGAAGAGCGGCAATCTTGAGCAGATGGTTGATGAGTTGTGTACGAAGGTCAAGATAGCATCTACTGTAAATGTTTCGCATTGGAAACATAAGCAATATGATATTAATGCGGCTATTGGCGGCGCTGCGGTTGGTAGTAAGGTTGCCGGTCAAATTCAGTCGACGCGTATTTGTGCAATCGGCGCTTCAACCGGAGGGACGGAAGCGTTGCGGGAGGTAATTTGTGGATTTCCAAAAAATTTCATCGGGACGGTTGTAGTGCAACACATGCCCGCAGGATTTACTAAAATGTTTGCGGACAGGTTGAATAGTCTTGCCCAAATTATTGTCAAGGAAGCGGAAGACGGAGATTTAATTTACGACGGTCGCGTGTTGATAGCGCAAGGCGGCAAGCAACTTGAAGTAGTGCGTAAAGGAACGGGATGGGGCGTGCGGGTTTTTGATGCGCCGTTATGTTGCGGGCATCGTCCGTCGGTTGAGCAGATGATGAATTCCGTCGCAAAAAATGTTGGCAACAAGGCAATAGGCGCAATGTTGACGGGTATGGGTGCGGACGGCGCAAATGGAATGAAAGCAATGCGAGACGCGGGAGCAAGATGTATCGCACAAGACGAAGCGACATGCGTCGTGTTCGGAATGCCAAAGGAAGCGTATCAACGCGGCGGCGCGGAAATGTTGGTACCGTTATCGAAAGTAGCGCAAACTTTGCAAGGTTTTTTAAGGTAAGGCGAAGTAACGGGATAATTGGCGGAATAGTGAAATAATGAAATAGTGAAATAATGCAATAGTGAAATAATGCAATAGTGAATAGTGAAGTAGTGAAATAATTGGCGTTATATTTGCGTATTATTTTACTGTGGCGAGTTAATTTAATTGAGTGTATAGTTTACGGATGGAATTGTTTATTGAACGATATTTAAGATGCAATTTATCAATCAACAACGAATAATGCTTGGGGTAGGCGATTATGGCGCTACGAAAACGGATGGTGGAATCATTCGGACGATGGCGTTGGGATCGTGTATTGCTTTAATGATTTTGGATCGGGGGACGCGTTGTGTTGGGATGGATCATATTGCGTTGCCGGATTCGTCGGTTTCGCCGGATCGTGCTAAGCAATTGCCGGGTTATTTTGCTGACACGGGTATTCCGGCGTTGATGGAAATGATGAAGCGGGCGGCGGGAACGTTGTCGAAACCGTCGAATTTGATAATCAAGATGGCGGGAGGCGCTAACGTCGCTGATCCAAATAATACGTTTAATATTGGCAAGCGTAATGCGCTTGCCGTAAAAAAAATTCTGTGGCAATATGGACTTGGCGCCGTTTCTGAGGACGTTGGCGGTTCTCATAGTAGGACGGTAACTTTGTATAGAGACTCAGGACGTATCGTTCTCTCCTGCCCAGGCAGACCTGATTGGGAATTATAAACTGTTCACTCTTGAAATTTGCATTTACTTTCGCCTGCCTAAATATTGGACGGCAGGCTTTCAATCGTTGAATTTCCAATACGAGCAGTATAACCGCAAAATTATAAATATGAATTTTGAAGAATATAAAAACAGTCTTAAAAATGCGACGACTGAAGAAATGGTTAAGGCGACTTACGCCGAATATTTTGGTATCCGCTATGATACGAAAAATAAACATGACCTTTATACAGCGAATGTTTTGTTCGAGTTCAAATATAACAAAAATATACAAAATCTTAAAATACTTGCTACGACGCTCGCACAAGTTTTATATTATGTCAGACGTCTAAAATATGGCGAAACGTCAAAAAAAATTCCGGCGTTTCTTTGTCTGGCAAATGAATCCAACGCAATTATTACTGAAACAAAAGAATGGTCGTCTTATTATTCAAGCGACGTTTATGATTGGGAGAGAGCGCCTAGTTCGCCCGATCTAAAACTTATCGATCACTTGGTTAAAGAACCCGCAACCGGAAAATTACATTGCTATAAAATCACGCAAAAAAACGAACACGAAATATTTAAATCGCAATTAGAACACGCCCTAAAATCACAACAAACTTTCGACTTCGGCGAAAAGAAAATTATAAATGAAGAAAATTTTGAAGCGATATTTGAACATTGGAAAACTATTATCGGGCAATATGTCATCAACGGTTACAAAGAATCGTTTTATTTTCTAGCCAATATCCAACGTGAAAAAATCGTTCTGGACAAAGAAAATAATCGTGTCGTTTTTAATTTTGAAGACAGAAATTCAAAGACGCAAAATATACTGATACAAGATTACGATTATTTTTGGAGTAATTATGAATATGTTACCGATGCGGAAACAATTAGCGGGATACATGCTAAACTTGACCGTTTGACGGATGAGAGTCAGCGGCGTTTTGAGGGTGAATTTTATACTCCGCTTTCATTTGCTCAAAAGGCGATTCATTATCTTACGAAAGTTTTGGGCAAGAATTGGTATAAGTCCGGCAAGTTTCGTATTTGGGATATGGCGGCGGGAACTGGTAATCTTGAATATCATTTGCCTGCACAATCTTATCAATATCTTTATTTATCGACGTTGCATTCCGGCGAGGCTGACCATCTCAAAAAGATATTTCCCGGAGCGACTTGTTTTCAATATGATTATTTGAACGATGATGTTGATTATCTTTTTAACGAGGGCGGTTTGCCTTTTGAGCCGGATTGGAAGTTGCCGCAAAAGTTGCGTGACGAGTTGCGTGATCCTGATATTACTTGGGTTGTTTTAATCAATCCTCCATTTGCGACTTCGCAAGACGCACGCGGCGGCGGACGTTCAAAGAAGGGCGTTAGTAAAACTAAAATCGACCGTTTAATGGATAAACAACAAATCGGTCATGCGAAACGCGAATTGTTTGTGCAATTTTTATTTCGTATTGTCAACGAGATGCCTAAAAATATGTATCTCGGTTTGTTTGCGAAATTGAATTATTTGAATGCGCCGAATAGTATTGAGTATCGCGACGAATTTTTTAATTTTAAATATGAGCGTGGTTTTTTATTTCATTCTAAAAATTTTCACGGCGTAACCGGCGATTTTCCGATAGGTTTTTTAATTTGGAATTTATCAAAACGCAGCAGAAAAGAAACGATAGAAATTGATATAGCCAATGATGAGACGCAAAATATTGGCGTTAAATATTTGCGTTTAATCAACAAGGAGAACGTTCTGAATCGATGGTTTCCTCGACCTGAAAATTCACGTGATTATATTCTTCCGCCGTTGAGTAACGGTATCACGGTTAAGAAGGAAAATGTAGATACGCGGCATCGTGCGCGACCTGATTTTTTAGCGTCGTTGTGTAGTAATGGTAATGATTTTCAACATGCGCGATATGTTACGATTCTTTCGTCGCCTAATGCGAGCGCGGGCGCTTTTACGATTGTCCGCGACAATTTTGAGCGAAGTATGATTTTACATGCCGTCCGTAAAATTCCTAAACCGACTTGGCTCAACGACCGTAATCAATTTCTTATTCCGCATACGGAGCCTGATAAGGAATTTACTAACGACTGTGTTGTTTGGGGATTATTTTCTAATTCGAATCAGACGACGGCGTTAAAGGATGTTTTTTATTTGGGCAAAAATTATCAGATTAAAAATCATTTTTTCCCGTTTAAGTTAGCGGATGTCAAGACGTGGGCGATTAGTAATTCTGATTTTCAGCGTCAAGTTATGAAGGACTCGGATCGTTTTGTAGCAGATTGGATTTCGCGGCATAAATTTTCGCGCGAGGCTAAATTAGTTCTGGAATGCGGCAAGCGAGTTTATCAATTTTATTTTGCAAACTTGGACAAGATGATTTTGAAAAATTTGAAACGATTATTTATTGCGACTTGGGACGTCGGATGGTATCAAATACGTCAATTGTTAAAAGAACAGCATATCGGCGACGAACAATTAGAAGCGTTGAATACAGCAAACAAAACGCTAGCAGAAAAAATTTTACCCCAAATCGAAACATACGGCTTTTTAGATAAAGACGAAGTATATGAATAAAAATCATAATAAACTTGATCAATTTACAGATGAGAAACAACAATGAGAAGTTGTCTTGTATATCTTTTTTTGTTTTGTACAATGAGTTGCTAAATTTGTCGCGAGGCGAATATTGATTTTTGGTTTAGCCGAATTTCAATTGATCTTCGTATAACAAGATTAAAAAAATTTTGTAACCGTTCACGGAAATTTAAACGATAGATTTTAGAGGTTAGGGAATAGGAAGTAATTTTTTAGAAAACTAAATAACAATTTTTTGTTACAAAAAATCGTCTGACGGATCGCAACCGTTTTGGATACGATCCTCAATTTTTTGTTATAAAAAAATTGTCTCACTTGTCCCTCTTGTCTCACTTGTCCCTCAAAAAATTGCAAAACGTAATTTAATAAACTGTTCGCACTTGCGTTTTAGTTTACCTTCGCCTGCCTAGCTTTCGGACGGCAGGCTTTGACGCTTTTAAATCGCTAAATTTCAAGTACGATCTGTATAAACAAATTTCAGTGAACGGTTACAAAAAAAATTTTAACCAATTAACAATAACAATAACAATTAACTTGACAATTTAACAATTGTCATCGGGAGATAATTCAATGAAACGGCGTGAATTTATGAAGAAGGGAATGCAGACTTCGCTTGGGATAGGCGTTGGTCTTACGATTTTGGGTTCAAAATCAGCCGCTGATACGTCGGCGAATGAAAAGATCAATATCGCTTTAATCGGCTGCGGCGGTCGAGGCGTAGCGTTGCTGCACGGTTTCAATTATCCGAACAATACTCGGATTACAGGATTTCAAGAATTTCCTGACGTGAACGTTTTGTATTGTTGCGACGTTCAAAAAAGTCGCGGCGAAAAAGCAGCGGCGCCAACTAATGCCAAATACGCCGCCGATATGCGAACCGTTTTAGACGATCCGAAAGTCGACGCGGTCGTGAACGCATTGCCGGATCACTGGCACGCAATCGGAGCAATACGCGCTTGTCAAGCAAAGAAAGACGTTTACACGGAAAAACCCGCCTCTCAATCAGGATGGGAAGGACAAAAAATGGTTGAAGCCGCAAGAAAATACGAAAGAATCGTTCAACACGGAACCCAAAACAGAAGCGCCGAATACAACCTAGAAGCAAAAAAATATATCGAATCAGGTAAACTCGGAAATATTCACCTCTGCAGAGTCTTCAATCAAAAAAGAGAAATGAATTCGTTCAAAATTAAAAACGACGTAAAACCGGACGGACTTGACTGGAGCGCTTGGCTCGGTCCGGCTAAAGATCGTCCGTACTCTTCAACGATTCTCAATCGTAATTGGCATGAACTTTGGGATTTTTCATCTGGCGATGTTTTGAACGACGGAGTTCATCAAATTGATCTTGCCCGATGGCTTATTGGCAAGGAATTTCCTAAAAGCGCTTATGCGGTTGGCGGGCGTTATACTGATCCTGACAGTGATGCGCAGACGCCGGACACGTTGATAGCGTCGTATGATTATGGCGATTTATTGTTTACGGTTGAGGAGACGCTTTATACGAATTACATGTTAAAAATAGACGGTTTGGTGCGGCAGTCGGATATGTTTCCGTATTGGATGCAATGTGCGACGCGTATTGAAATATACGGGACAAAGGGGTTGATGATAGTTGGCAGGCATGGAGGAGGATGGGAAGTTTTTGATCGACCAAAAGACCGCAAACCGAATGTCAAGAAGTCGGTTTATGGACGTTTTCCAGACGTTGAACATAAGCGAAATTTCTTGGATTGTATTCGTTCTCGCAAGTTGCCGAATGCTGATATTGAAACAGGACATCGTAGTACGGCGCTGGTGCATTACTCAACTATCTCGTATAGACTTGGCGGAGTTAAACTTGACATTGATACAAAAACAGGAACGCCAAAAAATCCAGAAGCGGCGCAATTTTGGAAAAGAGATTATAGAGAACCGTACATCATACCAGACGAAGTTTAATATAATGTTCGTAATTAAAATTCAGCATGTTAAATTTGTCCCATCTGTCCCGTTAGGGATAACATGTTGGGGTATCTCTAAAAATTCATTTTTAGAGATACCCATTTGCTAAACAAATCTCCGTGAACGATTACAAAACCTCCATCAATAGCGGTTGAGTAAGCGGTTGAGTAAATTGCATGTTGACTGATTGTATAGATTATTTTTGATAGGGCGGATAAATAAACTATATCAATTGTAACAATAAATCGACTGATATGTTGCAAAATGTAAACGTTTCTAACTAATCTTTTTGTGCAATAATTTATGTTGCGATTTTATAAGTCTGTATGAAATTGATTGATAACGCAAGTTGTTCTTGACGGCGTAATGAATTGAGTTATGACAAAATGTTCGTAAAAGTTTTCAGGATATTTTGAAAATTCTATGTGGGTAAACTTGGCAGAGTCAAAAATGGCAATTATAATAGCCATAGTTTTTATGTATGAATATTGATCGCAAGAATAAATCATACATTGAAGCAAAGACCATTAAATTGTTCGCTCTTTAATTTGCGTTTACCTTCGCCTGCCTAACTAACGGACGGCAATAAACGCAAATTAAAGAGACCTTCGGGTATCTCTAAAAACCACAAATTTATTTTTATTAACCACAGAGAACACAGAGGAAATTTTAATTGGAATCAAAACGTTATTTAATATTAAAATTGACTTTTTGATTTAAAATATTTTTTATACGTATCGTCCTTGAAATTTAGCGATTAAAAAACGTCAAAGCCTGCCGTCCGATAGCTAGGCAAGTTTTAAATCAATGAATTTCAAGTATGAGCGGTATATTGTTTTTAAGGAATTGAAAGATGACGGAACAAAATAAAAACAGAACAGGTTCAAATAAACCAGGTCGATTTGACATACCGGCGCCGTCCGCGCCGCCGCAAGCGCCCGCACAACCAACGCAACCGGCGCAGCCCGCACAAGTTAATAACGCCAATAATAATCCGCCCAAAAATCGATTCAGTTTTGATAACGTAAATCAAAATATTAACCCGCAAAATACGCAATCGGCAATATACCGGAACGAAAGATTCAACGAGCCGCATAAGAATTTCACAAACTCGCAAAATAATTCGGCGGAATCAAAATTCGCTCCGAAATCAACGCCGCCAAACGATAGCCGCCCAAAAAACGCAACCGGCGCCGGCGGTAAATTCGCAATAGAAACAAACCAAAATAATAACAATAACAGCAACGTCAGCAACATTAGCAACATCAACAACGAAACGCATCAATCACAATTCGCAAACAACGACCCGCCATCGATGCAAACAATTCAAACAAAACAAAACGTACTACAACCACAAAAAGAAACAATTAAAAAAACAACTACAATCAAAAAATATCTATTGCCGATAGACGTTCCGTTTGAGCATTTGCGGCTTGGGGTATTATTATTTGCGATATTGCCTTTAACGATTTATTCTTATTTTGTCGCATTGGAGCAAATTGTTTATGACTGGATCAATAACGTTGATTATAGTCATGGTTTTATTGTTATACCTTTGGTTGTGGCGTTTCTTTATTCGCGTTTGGATTCTTATCCTGGGACGCGTTACAGGTTATGTTGGCTTGGTATGATTCCGGTTCTTTTTTGTGTTTTTATGCGTTGTTATGCGAGTTGGTATTATATGGATGCGTTGGAGGAGTGGTCGTTATTTTTTTGGGTGATAGGCATAATGTGGTTTTTTTATGGAACGCGTGCGTTTTTGTGGGCGTTGCCGTCTTTATGTTTTTTGATTTTTATGTTTCAACTTCCGTTTAGCGTCGATGTAATTATGAAACATAACTTACAACTTTACGCCGCCCGTTTTGCAGCCGCTTTATTGCAAATATTAGGCGAGCCTGCGATTGCGATAAACAATGTAATCAGAGTCAAAGGCGAAATATTAAATGTTGAAGCGGCGTGTAGCGGAATACGGTTTTTGATTAGCGTTTTTGCGATTGCGTCGGCGGCGGTTTTATTCATGCGAAAACCTTGGTGGCAAAATTTAATTGTAATGTTAATTGCGGCGCCGCTGGCTATATTTATCAACGCTTCAAGAATAACTTTGACGGGAATTTTATTACTTTATCATCGCGATTTATTATCGCAATTTGCGTCGAAGGAACGTATTAGCGTTTTGGCGGACGAGATAGCGGGTTATACGATGATTATAATTGTAGCAATTGTATTTTTATTATTCCTTATTTATATGGATAAAGTTTTTAAACGCGTGAATATTTGACGTACTACTGCTCGTACTTGAAATTCAGCGATTTAAAAGCGTCAAAGCCTGCCGTCCGAAAACTAGACAGGCGAAGGTAAACGCAAACTCAAGTACGAATAGTTTAAAATATAAATTATATTTAAACGCAAATTTAAGCGATTGTCTCATCTGTTCCGTTGGGACAATATTTATTGTTACGAAAATTGTCCCGCTTGTCCCGATTGTCATTTACAAAATTATCACAACTTAATTTAATAAACAAAATTTCAGTAAACGGTTTAAAAAATTCCGTGAAAATTTACAAATAAACAAACAAGTAAACGATAACAGTTATTTAATTGGAGCGTTAAAATGTCCCAAATTCCGGATCAATCGAATCAGCCGTATCCGGCGATGAGTATGGCGAATGCTAATTCTAATATTGTGTTAAGCGGTCAAAATATGCCTCAAGATTTTTATGGCGCCGGTTTCATGCAACAACCAGCCGAAGGCATATCGTCGCCGCGCCGTCAAATTATGGACGGATTAGAGATGGCGCGAACTACTCCGCAGATTTTGATTTTAATGTTGATAACGGGTTTGAAGCGGAATTGGAAGTGGACGTTGCCGGCTGGGATTATTCTTGCAACAATAACCTTTGGGATACTTTGGTTCATGTTTCCGATAAAATACGAGGCGACTGCGTGGATACAGATACGTACAAATAAACAACAAATTTTCCGCACGCCAAATGAAAATATCGAATATGATAATTTTGTACAAACGCAATTCGCATTGATACGGAGTCCTGTTATTATCAAAAAAGCGCTAGAAAATCCAAAAATTGCACAACTCGCTTGTATTACCAAAGAGAAGGATCGCGTCGCTTGGCTTACTAATTCGATAAAGTTGCAGAGGTTTGCGAAGTCGGAATATTTCACGTTATCAATTTCAACGGAGATAGCGGAGGACGCCGCCAATATTGTCAACAGTATAGTTGATGCGTTCTTGAACAATTACATTACCAATACGAAAAGATGGAACACCGATTTGATCAATCAATTAACTATTGAAATAAATCGTCAATCGCAAACGGCGACCGATCTTGAAAATGAGATACGTCGAAAAATGCAAGAAGCGGCGTCAAAAGACGCTGTTACGAGTTCAGGTACTAATCGAGACGGATTATTTGCGCCTGGCGAATCGTTGCAACGCGATATTTATTTGAGCGAGTCTAGATTTGCGTCGCTTGAGGCGGAGTTAAAAATGTTGCGGGATATGATTGACAATACTGACAGAAAGGTGCCTCCGGCGATGTTAGAAATTGCGATAAACAGCGATCCGGAAGTGATAAAGTTGTCGCAGAGGCGTTTAGGATTTGAGGAAAAATTGGCAAAAATTAAGGCGAAGGGCGGCGAAAAAGAAAATAATAACGAAAAAATGATAGCCGATATTAACAAGGCGATAGCGGCTATCGACGCGGATATGACGAGGGTTAAACTTAGTCTGGCGGCGAAAAAAGAATATGAGATGAGTATTGCGTTGCGGGCGCAGGCGGACAGTGATATTTACGAAACGGAGAAGGAATTGAAGCGTGAAGAGATACTTCTAAAATCGTTAAAAGAAAGATACGCAAAACAACTTGAAGACACGAAAGAGAGAACGGTCAATATAACGGACGTTTCGTTTCAGCAATTGCAGTTAAAGCGGATAAATAACATATTGGATATTTTGCATGAGCGTAGGATTGCGGTTACGGCGGATCAGACTTCGCCGAGTCAAATTGAGTTATTAGAACAGGCGACGCCGCCGCCGTTGCCAAAAACGAAACAGCGAATAATTTTCGCATCGTTTGGGGCGATGGCTTTTTTGATCTTTCCGGCGCTTTTTGGAATAGTTCTTGAGCGGTCGAAGCCGCGATTGTATCATGTTTCGCAAATACGTCGCGCTTGTCCTGATGTTATTATCGGTGAAATAATGGAGCCGCCCGTCGCATGGATACAAGGCGCAAGTTTCAGAAAAAGACTGGCAAGGTATCGTGAAACGGTTCATAGTTGGTGTACGCATCTTTTGTTGAGTGATCCGTTTAGGACTTGTCGGACAATTTCGATTGCGAGTGTTTCGTCGGACGACGGCAAGACGTTTTTAGCGGTGCAAGTTGCGGTAGCGATGGCTCAAATGCGGACGGGACGAGTGTTATTGATTGACGGCGATATGAGGGTCGGGCGTTTGCATTTATTGTTTGGCAACGAGGAAGCGGGCGTCGGTTTAGCGGATGTTTTATCGTTACGAAATCGTGTTGGCGAAGCGATTGTTATGGATGCGAAGGATTCAAATTTACATTTTCTTTCGGCGGGTAATTTGGACGTTTCGCCTTATGAGTTGTTGGGCGACAGAAATTTCCGCGACTTGTTGGATTTTTTGGAGCGGGATTTTTCGTTAATTCTGGTTGTTGTGCCGCCGGTAACTCATGCGGCGGAATCGTTAGTTATGGCGGCGAGTACGGATTCCGTTCTGCTTTGTGTAAGACAGGGCGAAACAGTGTTGGCGGCAATGGAAGACGTGTATCGAAAGCTAGTGAGTACGGGCAGCAATGTTGACGGTATTGTTGTTAAGGACATACCGTATTATCAAATGGCGGGCAAAGACGGCGGTTTTGCGGATAAATTAGAGCAAATAAGACTATCGCATCTGCTACAATACGCCGATTAAGCAACAATATATTTTAGGGGTTAGGGAGTAGGGGATAGGGAGTAGTTTTTTTTGTTACAAAAATTGTCCACCTGTCCCACCTGTCCCACTTGTCCCTTAAAATTGGCGATCTGTCATAAAGATTAGTTAGATTATTTATGGATGCGAAAATAATGTCAATGATAAATTCTGACTTTGATGTTTTGTTAATTAAGAAGAAGAGGCGTCAATTTTTGTGGTTAATTTTGGCGTGTTTCGTTGTTGGCGGTATTAATATTACATTGTTGTTTATTTCTCTTGATATAGCGAGGCGGGAGCGACCGGAAACAACTGTACGCGAAGTGCGTTTTCAACTTGTTGAAATACAGTCGCAAGAGTATCAATCTTATCGAGCCGTGTTGTCGGCGTTTGATTTATTTGGGAAATTATTTCTTACTCCGGCTATATGGTTTGTATATTTCCAATATTTGCATTCGCTTGGATATTCAAAAAAACGTTCGCTTTGTTATTTGTTGGCGACGTTATTTTTACCTATTATTAACTTAATTTTGTTATTATATTTTATTCATTTGGGCGGTAAATATATTAAACAGAGCCAAGCAAACGTAAAAACAGAATTTACGGAATAGATTTTTTGTTACAAAAATTGTCAGAAGGATCGCAGGCGTCTCGCTTGCATGCGGTTGTACTCAACCGCCGATGATCGAGGTTTATATCTCAACAGACTTTTTGTTTGCCTTTCGGTAAATTGCAGCCGAGACGGCTACGTTCCTTCGCAATTTTTTGTTACAAAAAAATTGTCCCATCTGTCCCTCCTGTCTCTCTTGTCTCTTTTGTTCTTCTTGTCCTTTTTTGTTTCTCAAGAAGTTGTTATATGGTTATGATTTATTTATTTTGCGTATTTGGTTGTGGTGGGATGCGGAAGAAAATTTTGTCGTTTTGGATTAGGATGCTTTGTCCGGTTGCGGTTTTTATTTTTGAGCCTTCTGAAACTAATATTGGTTGTGATAAATTTATGATCAAATTGTTTTCGTCGATAAAATTATAAATTCGTCTATTAGTTTCGCCTGTTATTGTTTCGTTAGATAGGGATACTAGAGATTGATCTAAAACTGGCGATTGACCAAGAAAAAGATAATCGCGCAACTCGATTCCATTTGTTGATTTGGCAGTTGTTTTGTTATTCAGCAATGTCTGGTTGACGGAATTTGCCGGAATATAGTTAGCGGTAAACGACGGCGGTTTTTCGTCGTCTTGAATTTTTGTAACGATAAATTGAGAATTATCGCTAGGGATAGAAATAGGATCGGACGAAAGGACTAATTCTTGCCAACTATACCGCGTCAAATCGATTTCTTCCAATGCCGTCCGCAAATGAGGATCGGATAATTGAGCGTAAATATCGACGTTGTCGTCTAATTGCCGTACTTTTTGCCGGACTACCAATTGTGTAATTCGATCTGTCAAGTAGCCTGTGGCAGGATAAATAATAATCGCAAGTAAAATTCCAACAACAGCCGAAATCATAATTTGACGCAACATATTTTTTGACGTAACCGGTTGCTTTTCACGCAAATGTTCTTGTGAACGTCGTCGAGTACGTCGAACTTGCGCCGTAACAAGATTATTATTAAGATTGCCGTTAGAATTTTTGGTAAGATTATCTGTTGTTGTTTTTGTTGTTGATGTTGTTGACGTTGACGTTGACGTGTTGTTATCGGGCGTGGGAAAGATGCGTAAATTACGGGAGAATTTGTCGTTTTGATCTTGTAAAAATTTGTCGTTTTGATCTTGTACAAAAATTTCGTTTTGTGTTTGTGAGAAATTTTCGTTTTGGGTTGTAGTCCAGATTTTGTCGCAGGTACGTTGTGTTAAATCGGGCGGAGGATCAACTGCGTCAAGTAGTACGTCAAGAGACGATATATTTTTTTGCAATTTAGCAAGTTCGCGACGTAATTTAGGTTGGGTTGCCAATTCGCGTTCTACTTCTTGAATTTCCGCATCATCTAATACATTCATCAAATAACCCAGCAATAATTCTTGCCCCACCACAATATCACCCATCTATCAAAAAAATAAATAAATTAAAAATAAAAAAACAAATAATTGTTCACGAAATTTGGGCGGCTTGAAAAAATCATTTGTCCGTGTAAGTGTTGTTTTGTCGAAATGCCGCATACCGTAAATGTACGATACGTATAAAAACGTACAAAGTATATCAAATTTCAAAAAATCAGTAAATAGGAAATTTTAAGTTATTGGGGCATCTCTAAAAATTCATTTTTTTGCAAAAAGGTAGGCGGCGTTTTGCCGCTGTGTTTATTTTTTGGGCCGCAATACGCACAAAATAATTATTAAATTTTAATAATTCATAAAGCCTAAAATATATATTTTAGACGTTATGAAGTAATAAAATTTATTGGCGTCATAAACTCTACT
>JAISLW010000541.1 GCA_031277105.1 Planctomycetaceae bacterium | reverse complement strand
TACGAAAGTAGTTCTTTAATTGTGTCGGCGAGTAATTGTTGTTCTAATTCCGTTTCGCTTTTATTGTCGCCGTAACGGTAATGCGGATTGCACGAAAGCGTAATTTCATTGAGCGGAACTGCCGGCAAAATCTCGTCCTGAAGACCGTAAGCGTCAATAAAAATACGATTATTCTCTTCTTCAAGTTTTTGCATTTCAAACGTCATTGCACGCCCGCGTTTGCGGCGCTCCTCATAAATCGTCGATAATAATGGACTCATTGATACGAAAAATGGAAATAGTTTGTTGTAACTAGGAATTGAAAAACGGACAAATTGTAAAATTAAAATAGGAACAATTTAAAAATTAACAATAATTATTATTTCTGAAATTATCTGCATAATAATAGGAAATTTTAGATGCTATTCTGTGTTTTATATTTTATTTATCAATTATCGTGTTGTGCCGATTGTTTGAACAGGAACGAGTTGTGCAAGGCGGGTTTGGACTTCATCGTATATCGCAATATTTGTACCATCAGCAACTTCAAGTGATACGGCTAACCCGTATGCAATTGGTGAAACAATTTGTCCGGCGTCTTTTTTACAGTTGACTTTGATTTCCAAAACCTCATTTTCTGAATAGGGTACATTTATTTCGCCTTCAAAAATTTCGTGTTGAACAGTACCGCGCCGTACCATTCGCCATTTAACATCACGACGTTGTTGTACAATATTATTATTAATTAACTCAAACCATAGTTGCGCCGCACGATATTTGTGTGTACTCGGAGAAATTGGAGACATCCACGATAACGTTACAGTTAATCGCCGTTTTATATTTTTTCCGCTTAATGATGGAGGTAATGGTAAACGAAAAACTGCTGCATCGTCAACTTGTAACCGTCCAAAACCTAATAATGTAACTCTTTGTTCTGTGCAACCGAACATACGCTGTATTTGTGGGACTCCATAACCTAACCAACGGCTAATATTTGATTTGACAATATCACTTCTTTCTCTATTATCAGGCGTACGTAAAATATTATCAATTTGTTCGCCGATATATGCCCACGAACAACTATGGACAACCATAGTTTTCAATAAGGCAATGACTTGGTCTGATTCAACGTTAACATTATTATCTTCAATTATATTCAAGATTGTATCATAACATTGTCCGGCTGCCCGACTAATCAATGCGGTTGCATTACTCGTTCCGCAAGTATATGCAAATCCATTGGGTGATGGATATGCTGTTCTGATACCTGGAGTACTTAAAGCATTGTTTATTTCTAATGTTGTTTGTGTATTATTACTATTGGGCTTGATGGTATAAAGTTGTCGTCCGGCATTGAAAATTAGATCAGGTTTAACGGATTTACGATAACCGCTTCCAAAAGTAGATACTGGACTTGGTAAAAGATGTTCCAAAATATTAATTCTACGTCCCATTTTTTCAATTGTTGACGTATCATAATGTAAAGCGCCAATCGTTAATGCGTTGATTGATTCCGCAGGTGAAAGTAAACGGCGGTCACAAATATTTTGATACAATAATAGAACAGATTCTGATTCTTTTTCGGATGGCGTTAATGCATTAAATTCATCCTCGTTATGATCAAAAGTAATATCATCAGAACAATTACCGGCGCTCACAATGAACAATACATTGTATTTTGTACTTAACCAATCGAGTAATCTAGCAAGCGGACTCATAAATTGGTAGAATGGTCGCGTTGGATCGCCAAGTGATAAGTTTATAATTTTAACGTTAGGCGCTACCGGTTGAATATTATCTGATTCGCCTTCAAAAAGACGTTTTACAGAACGATGAATAAGATCAACTAAAAGACAATCTTGAGGAACAGATTCGCGTCCTTCTAAATTTTGTATCGTATGTTGTGTTGATTGCCATAAAATAGGTTTAAAAATGGGACGGACATAGATTGGACGTGCAAGCGGTTGTTCCGATTCATTTAAGTCGCCGCGAGTGATAAGAGACGCCATTGCCGTACCGTGTTTTCGATATTCTGCCGGATAATTTGTTTCATAATTGTCAGGGTCGTCAATAATCAATCGTCCTTCTAATGAATCGTGATTTGCCAATGGTAAACCATCAAAGAGAGCAATTGTAGGTTCGTCATGCGGTAAAGATTGTTCTTCGATTGGGGCATATTCAGGTTCGCCTTCTGTTGGTTGTCGTCCGACTGCCATTTGTCCGGTTGCATGTAAAAACTTAATTTCATCGGATTTTATCAACGTAATATCCTGATTTCCAATAAGATTTTGTATAGCATCAACAGGTAAATATGCCAGTATTCCAATGTATTGAATTTCATTAATTTCGGATTGAGCGTGTACTTTACCGCCTATTTCATTTATCAATTCCGTAATAGTCCCAATACTTTTTTGACGTTTGGCGTTATTTTTTCTGTACCACAATTCGATTTCAAGGGGAATTAAACGCTTCTTATCGCCATATTTCAATTCGTCTTCAAGATAATCTTGAATTTCTTTTTTATTGATACGATCTTGGATTCCCCACTGCCTAATCTCTTTTAGACAATTAAAAACGTCGCGAAATTTTGTCAATCCGCGATCCCATTTCATATTTGGATTTTTTTTATATTGTTGCCATAAAGAAAATAGTTCATTAAAGGCTCGTTGATTTGACAAGATTAAGTAAAGCTGTCCGTTTAAATTTTTTGTTTTATCTTTTTCAGCGTAAAAATCATCGTCAGGAGCAATTTCTTCAATATAAAATTCTCCTAACCATTCAAATCCTTCAATTTTTACTACGGCATTGGCAAAATCTTTCACTGAACCGATTGTTTCAAAAACAAGAACTTGTTCAGGATCAATCCCTGACGTTGTTATTTGAATATTGGCATTTAAAGCAGAGAATGATTTACGAAGTTGTTCGAACTTCGGAGTAAGACGTTGTTCCTGCTGTCCATGAGTTGGATAATGATACTTGGTATGACCACCAGGTGGTTTGGTTCGGTCTGCTTTTTCAGGAGCCGGAAAAAATAATAGTGGGCGATTATTCATTAGTTATTTCCTTTCTGTTATCTTGTTGTACGATAATAGATCGAGACGCCCAATTTTTAAGCGTTTTCTTGACAATCTCTTTCATACTCGCATCTGGTAAATTTAAAATATATTGTCGAAATACAGTTGTGCCGAATTCTTCAATTTCCGCATAATTATTACACGGTAAATTTTTAGCGATAGTTGCTGCGGGCGTACCCAAACTTATTTTGATACGTTTTTCAAACAATTCAATCCATTCAATTTTTTGTGCAAGTGTTGGCGCCGGCAAATTCATACGAATTTGAAAGCGCCGCCAAACGGCTTTATCTAAAAGTTCCGGATGATTGGTTGCCCCGATAACAACAACATGGCTTGGTAAATCATCAACTTGAAGTAATAATGAACTAACAACTCTTTTGATTTCACCTGTTTCATGAATATCGCCGCGTTCTTTGCCAAGCGTTTCAAACTCGTCGAAAAAAAGAACGCATTGACGAGTTGTAACATGTTCAAATAATTTTTTCAATCTGACGGCAGTCTCGCCGAGATACGTTCCAATAATACTGTCATAGCGTACAACATACAACGGAGTAAATAACGACTCGGCAAATGCTTCAGCAAGAGACGTTTTGCCGTTTCCAGGCGGACCGACAAGGAGAATACGGTTACGCGGTTCAAGATTATAAGAACGTAATAAATCAATACGATGATGTTCTTGGACAAATCCGTCGCATATTTGTCTGTTATCTTCGGACAAAATTAAATCCGAAAATTTACGTTTCGGTATTATCTCATGAAAAAGATTATTTACTCGTTGGTCAAGTAATGGCGTTCCGTTGGAAATAGGACGTTCAACTTGCATGATATTCAATTGTTCTTGCAAGTTATCGGCAAAAATACCGTGATGTTTAGCCCGCTCTTCCGCAATAATAGACTCTATTACTTTTCGTAATAAATTCTTATCACCGCGTACTCCCGCTTGTACAAGACGTATTATTAAATCTGATCGCACCATTATTTAATCTAATATATGTTAAAATTTATGGTCATTCTAAAAATTCATTTGTCTAGTTAGACGGCATTTCGCCGCTGCCTAACTTTTTACAAAAAATGAGTTTTAAAAATTCCCGATAGTAATTTATATGTTATCTGACGGATTGGATGTTTGTTTATTTCGATCTATCCACTTATAGCCTTTATCTGTAATATCAAAAATTTGTCCCTTGTTTTCTCTATCCTTAATTAAACCGTTTGTCTTGAGTGATTCAATAACAGCTTCATATTTTGCAATTTCTTTTTTTTGTTCCCAGGCAAAATGTCGATAATCTTTATTAGGTCCGATTTGAACTCCATTCGGCATAGACGAATGTATTATTACAGTATTCATTTCGGCGGTCTTAATTAGCATTTCTTTTGCTATATCATCAAGTTGAATTTCAGGAGAACTATGTAATACCGTCCACTTAAGAGGAAGATTATTATAATAATATTTTTTTTTAACTATACGAATTTTTTTTGTAGTAGAACGTGGCTTTTTTGTTGTAAAATGTGAGTCTTTGTTTATCATATTCGTTAAATCATCAGACAATAAATCTGAAAATTTATCAGCGTTCTCGTACTCTTTATATAAACTTTTAGTCTTGCATGATTCTTTAAATTGTTGAAGCGAATTATATTGTTCACTGTCAAAATTTTCTTGCGGTACGTTGGCTTTGGAAAAATAGAGCATTGCCGGTTTCTTTGATTTTATGTGTTCCTCGTACTCCTCTATTGTGCCGCTAGGATAATTTTCTGTTGCCGTTCCCAAACGCGACCAAAAAACGCCTATTAAAATATCCGCATCTTTTAAAACTTGTTTATTTATTGCTGCTTGCGGATGTATGCCGGATTCTGGATAAGAATTATTCTCCCAACAAACAGGTAAAAATATTTTTTTTGCCTGTTGTGAATGAAGCGTATTCCATCTGGAAAGTACGTTTTGAATGTGTTCACGCTCAGCTTTTACATCGCTAGGCGACGCAATAAATACACGATAAACTCTCGCCGAAAAACCAAGTCCGTCTGCAATATTTGGTAATTGATTTGACATTTTTTGTTGTACTTAAATTTAGAGGTTAATGTAAAAACGTAACCGTTCACGGAAGCCGTTGTCCCTAACGGGACAAATATTTTTTTGACATTGCGGTTCTACCAACATTTTGTCTCTAACGGGACAAATATTTTTTTTAACCGTGAACGATTGGGAGTCTCTAAAAATTCATTTTTTTGGGAGAAACAAACAAACGATCAATCATTCGTTTTTTCAATACAATTTTATAAAACATCATTTTAACCTAATTTTTCTGAACTAAACAACCTCAGTAGCTTCGTATAACAACACACAACAACCTCATTACCTCATTAAAAAATTAGGTAATGGAGGTTTGTTTTGGAGAGGATTTGTTGCTAATGAGGTTTTTTGGGTGAATAGTTAAGTTAAGAAAAATTAGGTTAAAATGAGATTAGGTAAAATTAAAATTAAAATTAAATCAATAATGAATTTTTAGTGACGCCATAGCGTTCAACTCTCAGTATCCATCTCACACGACAACCGAACAAGCGGATTCTCAGAAAAATCCCAACTCGTCTCAAAATCGTCCCAATCTTGTTTCGCTATCTCTATCAATCGCGATACTACCGGACTTTCTACGTCAAGAATTAACGGTAATAACGCAATTGACCCAACGGGAAATGATACAGTCGGATTTAAGAATTTCAAAATTGCAGTTGCTATTTTAGTATTACAGAATCCTAATATTTTTTGTTGCATTGTCTTTTCACCAATAAACATTGATGGTCCCACTGCATTAAAAATAAATCCACTCGGAAAAAAACGAAACGCCGGAATCACACTACTAATAAGTGACCAACCTATACTTTCTTTGAAAAAATATTCCATATTTTGTGGACGCGATCTTAAACGACCATTATTACCCATAAAGTTTCTGATTTCATTACCATCATTTTCCCAATTGACAAGATATTCCTGATTTCCGTACCATTTTTTGAAATCGCCTCCTTTATTGAGTGGAAACCATTTTATAGAAGAATTTTTTACTTCTTCTCTTGTTGTTGCATCAAATTTTATTCTCTGGAGAGATACTTCATACCACCGCCTTAAAAAACGTTCATCATCACTTGTTATTAAACCTAATCGAACATCTGCGATTTCTCCAAGCGGTTTACCATTTTCAAACGCTTTAACAATTTTTTCGCTCACCCAATATGCAATCGGGCTTCCCGGAATCTTTTTGAAGTCAGCGGCGGACGCACGGAAAAGCCAACCGCAATCTGGATTTTGAATTACTTCTTTTATTGCTCTAATTTTTTCTGTTTCAGAATTACCTTCAACCAAACGTAAATAAGTACCTTTATAATCAACATGATTTTTATTCTGTAAAACAAACGCAGTTGTTGAAACTACGTCGCCACTAATAGTATCAAATGCCCTTGCGCCAAAATGAGCCAATGAAACAATAGTTTTTTTATCTAATAGTTTTGATCGTAGATTTTCAAAAGAGGAAAGGAACATCCAACTTTGCATCGTTATAATTCCACATAATCCGTTGTCAAAAATCATTTCCAATCCTCTTTCGATGAACATTGCGAATAGATCCGCTTTTGTATCTGGATAATTTTCTGTTGCGAATTTTTTTAGAGTTTGATTCAAATATTTATTTCCCATGTATGGTGGATTGGCGACAACGAGATCGAATTTTTGTGCGAGTGTTTCGGTTTGTTTTATGAGCGGTTTTAGTTGTGCAATAATTTCTTGATCATTCATATCTCCGTATTGTTCAATTATTTCCGTTCTGTTTTTTATTGTTTCCAAAATTGCCGGCAATGTTTTCGGTATTCGGATCAGCGTTCCAAACGTTTTTGCATTTTTGAACAAATCCACCAATAGATTAATATCCGCTAAATTGATTTTATCTTTTACTAGAGTTTTTGGATTTATCAATGGTTTTTCATCGAGTTCGATAGTTGCGAATTTTTTGTGCGGCAAAGGCGCTCTGTTAGTTTTTAGATTTGGTTCGTTTAGATGTTGTGTGACGAGTTTTGCGTCGAGGTGATTGGTTTCGTTTATTGTTATAATATTTGGCGTAATATTTTTTTTTGTCAAAATTGTTTTATCATCTGCGGCGGCTTTCATCATTAGCGCAAAAGCGGCGAGTTGTGCCGCTCTGTCGTCGATTTCAATTCCGAAAAGATTCTTTGATAAAATTAGTTCAGGGATTTCCGATTTTCTGTAACCGCATTCGAGATAAATTTCCTTGAATAAATGATACGCTTCAACCAAAATATGCCCGCTTCCGCACGCCGGATCAAGAAACGTCAACTCTTCAACCTGTTTCATTTCCATGTTTTCGGGGTTTGTTGACGGAATGTAATATTCCATTTTGTTTCGTAAATTTGAATCGGGATGCGTGGCGAGCCATTGTTTACCGAGCGTATTTTGTACAAGATATTTGACGATCCAATTCGGCGTAAATAATTGTGTTGCGGCGGGGATGTCTTCGCTTGTAACAATTTTGCCTATAACTTCGTCCTTCTTTTCCGAAATATAAAATTGATACAGCCAACCAATAATCTCAACATTCGACCACAACTCCTC
>JAISLW010000526.1 GCA_031277105.1 Planctomycetaceae bacterium | reverse complement strand
CGCCATTTATCGACTATCATTGGCTTCGAAAGCTTAACTTCTATGTTCGGTATGGGAATAGGTGTGACCTTTCGAAAATTACCACCGTTAATTTATCCTGTTCGGCTTATTCACCCGATTTGTTTACTAACATATAATTTTACTCTTGTAAAGTTGTAATCCACTTCCACATCAAAAATGTTATACCTACAATTGTTGCAATAATTACCACAATAATCAGAAACGCAACAAATGAAAATTTACCATAACCAAACCATAAATAAAGCGGATCGTAAAGACGCTTTAACAATGAACTCCAATACAAAAAAAAGATAGTAGCAATAATCGCAGTAACCGATCCAGAAAGAATACAAAACCATTTACATTCATACGAACTCATTGGATCAAAGTCATTTTTGACATACTTTTGGTAAAATTGGTACCAACGAATAGAAAACACAGCCATAGCAATTAAACAAATAAAATACCACCAAGACCAAGTCCGAATATCAAATAAACTCAAAAAACTAATAAACAACTTACCTATTGCAGACAAGGGTAAAAAACAAAAAGCATTAAACAAAATAATACATGTAATAGTTAACCACGTTGTCTTGTTCAATTTCCACAAATATTCGTTTTGTGTTTTTTTAACGGATGATATTTTTTTCACGATCTTTTTCCTTTATTTTGATTCGATCCAAACTTTCGAGTAAAAAATGAAACTACTATCAGCAAGAAAATTATGTAAGTTGGGTAATACGAACTAATAATCCATGTGAGTTTTGATGGAACTTTTCCAACTATTAAAACGTCACCTGACCATGCATATCTTTTTTTAAACCTATCTGGCGTTATATCAAAAAGACCTATTTCATTGTCAAAAAAAACAAATCGTCCAGAATCATTCTGTATAAAGACAATAAAATGATTACCGTTGACATGTAAAATTGCCGGAGAATTAAGACGTAATAACATATTAATATCCGTTTTGATAGGCGTCAAAACGACATTATACTGCCGAGCTACTGATATGAGTTTTTGAGCAGATACACCTTCGATATTACTGCCAATTTGTTTTTTTAGAATATGTAAATCAATTTTTTTACCCGCAATTCGCATACATAAATAAAGAGACTCTAATCCACATGTTTGTCGATTACCTACTAACGCTTGGGAACGAATGTTCATTGTTGATTCTTTTGAACTTCTCGCATTGCTTACGTTCTCTTTACATCCCAAAATACAAAAAATCAATATTATGGACAAATTAACGGAATAGAATAATTTCGTTGACATGGATTTATAATTTTAAAAGTTAATTGCATGTTAGGGGAAGTAAGTATATCTTTCGCGTCAATAAAAACATTTATCAAATATGAATTTTTCTGCTCATCATGTTCAATTGTATATTTTTTCAGATGAGATTGTGGAGTTAATTCTATATCGGTAATAGCCATCGGTTTACCTTCGCAATGACGAATTGTTGTTTTACCAACATACAAAGAATCCTCTTGTAATTTAGTTAAACGAATTTTATCGGGTATTCCATGAATTTGTGGTAATTTTTTTATAGTTACTGGCAATGTAAATTGTGAAAATTCCTCATCGTTTGTTAATAACGCAATTACAGATTCTTGATTGCCATCAGGAATCTTTGACATATCAACATTCACTTCAAAAAGGGTAACGCCTATTTCTGTATTATCTGTCGATGTTTCTGGTACCTGTTGGCATGTAATCCAAGATGATGCTGTAACAATATTCTGCACACTAAAATTTTTCCTACGAAAATTAATTAATTTAATATAACGAGTTACTACACCGTCTGAATATGTTTCAATATAAATATCTTTCGGATTAAATAATATTTCGCTTTTATTATGAGATTGCAGATAAAGTACAACTTGAAACGGCTTATTATCTACCTTAAAATCTACTTGTACAGAATATAAATGATCGCCTTGTCCGCTTGCTGATTGATCAATAAATAAAACTATTTTACCTTCCTTGTTCGGTGCAACTGTTTCAGGCTCTAATTTTACAGTTGTACAACCACATGATGCCGATAATTGAAAATTATCTACTAATTCATTTCCATTATTCTTAAATAAAAAAGTATATGAGATATTACCATTTTCTTCACCAATATCCACAAATGTTTCTGGAAATAATAATGGTCCAGTTTGTACAGGCTTTCTATCTTGAACTACTTCTTTAGCCGCCGATTCATGTACATACTCACGGTCATAGTAAAAATCGCTACAACCATTGAAAATCAAGTAACAACATAAAAACAAAAAGAAAACAACTCTTGTTAAACAATATGGCATAATGTACTATTTTTGGCGTGATATTTTTTTATAATATTTTTTTAATGATTCTCTATTGAAAAACAGCAAAATTACAATCCCGATAAGATTGATGCACGAAATAAAAAAAAACCTGGTAGGAAATCTATACTGTCCCAAAGCATCAAGATATGCCTGCACTTCTGATAGATGCACTAATGTTTGTCCAGTATCCATATCTTCAATTACGGCATTTTGAGGGATACGTACTTTGAAAAGAGAATCTGGAATCTCCCGTTCTGTACAAGTAACAGATGTAACAGTAAGTGAACATTTTCTAGTAACTCGACCATTAGAATAATTGATATTTTCTGCTAAAAAAGGGAAAAAAATATCATCAACCAATTTATATTGAACATTATTAATAATTGATACTAATTTTGCTTTTTCATCGAAAACCTCAAGATAGTCAACACCATATCCATATTCTGGTATAAGTTTAGCTCTCATAACCAATCTTGCTTGCTTATCTTGTATATTTATTTGCAAAAAATTCTTATTATTTTCTTCATGTTTTGTAACAATATTGACTTTAAATCCAGAATTACCTTTTAGTATATAACCAATTATATTTCTAATAATTTCATCACCACAAATTGAATCTATTGTAGCAGGGGGAACAATATTTTTTTGATCTACTGATATTCTATAAAACGGACGATCTTCCCAGTCTAAATAATTTTTCCCATCAAAAATGATTGCTCGTTTACCATCAAAAACTCTTAAATGATCTTTGGGTAAATTTATGATAGTATCATTAAAAACATCTGGTACATTGTAAAAAATGCGTAATTTATCTCCCTTTCGTGCTATCTCGCAAATAAAATTAGTTTCAATTTTAGAAATTGTCTGTATCTTATAATTAACTCGTATTGGATTGAGATTTTTACTTCTATTATTTATCGATTTTGAAATCTCTAATAATAACGTTTCTGTATCTTCCCAAGATAATTCATCGAACAGGGGTTCATTAGCATATGTAGCCATAATAAAAATGAGTGAACACAAAATTTGAAAAAAAATTATTATTAAAAAATTTTTCATATTAGTAAACATAAAAATATCATATATTATAAGCTTAATTTTATACAAGACATCTCTCTGGTATCCTGTTTAAGTCATAATAAGGTAATTAGTTACAAATTGTTATACTATATTTTTTGTATTTTTTACATCTAACACTTAAATTTTAAAGAGTTTTTCATATTATTATGATCAAAAAAATCTGTAGAGTTTAATATTTAATACGACAAATAAAAGTTTATTTTAAAAATTGTTGTGATAAATAAATACATGCAAAAAATTAATCAAAATTGATAATTAAGTAGGATTTTCATCAACTACATAATATTTAGCACGCGATCAAGCAACCAACATGCTTTGTAAAAATGTGTAACAATTGAAATCGAAACGGTTCCAATTGTTACATAACCATCAAAAAATAAAACTATACTATAGTAGGTTATATACTCATCACACTTGAGAATACGTTTTTTATTTTTGATGTAATTATAAAATGTGCGTGTTTTTTAAGGACAAACACGTTTCGCATATTTGCAAAAAATCGCAATCTCAAATGTAAAAAGTATAACAAATTTAACCGGATGCTAATTGAGGACATCTCTAAATATATATTTTCAAAAAAATACTCTATGAACATAACAGATATGTCAATATTTTCTTAAAATTTAAATTTTAGAAATGTCCAATCATTATTAGCTAAGCAAGTTTTAGGAACCTTCTAAAAAAAGTTTTTAACCCCATTCTTAAACAACAGGGGGCTTTTAAATACTTTTCTTGAGTAAAATTAGTTTTTTAAAAATTACCTTTATTCATTCACTACACCCAGTTTCCTGAACACTATTAGGAACAATTTTACATGGCTCGTTTGTTTCTACCCAATCTAGCCATGCCTCTTTTTTCACTTTTTTCCCACAATAATTAGGAGATACATTACTCCAAGTAGCTGTGCATGTTCCTATACCGTTTACACAGGCAAAATAAGCCTCTCCCTTACAATATTCGCCGGATCCGCCTGGTGTGACATCAGGTTTAGGAGTAGTACAATTAAGATTTCCTTTACACTCTCCTGATCCAATCATATTCTGTAAATCTCTATCACAAAGATTAGAATATGATTCTGATGTCAAATAACCGAAAACAGCTAATGACAAGCACGCAATTACTAAAAATGTCTTCATAAAATCTCCTTTGATTTTAAGGTTAAGTTGAGATAACTGTAAACTTAATTATTAGTTAAGTTTTACACACATGACACAAAATTTAAAAAAAACGGCAGTACCTACTTTCGCCATTTATCGACTATCATTGGCTTCGAAAGCTTAACTTCTATGTTCGGTATGGGAATAGGTGTGACCTTTCGAAAATTACCACCGTTAATTT
>JAISLW010000525.1 GCA_031277105.1 Planctomycetaceae bacterium | reverse complement strand
AATTCATTTGTTCAGGTAGGCGGCGTTTCGCCCAGTGTTTAATTTTGGGCCGCATTACGGTTTACGACATCAATAAATTTTGATATTTCACGCATCTAAAATAAACATATTTTAGACTTGATGAATTATTAAAGTTTAATAATTGTTTTTCACGTACTGCGATGTTTCGGCGAAACACCGCCTACCTTTTTACAAAAAATGAATTTTTAGAGATACCCAATAGAGATATTCTAAAAACTACAAATTTATTTTTATTAACCACAAGAGGACAAAGAGAACACAGAGGAAGTTTTTAAACTATTCGTACTTGAATTGGCGTTTACCTTTCGTCGATACGGCTGCGTTTCTTCTGGCTATTTTTTGTTACAAAAAATCGTCTATATGTAATTTGATAAATAAATTTTCGTGAACGTTTTCACGATATTAACTATTTTTTCCGAAGAATACGGCGCCTAGTAATTTCATTATTCTTGAAGCCGATGGCGACGTGTTTTTTTGTTGGATTTGGTTTTGCGTAGTTGAGCGGACTGGCGGGCGGTCTGTTGTTGCGGGAATAATTATCGACGACGAAGACGGGATCAATCTGCGTGTTGCCGGACGGTTTGAATTTATGTTGTTGTTTAGAATAGACGATTGACCGGCGATTGGTTGCGGCGTAATAAAATCGTCTGACTCGTTGTCAATATTACCTTGCCGCTCCGTCTCAATTCTTGTTTTGATAATTCTTGACTTGCGATTTAGGTCGTTTTGTATTCTTTCCGGCGTTATTTCCGGTCTGTCCGAATAATTTTTTTCTCCGTTTAAAACGGCGTTTGAAATGTTGTTAAGAAATAATTCATTTTGGATATTATTTTGCGGGTTGCGTGAATTTATATTTTTTGAATCAGAAATTATTTTTGGCGTCGGCGCTTGTTGATTATTTTTTGTAACGATAATTTGCGCCGGATTATTTAGGTTATGATTTGGCGTAATTTTGTTTTCTTTTGGATAAATAATAGTCGACTCAACGGCGGCGTTATTTTGACGTAACGGCGCCGATTTAATTTTTCCAACGCTTACATTTTCGCCAAAATAAACTTTTCGCGCTTCGGCGTTGCTCAAAACTTCTTCCGGCGTGCCGTGACATAGAACTTGTCCGGTGCGAATGACATAACTTCGATGCGTAATTTGCAACGTATCTTGTACGGAATGATCGGTGATTAGTATAGAGATTCCTTCTAGTGAAAGTTGTCTTATGATTGATTGGATACTTGTTACAGTAATTGGATCGACGGCTGCAAAAGGTTCGTCAAGTAAAATGATTTTTGGATTCGATACCAGAGCGCGTGCGATTTCAAGTCGTCTTTTTTCGCCGCCGGATAAACTGCCGCCCATGTTGCGCCGAAGATGGTTCAACTTAAATTTATCAAGCAACTCGTCGCAACGCGTCATACGCTCATGCCGTTTTACGCCTATCATTTCCATAATAGCAAGCAGATTATTTTGCACGCTTAATTTTTGGAATACGCTTTTATCTTGCGGCAAATAACCCATCCCGCCTTCGCGACTTCTACGATACATCGGCCAATTTGTAATATCATGCGGCCCCAAATGAACTATACCGCCATTAGAACTAATCAAACCGCAAACCATCCGAAAACTAGTCGTCTTACCGGCGCCGTTAGGACCTAACAACCCCACTATTTCACCCTTATTAACATGAAAAGATACGCCGTCGACGACGCGCCGCTTACCATATATTTTGACCAAACCATCAGCGCGAAGCACTACCGGAACCGGACGCGTCTGATCTTTGACAACATTATGATTTACGCCAATATTCGCATGCGGCGAATATTGATCGCGCACGCTAACGGAAGGTATAACAAGATTACTCGTATTCGGAAACGTATGTTTTAACATCGCATTTAATTTGTTTTGTAATGGAATTTTTGTAACCGTTCACGGAAATTTTTTTAGCAAATTACGTATTGGCGATTTGCAACCATACAGTACATATTTATTTTTTGGATCGAAATTGGTTTATATTTGCTTTGCCACGATGGGGCGAAATACAATTATACTGCTCGTACTTGAAATTCATTGATTTAAAAGCGTCAAAGCCTGCCGTCCGAAAGCTAGGCAGGCGAAGGTAAACACAAACTCAAGTACGAACAGTTTAAAATTATCGTTACAAAAAATAATTACGACTGCTAAATACTTACAAAAAACTACTTACTACAGCCCTAACCTCTAAAACCGAGCGCTTAAATTTTCGTGAACGGTTACAATTTTCGTTTACCGCAACCAAAAATATGTTGCGGATAATAACATTTTATACCGGTTCGTGTCAATACCAAATTTGACCCGCAATTATACGCCGTTTGTCTAATTGGTCGAATGAAATTTTTTTTGCGTCTTTCTTTTTTTCTTTTTTGTCCCCCCCTTGTAAGAATGAGAAATAGTTGTAGAATTTTCGGGCTTTATATTGGTTGAAGATTTTCTCTATTGTTATTGCTTATTGCTTTGATTTTTGGCATAAAATTTAATTGCGGGCGGCAAGGCGATATTTTTTGGGGATTAAGTTTAATGAAGTTACGTTGTTCGGTTGGATAAATTTTTTGTTGCAAGTTGTGAAATTTATTTTTATAGTTTTAATTTAACAGGTTGACAACTATAATCGAAATATAAATTACGGACGTTTAATTTTTTGCAACTGTTACGTTTTAATTGAATTGAACGGCGACGGCGTATAATTTTGGTTCAACTGTAGTAGATGTAGAGTTTGGTTGCCTTTGGAACTTTACCGTGCGGTAAAGGAGGCTTTTTTGGAAAAACTTTTTATTTTTTTGGCAGGAAATTTGTTGTGGTTAATCTAAACCTTATTCGAGGACTGGATTCTAATGAAGAGAATTGGGATAGCCAGGTTGAAGCCGCGCTCAATGGCGTTTTGATGGAAGAAAGCGACTGGGGAGGTCAAGAAATTTCATCAAATCAGATTACAGAAGGCAAAGTAGTTCGTATTGAGAAAGAGAAAGGAATTGTAATCGTTGACATTGGTTATAAGAGCGAAGGAGTAGTCCCGCTTAATGAATGGGACGAAGAAGGCATTTCTCCTAATATTGGCGATGTGGTTAAGGTCTTGATAGAAGAAGCGGAAGATGAAGTTACGGGCGAAGAGATACGCGGCATGGTCAATTTGAGCAAGAAAAAAGCGGCTAAGATAGAAGCATGGGACAACATGATGAAAACGGTAAAAGAAAACGACGTTATTACCGGTCATGTTTTGCGTAAAGTTAAAGGCGGTCTGCTTGTCGATATTGGCGTTCCGGTATTTTTGCCGGCTTCGCAAGTAGATGTAAGACGACCGAATGATATTGGAGAATTTCTTGACACGGACGTTCAATGTATGATTCTAAAGATAGACGAAATCCGGCGTAATATCGTAGTTAGTAGGCGAGCGGTAATAGAAAAAGAACGCGTAGAACGACGGACGGCGCTACTAAATCAACTTAACGAAGGCGAAATCCGCAAAGGCACAATTAAGAATATCGCCGAATTCGGTGCGTTTATTGATTTGGGAGGTATTGATGGTCTGCTGCATATTACCGATATGAGTTGGGGACGCATCAATAATCCAAATGAATTAGTCAAATTTGATCAAGAAGTCGAAGTTGTAATTCTCAGTATTGATCGCGAAAAGGAAAAAATCTCACTCGGCTTAAAACAGAAGACGGCAAGTCCTTGGATGGATGTTGAAACTCGCTACCCAGTAGGCGCTAAAGTAAAGGGCATAGTTGTCAATGTGATGAGTTACGGGGCATTTGTTAAACTGGAAGAAGGCGTCGAAGGGCTGGTTCACATCAGCGAGATGTCTTGGACAAAACGTATTTCACATCCCAACGAAATTCTTTCAGTGGGAGATACAATAGAGGTAGTTGTACTTATGATAAATAAAGAACGTCAAGAAATTTCACTTGGTATTAAACAAGCGCAAGAAAACCCCTGGGATATCGTCGATGAAAAATATCCAATCGGACAAGTCGTTGAAGGCATTGTAAGAAATTTAACAAACTACGGCGCTTTCATCGAAATCGAGGAAGGTATTGACGGATTGTTGCATATCAGCGATATGTCATGGGTCAGAAAAATAACGCATCCGAATGAAGTAGTTAGCAAAGGACAAAAAATAAAATGTCAAGTGTTATCTATCGACAAAAAAAATCATAGGATCGCGCTAGGATTAAAACAACTAGCGGAAGACCCTTGGGAAACAAGAATTCCGGCAAAGTATCAGCCTAACCAAATGGTAAAAGGCATTGTTACTAAAATTACGAATTTTGGCGTATTCATCAATTTAGAAGAAGATTTGGAAGGATTGCTGCACATTTCGGAACTAGCGAATCATAAAATTGAGAATCCGGCAGACGTCGTTAAAGTAGGCGAAGAGATAGAGGTAAAGGTTTTGAGAGTTGATCCAGAAGAACGTAAAATAGGTCTCTCAAGAAAAAGAGCAGAATGGTCAGAAGAAACAGAAAAAAATAACAACGCCACGCCCGAAACTACCGAAAACCAAAATACCGAAGCCCCAGACCAACAAACCGCAAACGGCGAACAATTAAAAGGCGGCATCGGCGATACCTCTGGACCTTTGTTTAAGTAATGCCGGAGTAAAGTTAAATTGAAATGAGAATTATTTATATAACTGTCTATTTTATTTCAAAAAAATAGACAGTTATATTTTTTACTTAAATTTTTTACTTAATGGGGTGATAGCTCAATTGGGAGAGCGCAGCGTTCGCAATGCTGAGGTCGGGGGTTCGACTCCCCTTCACTCCACTTTATCTTTATTGCTAATAAAATCTTTTGCTCAAATTTACGTGACCGATTACCAAATAATAATGTTAAAAAAACAACTATTCAGTTGAATTTTTACTTTGAATTTATTTTCTGCAACCTCATTTTAACCTAATTTTTTTTTACAAAACAACATCAGTAGAAAAATTATAAAATAAACAACAAACTTCTTATCTCATTAAAAAATTAGGTAAGAAGGTTTGGTTTGTTAAAGAGCGTATTAGAATTTTAGAGCAACATCGAATGATTGACCGGTTCTCCCAATAATGAATTTTTAGAGACGCCCTAATTAAAAATTTCCTCTGCGTTTTCTGTGGTTAATAAAAATAAATTTGCGTTTTTTAGAAGTTCCCTTTTGTTAGAGACGTTTGTTTGATCTTATTTTGCATATTCAGTAATTCCTAGCGATTCGGCGTTGAAACCGGGTCCTAATTCTGTTAGTTCTCTTATACGTATAATTTTTGCGGGTTTTCCGGCTTCGGCAGCGTCGAGCCAGACTTCCAATCTTACCGCCGGCGATTTTTCGTCAAAACGTCCAATTACATTCGCCCTAAAAACTGCGCCGCCCGTACAAAAATAAGGCTCTAAACGCTTAAACAACTCAAAATCAACAAATCCTTGCGTGTAAATCCAAAACGGATAACGCTTCTCATTATCTTGATCTTCTGACAAATCAAATTCGCGTTCCAATATTATATTTTCAACCAAATCTGATAATTTATTCGTAATTTCATTAGCGGTATTGTTGACGGTATTGTTACTGGTATTATCTCTGTTATTTTCGCCGTTTTTCAAATTCAAAAAAATCTCCAATATCGGACGCGGCGCCAAATTAATATTTATACGTCCAATCGGCGGCGTATCAGAAACCGTCAAATTATCATATAGTTCTGGAAGATATTTTGCCATCTCCGCCGGATCGCTCGAAAAGGGCGACGCAATTGTCGATGTAGAATTATTAGCGTTGTTAGAATTGTTAGCGTTATTATTAGAGTTGTTAGCGTTGTTATTAGAGTTGTTATTAGAATTGTTAGCGTTATTATTAGAGTTGTTAGCGTTGTTGTTATTCGGTTGTTGTATTAGGTCAAGTAAAGATTTTATTGTTCCGGTATTTGTGGAATTTGAGTTTGTGGAATTTGAATTTGCAGCGTTTGGGGGATTTCCGGCGTTGTTTGTATTTTCGGTATTCTCGTTATTTGTTGCGTTTGTCGCTTGTTCGCGTAAAGTAATAATATAGTCAACCCATGTTTGGTCGCTTAATCGCGATTCAAGTTGCGTTCTTAAATCTTCTATATCGTCTTGATTGATATTTATTTTTGCTTCGCCGTTTGGCGAGCGGTTTGATTCGCGGCTGTCAAGCGTTAATAATGAAACTAATCCTAGCGTCAATACGCCTGTATCTACATCAAGTTCGTTCATCGTTGTTTCGTCCGGCTCGCCTTCATCAAGAATGCCGTTGCGATTCCAATCTATCCCGTAAAGTAATTTCGCCGTAACGCCCTTGACCAATAATAACTCGTCAATAGAATCAGGAATCGCATTATTCGTATAATACGGCGGTTCGAGTTCCGTGTAATATTCGTCTTCGGCGCCAAACTCGCGCGGCTCCGAATCGTCGTCGCACCAATCAAGAATCGCATCCGCTATCTCTTCCGTAACGCCGGGTAATTGCGATAAAATATTACGACCTAGTCCAGGATTAGCGGCGTCAATTTGAACTACCCAACGAAGATTCAATTTACACGACTCGTCTTCAAGACCGTATCTAAATTCCTCGCCGGAAAAATAACCGTCGTTAGATAACTTGGGAACAATAACCGAAAAACGCCCTATATTCATCGGATCGTCGGCAAATTGATTACTAACGGCAGAACCCGCTTCAACGCCGCTCATCGCTATCGAACCATCCGTAATAATATGACCGCAAAATTCAGACTCGTTGTCGTAAATACCGCCATACTCCGAAATCGCCGCCGCGTCGTTCATCAAAAAATATCTAACATACTCAACTCCACTCTCCGCCAAAAGACGAACTTGACGCTGACGAACAGAATGATTCACACCGCTACGCTCCGATAACATAAAACGAGAATACGAAAACACAGATAACGAAATAATCGCTATCACCACCAAAACAACAACCAATATTACACCACGATTTTTAGACATTTTATTTTTTTATAACAGTTCACGAAATTTTTTAACCAATTACGTATTGGCGATTTGTTAGGGACATGAGGGACAAGTGGGACAATAGGGACAATTTTTTTGTAACAAAAAACTGTTCTCTAAATTTCTAAAAAAACTATTCCATAACCCCTACACCCTAAAACGTAAAACCTAGCGCTTAAATTTTCGTGAACGGTTACATTTTTGTAAATAGGAGTTAGAGACCAGGCATTTCTGATTCATCTTCGGTTGGTTCGATTAGTTCGATGGTTATATCTTCATTTTTTTCGGCGGTTTTGCTTTCGTTTTGGTTATTTTGGTTTTGGTTGTGGTTTATAATTTTTGTGTTTTCTGGCGTTTCGTATTTTTGCAATTGGGTGGGGGAGAGTAGATATGCCGTCAAGATTGTAAAAATGATAACTCCAAGTACTGATAAAATAAATGTAACGACTAATGTTTTTCGTTCTTTTTTACGTTTCTGTTCAACAATTGACCGCACGATGGAGCTATTTTGTAATTTTTCTTTTTCCGCTTTTGACTCTTCTTTTCGCGCCGCAATATTTATAGGCGGCAACACAGGTTTAGATTGTCCCGAATTAGGTTGCGTCAATTTGGATTGTACCGTCAAGGGCAACGGCGGCGGGAGAATTTTCGTTGTTGAAGATTTTGGCTGCAATGTTTTATTAGAAATTATTGCAACTAATTCAACATCATTGTCGCCTTCGTCAGACGGCAAAAAAGCCACAACTTCCGTATGACGTAAAATAACAGATTTCTTGTTAGGAACTGGAGGAGGAAGCATTGGATTAAGGAAATAATTTTAAATTAGGATTGGAATAATTATTTTAAACTTCGCGAACGGTTGTAATTATTTTTTAGCTGTTTCATGTTTTGATTATAATTTTGAGAATATGTATTTTGTGTTTGGTTTTGTTTTTAGTTTTATGAGTTTGCCGGATAATATTTTTTTATTTGTTTGTTTTTTGTTTATTGATTCGGTTATGATTATTTTGTTATTTTGCCAAGGGTTTAGTAGTTGTAGCGGTTGACCTTTTTCGCTATAGATTGACAAGTCGGTAATGTTGCCGTTTTTCAAATTTGCCGAAACTAGGAATGCGCCTTCGACTCTGATTTGGTGAAATGCGGCGTTTTTATTTTTGTCCCATACGGGAAACAGTCGAATTATATTTTGTCGTCCCGTGCAGAGCATTTCGTTGATTGTGTTTGGCGTAGCGCTAAAATTTTCGACGCCGTGCGGGTTGTTTAATTGGAATCCGTTTGGGTAAGTATTTTTTGCGTAACGTTGTAATTGTTGCAAGATTATTTCCGGCGAGTATCCAATGCGGACGGCTGCGGGGAAAAAACTGTTGCTGCCGTTAAGGTCGATCC
The DNA here is from genome assembly GCA_031277105.1 of Planctomycetaceae bacterium. Lineage (GTDB taxonomy): Bacteria > Planctomycetota > Planctomycetia > Pirellulales > Thermoguttaceae > WRKP01. Next base: position 6,109 of record JAISLW010000525.1, on the reverse strand, counting down.
AGCGTTGTTTTGCGTCGATTGTATTTTTTGCTATTGCGAGTAATTCAGGTTTGCTATCTAATCCGATTTGTTCTGCCGGATAGATATGTTGTATTCCTAGCGTATTGCCGTTTGCCCAAGCCATGCCTTTTTCTGTTAAACGAAAAACAGTTTTACCGTTTCGTTCTTGCAAGGGATAATCTGCAATGTGATCGTGTATGTGCATCCATTTTTTTCTTTTATCTGCGTCTGTTTTGAGTAAGACGCTCATATCTGTTGCGGTTTTCATGGTTTGTTTTATCAAGCCGAGTGAAAGGATGGGATTTATATTTCCGGTTGAGCCTTCGTGGATTGCGTCGTTGTAATCAACGTAGCGTCCGTTTTCGTATTTCAGATATTGTTCCCAAAAGTTAGCGGTAAGTTTGACAAAAGGATAAACTCTAGCGGTAAAATCTTTATCCCATGTTCGGTAAAATTGCATTGACAAATTTGCGACGGCGTAAGAGGCGTTGCTGCGTTGTTTCCAGAACATGCCTTCGTCTTCGATATTGCCGTCGGTTTTCCATTGCTTGCGGTAAACTTGCATCTGCGGCGTCCATCGTGTTGTTTCGATGCCGAGTGGTCCGATACCTACGGGCAAAAGTATGCCGTCGGGGATTCCTGTTACTTTTGCCGAATAATATTTACCCCTAGGAATAAAGGCGAGCAAGGGGCGATAATAGGGTTCGGCTTGTTCGATGCGGTTAGCGGAATAGAGAGCGTAAAAGGGCGCCATGTGGTTATAGTTCAGGTGATAGTCGCCGCCCCAATCGGGTTGTTCGGCGGTTATCCAAGTCCCAAAAAGACCGGGCGGGAAGTCAATATCGCGACTAGCGGAAGCCATCCCGTAAAGTGAAATATAATAATGCCGTTCAATAATTTCATCGGGAATTGCAACGAATGATTTTTCCCAATATGTTTTCCACCATTGTTTGTGTTGTTTTTCGGTTTCGGTTTGTTTTTGTTTTTCGGTCGTGTAATTTCTAATTTTTTGGATAACTTCCAACGTGCAATTTTTGCTTTTGAAGTTGCTGGAAAAGGCGCAGACAAATCGCACTGGGTGATTTTGTTTCAAAGTAAATTGTCCGTTGGTCGAGTTTTCGACTTGCAATGCCATTGCCGCTTTGGACGGTATATCTACTGCATCTTCAAAAGCCCGTGAGAGGTAATGGATACCTTGCGGCGTAATATTATTTTCGGTTTTGCCTAGTGTAGTTATTTCGAGGGGCGGTTTATTGATTAGTTCGTTTTGGTCGGGCAATTTGATATTGATTTGTCCTTTGAGAGATTCTTTGCCGGTCAAGTTTAATTCTACGATTAGAACGTCGTCGGTTGCGGCGACGAATGCTTTATATTCAACGGTGAAGTTATTTTTTTTGAATTGCGCTTTAGTTATAGCGTCGTATAAATATTGTTCGATCAAGAAAGAGGCGCCGTCTAGTTCGGGTATATTTAATTCAATTTTACCAAGTACGGCGGGATAAGAGCCGTAATGAGCGTTTTGTAATTTCCAAAAATCATTTCGCGCAACATAAAAAATTTGCCGTTCTGGTTTACCTGCCAATGCTATTCCGGTAAAGCCGTTACCGAGCAATGGAGCATCGACGGAATGTTGAGCGGGGATATGTTTTGCGGGTTGGGTAAATTTGATTACGTGTTTAGTAATTATATTTTTTGCAAGTTGTTCAACGGATTCGCCGCCATACAATTTAGACTCTTCGGCAATAAAAAATATTGACGCAATAAAAACAATAAAAACAATAACACAATTTTTGATCATAATTCTAATATCCTAAAATTTGTCTTTTAAATATCCATCTCATCCCTCTTGTCTCACTTGTCCCTCAATCATCTAAAAATCCCGAATAACTGATCGCCGATCCGTCAAGCAATTATCTAAAGGATCGCGGGCGTCTCGTCTGCATTTCAGGATCGCGGGCGTCTCGCCTGCAGGCGGTTGTACTCAACCGCTGGTGAGCGAGTTTAACATCTCAAGCGCCTTTTTGTTTGCCTATCGGCAAATTGCAGGCGGGACGCCCGCGATCCGTTGGTCTCGCCTGCATTTCAGGATCGCAAGCGAAACGCCTGTGTTCCTTCAGATTCGCAGGCGGAACGCCTGCATTTCAGGATCGCGGGCGTCTCGCCTGCAAGCGGTTGTACTCAACCGCTAATGAGCGAGTTTAACATCTCAAGCGCCTTTTTGTTTGCCTTTCGGCAAAGTGCAGGCGGGACGCCCGCGATCCGTTGGTCTCGCCTGCATTTCAGGATCGCAAGCGAAACGCCTGTGTTCCTTCAGATTCGCAGGCGAAACGCCTGTGTTCCTTCAGATTCGCAGGCGAAACGCCTGCATTTCAGGATCGCGGGCGTCTCGCCTGCATGCGGTTGTACTCAACCGCTAATGAGCGAGTTTAACATCGCAACCGCCTTTTTGTTTGCCTTTCGGCAAAGTGCAGGCGGGACGCCTGCGATCTGTTGGTCTGTGGATCGCTTTAAAAATGATCCGCAGATTAGAAAGATTTTTTTAATTTTAAGGGACAAGTGGGACAATTTTTGTAACGATAAATATTTGTCCCTAGCGGGACAGGTAGGACAAATATGTAGTGTTACAATAAATCTATCCTCTATTCCTTACCTCCTATCCCTTAAAATTTCGAGAACGATTACAAAATTATTATTGCGGTTTCTCTTTTGGTAATTCTTTTATGCGTATATTGCGAAATCGGACGGGGTCGCTGTGACCTAGAAATCCTATTGATCCTTTTGTTTTTTGCAATTCGTGATGTTCTCTTCCGTCCATTGACTTTTTACCTTTTAATTCGGCAACGTCTGTTTCGAGAATTGTTTCGTTATTTAATATAACTTTGAACTGCGTGCCGCGAACAATAATTTCTTCGTAATTCCATTGACCTGGCGGTCTGTGGAAATCGTTTTTTTCGGGAACTCTTTTTGACGGCACGGAGTGATAAATTGAGCCGTGATATTGATAAGGTTTGAGGTCTTTATAGCGTTTGTGAAAATGGTCGAGTATTTGAATTTCCGTGTTGCTTCGTATCATAACTCCGTTATTTCCGCCCGGCGGCAATAGATATTCAAAACGGAACACAAAATCGCTATACTCTTTGATTGTCGCCAACGTCCCGCCTTTTCGACACACTATTTCGCCGTTTTCAACTGGATAGCCTTTAATATCTTTTTGCCAAATTTCCGGCGAAACTGTTTTGCCGTCAAATAGTAATTCAAAACCGTCTTTTTTTTCTTCTTCAGTCAAAACGTTTAATTCTTTAACGCGAATATTCCGAAACCGAACCGGATCGCCGTGACCAAGAAAACCCAAGAATCCTTTTTCACGATGTAGTCCCGGATGTTTTGCGCCGTCTAAAGTTGGTTTATCTTTGAATTCGGCAATATCGGCGTCGAGGATTGTTTCGCCGTTTAGTACAATTTTGATTCTTGAACCGCTTGCGGTAATTTCTTGTGTATTCCATTCGCCGATTGGTTTGTGGTAATCATTTTTTTCGGCGTTACGTTTTACGGGAACGACGCCGTAAATTGAACCGTGAAATTGATACGGTTTTAACTTCTTCCATTTTTCGGCGCTGTTATCAAGTATTTGAATTTCCATACCGTAATAAGCGGGGTCTTTTCCGGGCGATTCGGCGCGTATTCCCACGCCGTTGTTGCTGCCTGCCGGCATTAAAAAATCAAAACGCAAAACAAAATCGCCGTACTCTTTTGCCGTCATTAAATTCCCGCCTTTGCGGCAAACTATCGCGCCGTCTTCGACAGGATAGTTTTTGATTGCGCTTTGCCAAATATCCGGCGAAAGTTGTTTGCCGTCAAAAAGGAGTTGGAAGCCTTCGGCTTTTTCTTCGGGCGAAATCACGTTATGAACCGCATCCGCAGCAAAAAGAAAAGCGCCAAAAAACATAAAACAAAACAAAACATAAAATATCATTCTCATAAAATTTTTTTCCTTTCATGTAAAAAAAATTAGTTACCGTTCACGAAAATTTGTTTATTAACTCATGTTACGCATCATACGCAGAAACAAGGCAAAATATAGTAACTATATTAGGACTGAATTTGACCGCCTGCGTAACGTGAGTTATTTATTACTAAAGTCATTAATTTTTAACCAATATTATATAATTTTGTCTCATCGCGATTTATCTACGGTACTTTTTGAGCGGACGCTTTCGCGTACACATGCCGGCGTTGGCGTTCGTAGTGGTTGTACGTCTGAGTTGTTGGGTAATTATGCTCAGTTGCTTAAGGATCAAAAAGTAACTTGGGACGAAGAGATACATTTTCGTCAAGTGCTTGGTCATGGCGGTCAAGGCATAGTTTATTTGAGCGAGCGTGTTGGCACGGATGGTTTTGTATTGCCGATAGCGATTAAGGTATTTTCACCTGAGCGTTTTGCGGGCGATGCGTTTTACGAAGAAGAGATGAGCAACATGGCGTCGGTAACGGCGAAAGTTGCGCGTATTCAACACGATCACCTTCTGGCGGTGCATAATTGGCGAGCCGCAAATCGAGTTCGATTTATGGAAATGGAGCTTATCGACGGTTTCGATTTGAATAAATTATTGCAACAAGAAATGCTTGATTATTTGTTTACGCAAGTTTCGGCGCGGCGTTGGAAGCATATTAACGAAGTAGTAGTAACGCGCGGAATGATGCATCCGCGTCTTATGCCGGGGATTGCGGTGCCGATAATCCGCGATTGTTTGGGCGCTCTGGCGGCGTTGCATCGCGGCGGCGTCGTGCATGGAGATATTAAACCGTCAAATATAATGCTTAAACGTACCGGAAACGCAAAAGTTATAGATATTGGTTCGGCGTTTGAAATTGACAAATCGCGGATGCACAGAACATTCACGTTAGCATACGCGCCGCCGGAAGTACTTGAAGGCAAGGATAGTACGCCGCGCAGCGATATTGCAAGTTTGGGATATGTTTTAATTGAGATGCTTTCGGGACGGCGCTTATTTAATTCACAATCTGAATTTCAAGGTTTGCAAGGACGTTTAATTTTAGCGGGTAAATTACATCAAATTTTACCCGCTCAAGTTGCGTCGAGTGAAAGGTTGATGAGTTTTTGCAAGGGGTTAATTGCGCCTGACCCAAATAAACGTTTTGAAAGCGCCGAAGCGGCAGACGTATTCCACGACGGCGCCGCAGATTTCCAACGCGAACTAATCATCGGAGGACTCGCTTGCGAATACGAACCCGAAATCAGAAACTGGTTAGACGAATTAGGAAATTACCTAAAAAGAAACGAAAACACAAAAAAATAATGTAACCGTTCAAGGAATTTTTAAACTGGGCGCACGTTAATTTGCGTTTACCTTCGCCTGCCGTCCGAAAGCTAGGCAGGCGAATGTAAACGAAAACTCAAGTGCGAACAGTTTAAAGATCATTTGATTAAATTTACAAGTAATTAGATCCGTCATTCAATTGTCCTTTTAGGACGCTCGTTATTTGATAATCTATAATCCGCAGTGTTGCGGCGGGCTGTTATGTATTGTCATTATCAGGGCGAAATATAATTAAAATTATCGTTACAAAAAATCAGATTTAAAAACGCATTTTAAAGTGTGAATAGTATATTTCAGTGGAATTTTTATTTTATAACCTAACCTCATTTTTACCTTATTTTTCTTTACAAAACCATTCACCAAAAAGACCTTAGTAGCAACCAAGCCCCCACAAAACAAACCTCATTTACCTCATTTTTAATCCACGCAAATAAATGTCGTAATTTTGTTTTTATTGTTGTTGAGATTAATGTGTTCAACAGGCGTTAGACAGGTGTTAGACATAATATAGATCCGCAAGGCATGGCGTCTCTACGCAATGACGTTCAACGTTATTTTTTAATGAGGTAATGAGGTTGTGGTTTGGTGGATTCATTTTCTACTGAGGTCTTTTTGGTGAATGGTTTTGTAAAGAAAAATAAGGTAAAAATAAGGTTAGGGTAAACGCAAATTAAAGCGCTACCAGTTTAAAAATCGCCAATACGTAATTTGCAAAAAAATAATCTTTCTAATCTGTGTAATCTGTGGATCGAATTTTTTTGTCCACAGAT